>SKSS01000005.1 GCA_007122875.1 Salinarchaeum sp. | reverse complement strand
CGGGTGTAGGGCGTGATCCAGGCGTTCGAAGAGTAACACGCCGTGTCGTAGCCCGCAGCCGAAAGGCTCTCTGCCAGCGTCGTCGCCCCCTCGAGATACGGATCCTCCTGGGTCGCGCCGTGCTCGCTCGGGTACGCCCCCGTGAACATCGAGGCGTGGACGGGAAGCGTCCACGGTGCGGGCGCGACCGCCTGCTCGTAGATCGCGGCGTCATCGGCGAACGCCGCGAGTTCGGGCGTCGTCGGGCGGTCGTAGCCGTAGGGCGTGAGCCGATCCTTGCGGACCGTATCGAGCACGACGAACAGCACGTTCCGGCCGTCGTCGGACATACTCACCCCTCGGGCCGTGGGGATCAAAAAACCGATCGAAGCCGATCGACGGGCGAAAAACCGATTCGTCGCCGGTCAGAAGGGCGCTTCGGGACCTTCGTCGTCCTCGGGCTCCTGACCTTCGCCGGGGAACGAGGGGCTCATGCCGCCACCGCCGCCCATTCCCATGCCGGCTTCGGCGTGGACCTGCTCGATTTCGGGGATCTCGCGGACCATCCGGCTCTTGATGGCCTGGATCGTCATCGGCGAGATGCCACAGCCGCTGCAGGCCCCTCCGAGACGAATGTGGACCTCGCCGGTCTCACGGTCGATGTGTTCGATGGCAGCGTTACCGCCGTGCATCTGAATCTGCGGGAAGTTTCGGCGGAGGAAGTTGGCGACTCGCTCCTCTAAGTCGTCGGTCTCTTGGGCGTCGGTGCTCATGAACCTCGGTTGGGTGCGATCGGCCTTAGGCCTTTGGTTCGCGCAGGGTTTCGCGGCGAAGCGTTCCGGACTAGTGGGTGGTCGTCACCACCGGACAGTCAGCGTTGAGCAGGATACCCTGTGTGACGCTGCCGAAGACCGCCTTTCCCGTCGGCGACCGCTTCCGTGCGGCGCTCACGATGTAGCGGGCGTCGGTGTCGGCGGCGTACTCGACGATGCGATCGGCCGGATCACCCATCAGCCCGACCGCCTCGACCGGTACGTCGAGGTCGGCTGTGGTCTCCGCAGCGATCTCCGCTGCGATCTCCCGAACGCGATCGGGGTGGACCGCCGCCCCTGTGTCGTCGACGCTCGTCCGTTCGAGTCCGACGAACTCCGATCGCGTCAGCACGTGGACTGCGTGGACCGGCTCTCCGAACGCCCGTGCGAGGCGGTCGGCCTCCCGAACGACGGCGCTGGCACGCTCGGTCCGATCAACGGCCGCGACGATGGTCATGGCTCACGTTCGCTCCGACCGTGCTTTGCAGTTTTCTCACCGACCGAACAGAACGAGGACGTACGGTGCCGTCTCGTCCAGCGTCGATACTCCACGGGACGGTTCGAGTCACCACGGGACGGTTCAAGTCATCCCGAGAAGGTTCGAGTCACCCTATCCGGACGGCTCCCGGCGAACCTGCCGGGAGCCGTCCGCGAACTCCTCGGGAAGGTCGTCCCCGAGCAGCCGCGCCCACTCGTGTACGCGGGTGTCGTGCTCGGACATGGCCTCAGACGGGGAAGTCATCAGCGGCGATTATAATCATTTTGTCAGGTAGACTGATGCGTCGGGCGGCGCACCGGTCAGTTGCTCGGATTGAAAATGGGTGCCGATCAGGGAATGAGCTGTTCGCCGTCGTCGTCGTAGATCACGATTGCATCCACCGGGCAGGTCCTGGCGGCGAACTTCGCGTCCAGTTCCGCGTCCTCGGGAACGTCCCGGACGAACAGGTCCTCCTCGACCTCCTCGCTTCCTGCGAGATCCGCTTTCCCGGCGTCCTCGTCCCGCTCGAACGCCTCCCACTCGGCGACACACTGGAACATCCCGATGCAGGTGTCCCGGTCGAACTCAACTTGCATGGGAGCGGGTTGGAGCGGTCGGGTGATAGGGTTGACGGGAACGGCGTGTGGAGCGATCGACACGAGTGAGTAGAGGAGCGTAGTTCACAGCGTCCGAGAGCGCAGTACTCGTCGTTCCCCGCACTTCATATATAACTCGTTACCACATACGATCGATGACGTCCCCGAGAGAGCAACTCCGTCGCCTCCTGACACCCACGTGGGGAACGTTCCTGCTAGCGAGCGTCGCGACGCTCGCGATGACCTACGTCCAGTGGCGAACGTGGACGGGAGGCACTTCCGACCAAGTCACGGACTACTCCTACTACTGGCCGTTCTACACTCACAGTATGTCCGGCACCATCGCCCCACCCTCTAGCGCGGCGCTCACGTGGAACTTCTTCGCGGGCGTGGCGATCTTCTACCTCCCGGCCGCACTCGCAGACCGGTTGTCGAAGCGCATCGTTGGGGGTCTGCCCGTACCTCCCGCGGTCAACCGCGTTGCACGGCGACTCGCCATGCGGCCGATGCTCGCGCTGAAGACAGTCGGGTTCGCACTCGTCGCCAGCCTGATTCCACCGGTGTTCATCTCGCTGTTCACCCTCCCGGGAGTCGTGGCGACGCTCCTCCTGTTCACCTTCGTATGGAAGCCGTTCGGTGCCGCCGTTCCCGGCTACCTCCACACCGTCGACGTGCCGGTCGCGTTCGTGCTCTGGTACGGCATCTTCTCGATCGGGGGCTACACGATCCGACGGATCCGTGGACGACGTGATGGTGACGTGGATCGGACGGAACCGTAGGTTCCGAGTACGCGGACGGGTGTCGAACCGCCGTCGCTTGGACGACACTTTAAACCGGAGGACGCCCCTACCCCTGGGCAATGAACGTCGCGGACGTGCCCGGCCTGCCGACGGGTGCCGCCGAGCACTACGCCGAGCGGGGAGTCGAGGAGCTGTATCCCCCACAGGCCGAGGCTGTCGAAGCTGGGATCACCGGGGGCGAAAACGTCGTGGCGAGCGTGCCGACCGCCAGCGGAAAGACGATGATCGCCGAACTCGCCATGCTCTCGCGAGCGAGCGTCGGCGGGATCGCCCTCTACATCGTCCCGCTTCGTGCGCTCGCCAGCGAGAAACACGCCGAGTTCGAACAGCTAGAGGCGTTCGGCCTTTCGGTCGGCGTCTCGACCGGCAACTACGAGAGCGACGGCGCGTGGCTCGGCTCCAGAGACATCATCGTCGCCACCAGCGAGAAGGTGGATTCGCTCGTCAGAAACGGCGCGCCGTGGATCAAGGACGTGTCGGTCGTCGTCGCCGACGAGGTCCACCTAGTCGACGACGCCCACCGCGGGCCGACGCTGGAGGTGACGCTCGCAAAGCTTCGCGCGCTCAACCCGGACCTCCAGACGGTCGCGCTCTCGGCGACCGTCGGAAACGCCGCCGAGATCGCCGAGTGGCTGGACGCCACTCTCGTCGACTCGGACTGGCGACCGATCGAGCTTCGGATGGGCGTCCACTTCGGACAGGCGCTCCATTTCGAGGACGGCACGACCGAGGAGCTTGCGGTTCGACAAAATCAGCGCCAGACCGCCGCGCTGGTCGACGACACCCTCTCAGAAGGCGGCTCCTCGCTCGTGTTCGTCAACTCCCGCCGAAACGCCGAGTCGGCCGCCCGTCGGCTCGGAGCCGTCGTCGAGTCCCACCTCACGCGCGACGAGCGCGAGCAGCTAACGGCGCTCGCCGAGGAGATTCGCGACGTGAGCGACGCCGGGACGAGCGACGACCTCGCGGACGTCGTCGAACGCGGGGCGGCGTTCCATCACGCCGGGCTGGCCCGAGGTCACCGGAGCCTCGTCGA
The DNA here is from genome assembly GCA_007122875.1 of Salinarchaeum sp. Lineage (GTDB taxonomy): Archaea > Halobacteriota > Halobacteria > Halobacteriales > QS-1-68-20 > QS-1-68-20. The sequence continues at coordinate 3,119 of SKSS01000005.1, read as the reverse complement.
GGATGCCTTCCGCGACCGGTTGGTGAAGGTCGTGAGCGCGACGCCGACGCTTGCCGCCGGCGTGAACACGCCCGCTCGCCGGGTGGTCGTCCGCGACTGGCGACGGTACGACGGCACCGCGGGCGGGATGCTGCCGCTCGACGTGCTGGAAGTCCACCAGATGTGCGGACGAGCGGGACGGCCCGGTCTCGATCCGTACGGCGAAGCCGTGCTGCTCGCGACGGGCCACGACGAACTCGACGAACTCTTCGATCGGTACGTGTGGGCCGATCCCGAGCCAGTCCGATCGAAGCTGGCCGCCGAACCCGCGCTCAGAACCCATCTCCTCGCCACCGTCGCCTCCGGGTTCGCTCGAACCCGCGACGAGGTGCTGTCGTTTCTCGATCGGACGCTCTATGCCAGCCAGTCCGACGACGAAGGACACCTCACCGCGGTCACTGACGACGTGCTGGCGTATCTAGAGCGAAACGGCTTCCTCGAACGTGACGCCGATGAACTCGAGGCGACCACGCTCGGCCACGTCGTCTCCCGGCTCTATCTCGATCCGATGAGCGCCGCCGCGATCGTCGACGGGATTCAGGATTCCGCTGAGCCGACCGCACTCGGGCTCTATCACCTCGTCTCACGAACCCCGGACATGTACGAACTCTACCTCCGGTCTGGCGACCGCGAGACCTACACCGAAGAACACTACGAACGCGAGGACGAACTCCTCGGACCCGCTCCGAGCGAGTTCGAGACCGAACGCTTCGAGGACTGGCTCGCCGCACTCAAGACCGCTCGCCTGCTCGAAGACTGGGCGAACGAGGTGAGCGAGGATCGGCTGACCGAGCGCTACGGGATCGGTCCCGGAGACGTCCGGGGGAAGGTCGATACCGCCTCCTGGCTCCTCGGCGCAGCCGAGCAACTCGCCGCGGAACTCGACCTCCCCAACCGGGTCGGCCGGGCCGTGAGCCGGGCACGACGCCGGGTCGATCACGGCGTGAGCGAGGAGTTGCTCGATCTCGCGGAGATCGGCGAGGTCGGCCGAAAGCGCGCACGCCGCCTCCACGACGCCGGAATCGAGACGAGGGCCGATCTCAGGGAAGCCGACAAGGAAATCGTCCTTGGTGCACTCCGTGGCCGACGCAAGACGGCGGAGACGATCCTCGAAAACGCCGGCCACCCCGATCCCTCCGTCGATGGCGTCGAGCCGAAAGCCGGGATGGTGCCCACAAAAGAGGCAGGGACCGTTGACACTGACACCAGCGACGAGGACGGCGACCAGTCGAGTCTGGGGGAGTTCCAGTGACCAATCGGTCGAACGCGGGCGAACGGCTGCGAATCGTCGAAGGGCGTGTGATCGTCGAGGACGTAGACGTGTTTCTCGCCAGTCTGACGGCGCTCGGAGACGAGCACGGTCGTCTCGTCGTCCCGCTGGACGCCCGGTACGTCGTCGGCCGGGAGCACGTCGAGCGGGCGGTCGATCTCGCGAGACGGGCGTTCGAACGCGGCGAGAACGTTGCCGACGATCCAGCGATCGAACTGCTTCTCTACGCGGCCGGTCGTCGGCAGATCGACGACGCACTCGCGATCGGAATCGACGACGGAGAGCAACACCTCGTCGTGGTCGTCACCGAGCCGATCGAAGCGACCGGTTCGGGGGACACCGACGCCGCCGTTGCCGCGGTAGAGGAGGTACTGGAGCCGGCGGAAACGCTCGGCCCGGAGCACGTCGACGAAGAGCGCGTCCACGAGTTCTTCGGGATTACGGACGCCGAACGGGACGCGACGGACGCGTCGCTTGCGGAACTCGTCTGCGAGCGGGTGGCGCTGTTGACGGTGAATCGGTGATCGATCCGCACACGTAGTCGGACGGCACCCCGAAACAGGGCCTTTCCGTCCCGATGGTGTTCGACGCCAACGTCTTTGCCGTCCGGTACCGTACCACGGTTCGTGCCGTCTCTCGACGATCCACTGGCGATCGGCGATCTGCAACTCGACAATCGCCTCTATCGTGCTCCGTTACTGGAGTGTGCCGGAAACGGTCCCGACGCCGTCGAGACGCTGATCAACGAGCTTCGGCCGGCCGCCGAGGCGGGTGCAGGCCTCATCTTTCAAGGGGCGACGATCGTTCGCGGGGAGGGCGGTTGTGCCGCTCCCGGAATGACCCGCGTCCACGATCCGACGTTCGTCAGCGACCTCACGGCGCTGACCGACGCAATCCACGACGCGGGCGGCCGAATCGCGATACAGCTCGAATACGGTGGTCTCCGGAGCATGGAGACGTGGCATGCAGGCTATCGTGAGGCACATCCCGAGACCGACCAGCTCGCGGTGTCTTCCCCGCCCAGGCTGTTGCGCGCACTCGACCGCGCCGGGGTGCTGTCGCTGTCACCGCAGGTCATGTCGACCGAGGAGGTGTACGAACTCGCGGCGGACTTCGGGGCGGCAGCCGGCTACGCGGTCGACGCCGGCTACGACGCGATCCATCTTGCAGGCGCGAACATGGGGATCATCCAGCAGTTCCTCTCGCCGTACTACAACCGGCGAGACGACGAGTTCGGCGGCTCGCTGGCCGACCGGACGCGGTTTCTCGAACTCGTCCACGACGAGATCCGTAACCGGGCGGGTGACGTTCCCCTCCTCACGAAAATCCCCGCCGAAACGGCCGCACCGCGAGCGATTCGGCGACGACTCTCACGGAGCGACGGCGTGGAAATCGCTCGCAGGCTGGACGACATCGGATACGACGCGCTCGTCCCGGTAGAAACGTCAGTGTTCTGGGACATGAGCATCGTTCGTGGGGCGTATCCGAAGCGAGCGTGGAACGACGATCGGTTCGAAGCGGGATACGCTGAGGCGTTCGGAAGCCCGTACAGAACGCGTCTGGTCGCGCTTCTCAACAGGCTCCAGTCCCGTCGGTTCGGCCACGAACCGGGGTGGAACGAGGAGTTCTGCCGTTCGATCCGCGACTCGGTCGGCGTCCCCGTTCTGCTGGAGGGCGGCGTTCGCGACCGGGAGCAGATCGATCGGTTGCTTCGGTCGGGCGCGTGTGACGCCGTCGGCATCGGTCGACCGTTCTACGCGGAGCCCAGGCTACCGGCATTGTTGCTCGACGAGTCAGGGCCGGATCGCGT
>SKSS01000038.1 GCA_007122875.1 Salinarchaeum sp. | reverse complement strand
CTCACGCGGAACGAAGAGCCCGACGAGGGAACGCGCTCTCCGCCCACCCGGATCGGAGAACTCGCGTTCGAGGACGTGACGTTCTCGTACGACGAGGAGCCGACGCTCGACGGCGTCTCCTTTTCGGCTCGGCGCGGGGAGTTCATCGCCTTCGTCGGCCGCTCCGGGGCCGGAAAGTCGACGATCGTCTCGTTGCTCGCACGGTTTTACACGCCGGACGGTGGCGCGATCACCGTAGATGGAACGCCGATCGAGGACCTCGACCTCGACGAATGGCGCTCGGAGCTCGCGATCGTCCGCCAGCAACCGTACCTGTTCAACGACACGCTCCGGTACAATCTGACGGTCGGTAACCGGGATGTCTCGGAGGAGGAACTCGACCACGTCTGCGAGATCGCACAGGTCACCGAGTTTCTCGATCGACTCCCCGACGGGTACGAGACCGACCTCGGCGACCAGGGTGTGAAGCTCTCCGGCGGCCAGCGACAGCGAGTCGCGCTGGCCCGTGCGTTGTTGAAGGACGCCCAAATCCTCATCCTCGACGAAGCGACCAGCGATCTCGACACGTATCTCGAACGGAGGGTGCACAACGCGATCGAGGAGATGGACCGGGACTATACGGTCATCGCGATCGCCCACCGGCTGTCGACGATCACCGGAGCCGACAGGATCTACACGCTCGCGGACGGCGAGATCGTCGAGCGAGGGACTCACGAGGAACTGCTCGATCAGGAAGCACGGTATCATCAACTGTACTCGGCTCAGTACGAAGCGTGACCATGGACTGATCGGGCGCACTCAACCTTCGGGAACGCTACCCGCAACAACGCTGTTGTGTCCATCGCTGGTGCTCCGATACAGGAATGAACGCCGTCGTACTCGCTGCCGGCAAGGGGACGCGTCTCCAGCCGTTGACCGACGACAGACCCAAGGGAATGGTCGAGGTCGCCGGAAAGCCGCTGTTGACCCACTGTTTCGACCGACTCGTCGATCTCGGTGCCGACGAGTTGATCGTCGTCGTCGGTCACATGAAAGAGGTGATCATCGATCATTACGGTGATACCTTCGGGGGCGTGCCGATCACGTACACCCACCAGCGCGAGCAAAACGGGCTGGCGCATGCCCTATTGACAGCCGAAGAGCACGTCGACGGCGACTTCATGTTGATGCTCGGCGACAACGTCTTCGAGGCGAATCTCGTCGACGTCGTCAGACGACAGCGGGAGGACCGCGCCGACGCGGCGTTTCTCGTCGAGGAAGTTCCCTCCGACGAGGCCTCCCGTTACGGCGTCTGTGACACCAACAAGTTCGGCGAGATCACGGAGGTCGTCGAAAAGCCCGACGATCCGCCGTCGAACCTCGTGTTGACTGGATTCTACACGTTCACGCCGGCGATCTTCCACGCCTGTCATCTCGTCCAGCCGTCCGATCGCGGCGAGTACGAACTCTCGGACGCGATCGACCTGCTCATCCAGTCCGGCCGGACGATCGACGCGATCGCCCTCGACGGCTGGCGCGTCGACGTCGGCTACCCTGACGACCGCGACGAGGCCGAACGCCGACTGCAGGGTGCCGAGGACTCGACGGCCGATCCGACCGAAGTGAGTGGGAACTGATCCCTCGATGAGCCGTCGCACGGTCGGGTGCTGATATGTGGCCCTGGGGACACGCAGCGGTCGGGTATCTGCTGTACACGACGTGGACGCGCTCTCGACACGGCCACCCTCCGAGGGATCTCCCGACGCTGTGGCTCCTGTTCGGAACGCAGTTTCCCGATCTCGTCGACAAGCCGCTGGCGTGGTGGTTCGGGATCCTTCCCTCGGGTCGGGCACTCGCCCACTCCCTCGTCCCGCTGGTCCCGCTCTCCGTCATCCTCTACGTGTACTTCGCTCGGCGGGGCCGTCCCGAGTACGGAGTCACGTTCGCCATCGGCGCGCTCTCGCACGCCCTGACCGACGCGCTTCCGGCGCTGCTCGCGGGTGAGTTCGAGCGGGCTCGGTTCCTCCTGTGGCCGCTCCTCCCGCACGTCGAGTACGACGAGTCGTCGGCGTCGATTCTCGGTCACCTCGCGTCGATCGAACTCTCCCCGCTACTCGCGGTCGAACTCGGCCTCGGTCTCGTCGTCGTGGGAGTGTGGTGGCGTGACGGCATGCCAGGACTCGCGCCGATCCGGTCGTTCGTCACCGAACGGATCATCGGATCGAGTGACTCGTGAGTCGATCGGTCGGAAACAACGGTACACAAGGGTGGGTTCCGGCTCAGTAGAACTCGCGAACCAGATCCATCGCACCGTCGGGTGCGCCGTCCGGGACGTTCGCCATGTTCTCGTCGAGACCGTGGCGCTCGGAGTACGGGACACTATCTTCGTCCTGATAGATGACGCCCTGGTACTCCCTGTCAGCGTCGAGGATGATCTCCTTTGCCGCGTCGTCGTCGGTCGGGTCGTGGCCCTCCTCCTGCAGATCGACGAGGCTGTCGCGGAAGTAGTCATACGTGTCGACGTCGTTGAACGTCACGCACGGGCTGTAGACGTTCACGAAGCCGAAGCCGTCGTGTTCGATGGCCTCCTCGATGATCTCGGCGTGTCGGAGCGCGTCCGAGGAGAACGACTGCGCGATGAACGTTGCCCCGGCCGCGAGCGCGAGCGCCAGCGGGTTGACCGGAGCCATCATCGTGCCATCGGGCGAGGTCGAGGTCTCGAAGTCCTCGCGACTCGTCGGGGAGAACTGCCCCTTCGTCAGGCCGTAGATCCGGTTGTCCATGACGACGTACGTCATGTCGACGTTCCGGCGGACGGCGTGGACGAAGTGGCCAGCGCCGATCGAGTAGCCATCACCGTCACCGCCGGCGACCATCACTTCGAGGTCGGGGTTGGCGAGTTTGACGCCCGTTCCCACCGGGAGCGCCCGACCGTGGACGCCGTGGAGCGCGTAGCTGTGCATGTACGTGCCGATCTTCCCCGAGCAGCCGATGCCGGCGACGATGAACGTCTCGTCCGGGTGGTTTCCGGTGTTGGCGAGCGCCTTCATCATGCCGTTCATCGTGCCGAAGTCGCCACAACCGGGACACCACGTGGGCTGCTTGTCGGATTTGAAGTCGGTGAATCGTACCTCTGAACTCATTCTGCGGTCACCTCGGTGGACGAACCGGTCGCTGGACGGAGCGTCTCGCGGATCTCGGCGGCCAACTCGTCGGCCTTGAAGCGCACCCCGTCGTACTTGTTGATCCGATCGACGCGAACGAGCGCGTCGTGTTCGATCAGGTCGGCGAACTGCCCCGTCGCGTTACACTCGACGACGATTACGTTCTCGGCGTCGTCGATCGCCTCGGAGAGATCGGGTCGCGGGAAGACGTACGGAACCGAGATGAACCGCACGTCCTCGTCGAGAAACTCCATGGCCTCGCGGGCGGGCCCCTCCGTGGAGCCCCACGAGATTACCAGCGTGTCGGCCTCGGGATCGCCGAACTCGCGTGGCGTCCAGTCCTCCTCCCGTTCGGCGCTCTCGACCTTTCGCTGGCGCTTTTCGACCTGCTCGATTCGGACCTCGGTGGACTCGGTCCGTCGCCCGAGTTCGTCGTGTTCGAGGCCGGTCGACATGTGTGCCCCGCCGATCGTGCCCGGCAGCGCGCGCGGACTGACGCCGTCGTCGGTGTTCGCGTGGGGCGTAAAGCGGCCCTCCTCGTCGAGCCACTCGTCGATCCCCGATTCGTTGACGACCTTCCCCCGATCGATCTCGATCGCGTCCATGTCGAACTCGTCGGGGGAGACCGTCTGTTCGGTCACCGCGAGCGAGAGGTCCGCCACGAGGAAGACGGGCGTCTGGTACTTCTCGGCGAGATTGAACGCCTCGACCGTCTTGTGGAAACACTCGGCGACGGTCGTCGGCGCGACGACAAAGCGCGGCACCTCGCCGTGGCCGCCGTACAGCAGCATGTTGAGGTCGCCCTGCTCCTGCTTGGTCGGCATTCCAGTCGAGGGACCGGAGCGCATCACGTCGACGATGACCAGCGGCGTCTCCGAGGTGGCCACCAGCCCGAACGTCTCGGTCATCAGGTCGATTCCGGGACCGGAGGTGGCGGTCATCGACCGCGCGCCGGCGCGGGCCGCTCCGAGGGCCATGTTGATCGCGGAGAGTTCGTCCTCCGCCTGAATCACGTGACCGCCGAACCGGTCGATGCGCCCGGTGAGATACGTCATCACGTCGGTAGCGGGCGTGATCGGGTAGCCGGCGTAGAACGTACAGCCCGCGGCGATCGCGCCCATCCCGATGGCCTCGTCGCCGTTGAGCAGGACGTAGTCCTCCTCGGTCGTGTCGAGGTCGTAGCCGAAGTCGTCGCTGTACTCCTCACGGACGTAGTCCCGGCCGAGACGGGCCGCCGTCCGGTTGTTCTCGACGATCGATTCGCCCTTCCCGCCGAAGCGCTTCTCCAGTGAACTGTCGAGGTGTTCGATCGGGAACGTCGTCACCTCGCAGGCCGCGCCGAGCGCGACCACGTTGCGCATGATCTCGCCGCCAGCCTCCTTGGCGAGTCGCGTGAGGGGAACGTCGAGACCGGTTGTCCCCTCGGGAGCCTCGAAGTCCTCCATCTCGGTGCGCTCGCCGTCGTAGATGATGACGCTCCCGTCGTGGAGCTCCTCGAGGTTCTCGTCGACGGTTCGCTGTGTCAGAGCGATGAGCACGTCGAGTCGATCGACGACGCTCTCGATCCGTTCCGTCGAGGTCCTGATTTTGTACGCCGTGTAGCCACCGCGGATCCGGGACGCGAAGTCCTTCGAAGTGTAGACGTGGCGTCCGGCCCGTGAGAGTGCCTGGGCGAAGATCTTCCCGGTGGAGTCGATCCCGTCACCGGCCTCCCCGCCGATGGCCCAGTTGAAGTCGTCGGGCATCGCTACGTCGCGTTTGTAGTCACCCCGCAAAAGGCTTCTGAAACCCCTATCCCTCGGTTTCGTACCGAATGCAGCCCGATCGTCAGGGACGGTTGTGACCCGTCCGCCATCGTCGAGTGAGCCGGACGAACGTCCGCGTTTCTCTCGGAGAACCGTACGAACGTCGGATCGGATTCGGTTCGAGCGTGTCAGAACGATTCCGTATGCTGCGGAACAACAGGAGACAGACGAGGTGTGAGGTCGCAAGGTGTTTCGGACTGGTCCCAGTACGGGAGGGCATGAGCGAACACACGGCCGAGATAGTGGCCGTCGAAGCGGTCGGATCGGACACGATCACCGTCGAACTGGAGACGCCCGCGGGCGTGGACGCCGTCCCCGGACAGTTCGTCACCGTCGAGGCGACCGTCGGCGGGGAGTCGATCACCCGCTACTACACGCTCTCGTCACCCGACGCCGAGGGGAGCTTCGAGGTCACCGTCGAGGTCGATCCGGACGGCGAACTCGGACCCTGGCTCGCGGAGGCGGAACCGGGGACGACCGTCGAGATTGGGGGACCGTTTGGCCGCGCACACTACGAGGGCGAAGACCGTCTCGTCGTGATCGCGGGCGGACCGGGCGTCGGTCCCGCGGTCGGGATCGGCGAGCGCGCGCTCGCCGACGGCAACGAGGTCGCCGTCGTCTACCGCGACGACAATCACGTCCACGAGGAACGCCTCGACGCGCTCGCTGACGCCGGCGCTCCGCTCTTCGTACTCGATGAGGGGTGCGACCTCGACGACGCCGTCGCGGAGGCGCTCGATCGCGTCGGCGGGCGGGCGTTCGTCTACGGGTTCGCCGACTTCGTCGACGAGGCACGAAGCGCGCTCGTCGCGGCGGACTACCCACTCGACGACGCCAAGATCGAGAACTTCGGCTGAGCGGGCCGACGAAAACCGCTCGACCTACCACGTCGTACGTACACGACCGCGCGGCGTCAGAGCGATTGCTAATTCAGCGCGAGCGTCATTTCGAACGCAGGCTGGGAACGCCCCCGGACCGCTCGAACAACCGATCACGTTCGTCGGCCGTCAGTTCGACATCGATGGCGCTGAGGTTCTCCGTAAGCCGGGCCTCCGAGGAGGCCTTCGGAATCGTCATCACGTTCGGCTGTTCGGCGAGCCAGGCGAGCGCGACCTGGGCTGCGGTCGCGTCGTGCCGTTCCGCGATCGCTTCGAGTTCGGGATCGGACGCGAGCGAGCCCTCGTCGAGCGGGCTGTAGGCCGTCAGGAGTACGTCGTGTTCGACACACCACTCCAGCAGGTCGGCTTGCCCGTGATCGACGTGATACTCGACCTGATTCGTCAGCACCGGCGTCGACGAGGCCTCAACGGCGGTTTTGGTCTCTTCGACGGAGTAGTTGCTCACGCCGATGTGCTCGACCGTTCCCTCCTCCTGGAGGCGGTTCATCGCCCCGATCGTCTCCTCGATCGGCACGTCGTCGTTCGTGCTATGGATCAACAGCAGATCGACGGAGTCGACGCCGAGCCGATCGAGGCTGTCGGCGAACGAGGAGTGTACGTCGTCGGCCGCCGCGTGATCCCAGTGGATCTTCGTGGTGAGAAACACCTCCTCACGATCGACGGCGGACCGCGCGATCGCGTCGCCGACCGCCTCCTCGTTGCCGTATAGCTGTGCCGTATCGACGTGGCGATAGCCGAGTTCCAGCGCGGTTTCGACGACCTCACGACACTCCTCGCCGGTCAGTCTGGCCGTCCCGAGACCGAGTTTCGGAACCTCGACGCCACGGATGGTGACGGTCTCCATACCCCATCGCACGGGTGCGAACGAAAAAGAACTCCCACATTGGCGATCACGTTTCCGGTATCGGTCCGTTCACGGACCGCCCCCGCTCCGCGCTCGTCGACCCGTTCTTCGATCGTCTCGCCCGCTCACTCCCCTCAGCGTCTTTGAAGTACGCTCGCGGTCTTTCAAAGACGTTGTGAGTATTTCAAAGACG
>SKSS01000106.1 GCA_007122875.1 Salinarchaeum sp. | reverse complement strand
TCGATTCCGTCCCCGAACCGCCGAAGGTCCCGGACGAACTTCTCGGCTCGGTCCCTCGTCTCCGTGGTGGGGACGGGCTGGACCGAGAATCCGAGACCATCGGTGACGACCTCGCCTTCGGTGAACGGCGGGAGGCTGTCGTAGTACCACTGCATGACGAGGAGTGCGCGTCGGGAGCCCAGTTCGTCGGCCGTCTCGACGAATCCCTCGTCTTGCAGTCGGGTGAGCGTCGGGTCGTGGTTCGGATCGAAATCGAGCGGTTCCGAACGAAGCACGTCCGTCAGTTCCGCACAGAACGTCGTCGCGTCCGCGTCGGTAACCTCGAGAAGCGAGAGGCGAGCGCCGCGTGGCGTGACGGCGTCGAGATACAGTGCGCCGTCACGGAACCCGGTGTCGTACGTTTCGTCCCCGGTGATGGGGTCGTCCTGGCCCATATCGGTCCACTAGCGTAAGGGCCTGATAAATTCACCGTGGTGGACAAGCCGCGGGGCATCGAAAGCCATAAATCGGGCGCTGGCAAAGTTCCGTCCGAAGTCCCGTGGGGTAGCGGCCAATCCTCTTGCCCTCTGGAGGCAAGGACGGTGGTTCGAATCCACCCGGGACTATTTTCGCGCGAACAACGTCGTGAGCGCGAAATATCGCACCGGATTCGAATCAGGGAACGGAGCGAAGCGGAGTGACCGTGGTTCGAATCCACCCGGGACTATTCTGCGACGAACGGACGTGAGGAGCGAATAGCTCAGGACGGATTCGAAATGGTCACGCTCTGGCGTCGGTTCTGGCGCGAAATCCCGAAACCCGAACTCGAGATCGACTGACCACCACTGGTGATTATCCCTGACCGACCCAATCACTCCACCGCTGCATCCGATCGAACGCCAACAGCGACAGGCCGAATCGACGCTCGTCGTCACCGTGAAATCAGCGAGGGCGTTCCACGACGATGTCGAGCGGGCAATCGACCGGCTCGATCGAGGCGATGGCGTCGACGAGCCGCCGACGCTGTCGTTTTCGAGCTATGACCAGCTTCTGGAGACGCTCACGCCCCGGACGCTCGAACTGATCGAAGCGGTTCGTCGAGAGCGGCCATCGAGCATCAACGAGACCGCCAGAGTCGTCGAGCGGGACGTGAAGAATGTCCACGAGGAGCTAGATCGGTTGGCCCAGGTCGGCATCGTCTACTTCGAGGAGGAGGGACAGCGCAAGCGCCCGGTGGTCTGGTTCGAGGAGCTGGTGATCTCGCTGCCGTTCGAGCCCGACGTTGGGAACACGAAAGCACCCGCGTGATCTGGAGTGCCGGTCGATTCTGTGTTCACAGTCACTCGTTCGCCGTCTCGGCCCGTTCGGCCATCATGTCCGCAGCCGTCTCCGCCCACCCGCCCCAGAGGAACCCCGCGCCGACGACGACGGCCCAGCAAACGTACGAGAGGACGACGCCGACGTACACCCCCGGAAGTCCGTATCCGAGGACGATCCCAAGCAGATACGAGACGCCGAGCATGAAGACGAACGCGCCGACGAAGCGTGCGTAAAATGGCGTCCGAGTGTCACCCGCTCCCCGCAACGCCCCGGCGAGCGGGAAGAAGATCCCGAAAAAGACCATCGAGACGCCGAAGATCCGGGTGAACTCGATCGCGTAGCCGAGCGTCGTCGGATCCCCCGTGAAGATCCCCGCCAGCGGTTCGGCTGCGACGACCAGGATGACGCCTGCCGTGCCGAGCGTGGCGATGCCGAGCGTGAGGATGGCTCCCGCGGCGTACCGCGCCCCGTCGGGATCCCCCTTCCCGAGCGTTTGCCCGACGATGATGCTCGCGACGGTGCTGAACGATCGGTACAGCGGGCCGGTGAGCTGCTGGTAGATCCGCCGGGCGATGTGGTAGGCGGCGTTCGCCTCAGTGCCGAACAGCAACAGCAGGGCGTTGAACGGAAAGTTCGCGAGCGACGTGCTCATCCCCTCGGCGAAGTTCGGCACGCTCACCGCGACGAGTTGACGGGTGACGGTGAGATCCTGCGGACGGGCGAGCGACGGACGCGTCCGGGCGCTCGCGATCGCGCCCACCATCGCGAGCGCCTCGAACGTCCGGCTGATCGCCGTGGCGACCCCAACGCCGACGATGCCCCAGTTCGGCGCGAGCCAGAGACCGAGACCCAGACTGACGGTCAACACGATGTTGAGCGCGTTCGTGCTGACGTTGACGAGCATCGGCGTTCGCGTGTCCCCGGTTCCCTGGAGCGATCGCGCGCCGACGAGACCGGCGATCCGCATCGGAGCCGCCGCGAAGACGATCGTCAGGTAGAGCCCGCCGAGCCGAACGACCTCGGATTCGGCCCCGAGAACGGCAATCAGCGCGTGGCCGAACAGCAGGCCGACGAGGACGATCGGAAGCCCACAGAGCGCGCCGATGAGCAGCGCCTGCGTGATCGCGCGGTCGCGGGTGAGATCGGCACCACGGCCGGTGTCCTGACTGGACAGCGCGATCGCGCCGGTGCCGAGACCCAGTCCGATCCGGAGCGGGATCTGTGCGTAGAGGTCGGCGAGTCCGACCGCGGCGACGGCCGCCGGCGAGAAGAGCCCGGTGACGACGATGTCGACGGTCCGCATCAGCGTGTTGAGCGTCTGCTCGATCGCGATGGGCCACCCGAGCGAGACCGTCCGTCGCCAGACGCCGAGCATCCGATCGGAGAACGAGACCATCTAGCCCGTCGGACGGCGACCGGGTTCAACAAGGTGGTGGTAGCAGCGATCGGGACGAGAGGGTTCCGTACCCCTGATCGGTTCTCGATCTCACAGCCCGAGAAACCGCATGAACAACCCGATGAGGAGCGCAACGCCCCCAATAACCGCTCCCACGAACGGCGGCAGGACGGGGACCGGGATCACGATCAGGAGGAGACCGATCACGATGAGGATCGTCGAGAGTCTCACGGTCGCCCTCGCTACGTCTACCCCAAAAAGAACCAGGGAACGGAGACTGACAGATATGCTCCGTCTTCCCTAAAACGATAAGTCCCGCTTCCCACAACCACCACCATGCAGATCGGAACCGCCCACGCCGACCCCGGCGAGTTCGCCCGCGGAGAAATTGAGATCACCGAATTGCCGACCGGTCCGGCCGAGACGATTCCCGTGATGATCGCTCGGGGCGAGGATTCCGGACCGACGCTGTTCGTGACGGCTGCCATCCACGGCAACGAGGTGACGGGTCTCGCGGCCGCGTACGACGCCGTCACCCCGGATCTCGTCGACCGTATTCGCGGAACAGTCGTCTGTCTCCCGATCCTCAACCCGGCCGGACTCCGACGGACGGCACGGCGGTCGTACTACCACGACCAGGATCCGAACCGGCACTTCTCGACCGAGGAAGCGCGGAGCCGGCCGCCCCACGTACAGGGCCTCATCAACGACCGAATCTACGGGCTGATCGAGGAATCGGCCGACGCGCTGGTGTCGCTTCACACCGCGGCGACGGGGTCGATGCCGTTCACCATCGTCGAGCGGGTTCGATACGGCGAGGACCGGAGTCGCGCGGAAGCCGAGGAACTCGCGGAGGCGGAGTTGCGACTCGTTGAGGCGTTCGGGCTTCCGCCGATCCGCGAGTTCGATCCGACCGTCCACGAGTCGACGAACCTCGATCGATCGCTCGAACCGTCCGTGCTGAACGGCGTGGGGATCCCGTCGTTCACGGTCGAACTCGGAAGCCCGAACGCCGTCGAGGAGCGACATCGGGAGGCCGCAGTCATCGGGATCGAAAACGTGCTGCGAGCGATGGACATTCTTTCCGGCGATCCGGAACCGAACGAGGCCGCTCCCGAACCCCCAGTCGACTACCCGGTCAAGCGCGCACGCCATCCGCGGACGGAAACGCCGGGGATCGTCCGGCGGTTGGTCGAGGTCGGAACGGCCGTGGAGGCGGGCGACCCGATGGCGGAGATCCTCGCGCCCGATGGCGAGGTGCGGACGACTGTCGAAGCCGACACGGACGGCTACGTCATCGGCCGGCGACGGGGCGTCGCGGCCTACGAGAACGACGCGCTGTTCAGCATGGCCGTCCGCGACGAGAGTGACGTGGTCGTTTCCGATGGGTGACTCACCGCCGCGGTCGTTCCGGACGGTGACTCACCGCCGCGCGTTCGTCTCGATCACCGTCAGGTAGCCGACGTAGACGAGGACGGACACGACCAGCGCTCCGGCGAGCACGGTGAGCCCCGCAAAGCCGTCGAGAGCGGCGTCCGGGTTCTCACCGAGATACGCGCCGCCCTCGACGGCGAGGACGAACAGCGCGCCGTAGACGGCTGTGAAGGCGATCGCCCGAGCGAGGCTGATCGCATCGAGTCGCCGACTCGCGAGCACGTCGACCGCGAAGAGAAACGCCAGGGCGAGGGCGTAGAACGGGGTGGGAAGCGCCCCGCCGAGGTCGTGTGTCCCCTGGATCGCGACGATCCCGTAGTACGCGAGTGCGAGGAGGACGGCCCCGACGAGCGTGAGCGTGAGTCCGTAGCCGCTCGCGTCCTCCGGGGTCGGGGCCGAGATCGCTCCGTCGGATGGTCGCTCCGAGGAATCACCGTCGTTCATGGAGCATTCTCGTGGACGCCGGGCATAGTTACCGGGTGCTTTCGGGAGCGCACGGGGCACGCTGGAGTCAGTGTGTCGCCCGAGTCAGATAGCTCGCGAAGAAGGAGACGACGCCGATCAGCGAGATCGCAATTCCGACCCCGCCGTGAACGAGGAACCAGACGGCGATACCGAGCGCAAGCAGGCCGCCAGCGTACAGTTGCAGCGCCCTCCGGGAGTCGTATCCACACTCCGGGCAGACGATCTCGCTGGTCGGAATCTCCTCGCCACACTCTCGGCAGGAATCCGTTGGTTGCATGAGTGTCGGTCGTCGACCGCCCGTAGGAGGGGTGGACACCTAACGGTGTGGATTGCGCGCCAATGAACGCAAGGGCGGTCTCGACCCTTCGAATCGCCCGAACCCTTATATTTGGTGGCGGGACAATCCAAACCATCGTGGCGGCAACGAACGGCTACGAGCGGTTCTTCCCGTACGACGAGCCGTATCCAAACCAGTCGGAGGCGATGGACCGGATCTACAACGCCCTGACGCGAGGCCAGGACGTGCTGTTCGAGGGGGCCTGTGGGACCGGCAAAACGCTGTCGGCGCTCGTCCCCGCGCTGGAGCACGCCCGCGAGGAGGATCGAACAGTCGTCATCACGACGAACGTCCATCAGCAGACCCGCCAGTTCGTCGAGGAGGCACGCGCGATCACGCGGACCGAACCGATCCGGGCGGTCGTCTTCCGCGGAAAGGGGTCGATGTGTCACATCGACGTTGACTACGAGGAGTGCCAGGTCCTCCGGGACGCGACCCGCGACCTCGTCGATGCGGAGCGCGACCGACGGGAACTCGCCCGCCGACAGGGCGAGTTGCTCGAACGGGCCCAGGAGGGTGATGATCGGGCGACCGAAGCGCGTGCGGCGGTGATGGACGAGCTGGAGACGACTGCCGAACGGATCGAGGAGCTTGAGGGAACCGCGGTCTGTGACCACTTCCACCGGAACCTGACGGTCGACACCGGCCCGTTCTATGCCTGGCTCTACGACGACGTGCGGACGCCGGACGAGATCTACGAGTACGCCGAGAGCGAGGGGCTTTGTGGATATGAACTGCTCAAGGAGGGGATGGAGGAGCTCGATCTGGTCGTCTGTAACTACCATCACCTCCTCGATCCCGGCATCCGCGAGCAGTTCTTCCGGTGGCTCGGACGGGATCCGGACGAGGTGATCGTCGTCTTCGACGAGGCACACAACATCGAGGACGCCGCCCGGGATCACGCCTCGCGCACGCTCACCGAGAACACGCTCGACGGCGCGCTCGACGAACTTGACGAGTGCGAACTGGCGGGGGCAGATCGAGCGGTCAACGTCCTCTCGACCTTCCGGGACGCGCTCGTGGCGACCTACGAGAACGGACTCGATCCGCACGAGCGCGAGTCGGTCGGCGGGAACTGGCGTGACGTGCCGATCGTCAACGAGGATCGCCGGGACGACCTCACGCTCGCGCTGTTCGACCGATATACGGGCGGGGGGATCGACGACGACCTGGACGCCGCGTTGAAGATCGGCCGGGCGCTCGACGACGAGTACGAGGAGGCGTACCGAAACGGCGAGGCGACCACGCGCGCCGAGTGCCGGACGCTCACGGCGGCGGCGTTCGTCCGGCAGTACCTCGACGGCGCGACCGAGCTGGGTCAGTACCCCGTCGTATCGGTGCGCCGTGACGAGGGGACCGCCGAAGTGTACGGCCGCGCGGAGCTGTATACGTGCATCCCACGAGCGGTCACCGAGGAGCTCTTCGACGAGGTGGCAGCGAGCGTGTTGATGAGTGCGACGCTTCGTCCCTTCGACGTACTCGACGACGTACTCGGCCTTGAGGATCCGGCGACGATGGCCTACGGCCTCACGTTTCCCGAGGACCGACGCCGGACGTTCGCGGTGGACGCCCCGCCGCTGTTCGCCAGCGATCGTCGCGACCCCGAGGTACAGACGATCGTCGCCGACACGCTTCGAGACGCGATTCGAATGACGCCCGGGAACGTCCTCGCGTTCTTCCCGAGCTACGCGGAGGCGGAGCGGTACTACGGGCTGCTCGCTGATAGCAACGCGACGCGGTATCTCGACGAGCCGGGAACGCGCGCCGAGGAGCTTCGTGCGTCGTTCGTCATCGACGACGACGCCGTCCTGTTCACGTCGCTGTGGGGAACGCTGGCCGAAGGCGTGAGCTTCGACGGGGACGCCGCACACACGGTCGTGGTTGTCGGCGTACCGTATCCACACCTCGACGATCGAATGCAGGCCGTTCAGGACGCCTACGATGCCGTCTACGACGACCGTGACG
>SKSS01000074.1 GCA_007122875.1 Salinarchaeum sp. | reverse complement strand
TCGCCTTCGCCGCGAGCACGCCGCCGAGCGTGCCGACGCCCAGCACGGAGTGGGGATCGGTGTGGCCCGCGGCGTACGGATGAACGCCCTCCCTCGGCGCTCGATACGGCGTTCGCTGCTGGGAGTTTCCGGGGACGGCGTCGTACTCGGCGTAGGAGGCGAGCGTCGGGCCGTCCCCCTGTTCGAATCGCGCACGGAACGCCGTCGGCATCTCGCCGCTCCCCTCCTCAACCTCGAACCCGTGGTCGGAGAGCAACTCGACGTACGCCTCTGCCGATCGATACTCCCGCCAGGCGGGTTCGTGATAGTCCCAGATCTCCTGTTCGAACGCCGCGAGCCAGTCACGGTTGTCGTCGATCCAGTCGAACGCGAACGTCTTCTCTTCGGTATCTTCTGACATGACCTGTGTTATCGTCCAACAAACACGGTCTTAACCGTTCGCGTTCCCTCCAGTCTGGCCGTCAGTGGCGGCCGTCAATGGCGGTTCTCGTCGATCGATGACCGCCCGTTACTCCTCCTCTTGCTCGCGCTCCGGACTCCCACCATCGACGCGCTTTCGAACGTCAACCTGATAGTTCTCCAAAATATCCCGTCCGAGGAGCACGGGGTAGTTCATGTGGTTTCGATCCTCGACGCTCGCGGTGACGGTGTGCTGTTGGCCGCCGATACCGACGACCACGTCGACGAGCGGTCGGGTCTTCCCCTGCTTGACGCTCCCGGATTTGACGCGCATGATGCTCTTGATCGGCCCGGCCCCGATCTCGGCGGCGAGTCGGGTGTCGATGCTCGTCCGGGTCGCGCCGGTGTCGGACTTGGCGACGACGGTCTCAGAGCCGCTCGTCCCCGAGAGCACGACCTCCTCCGTGTAGCCGATGACGGGCGACTCGGTGATCGGTCGCGGGGCGGGTTCGGGCTTGCCAGTCGGCTCGGAGTCGTCGAGCACGCGAGCGAGATCATCGACGAGTTCGTCGTCGACGGTGCCGCCAGCCCGCTCGATCGCAATCCGGGCGATGTGCGGCGCGGGGCTGATCCCGCTCGCCGTGAACAGCCCCTTGAACCCCGCCGTCGGGTTCACTTCGAGGACGTACCACCCGTCGACGCCCTGGATGATGTCGACGCCGGCGTAGTCCAGTCCGATCGTCACCGCGGCCTCGTGGGCGATTTCGGCGACTTCGTCGGGAAGTTCGTCCGTCGCATCGACGACATCGCCACCAAGGGCGACGTTCGTCCGCCAGTCGTCCTCCGGGGCGAATCGCTCCATTGCCCCGACGATCTCGTCGCCGACGACGTACACCCGAAGATCGCGATGGCGTCCCTCGTCGCGGTCGATCAGCGCCTGCAAGAGAGCCTGACGCTGCCCGACGCGGGCGTTGACCCGCTCTTCGGGGCCGACCTTCCACGTTCCCCCGCCGTGGGTCCCGATCGCGGTCTTGTAGACGGCCTCCTCGCCGAAGGCCGGTCGGCCTTCGTTGAGACGGTCGGTGTCCAGCGCGAGGAGGGAATCGGGGACGGGAACGCCGGCGTTCGAGAGCGCCGTGGCCGTCGAGAACTTGTGAATCGCGGTGAGCACCGCCTCGGGTTCGTTGAGGACGGGGACGAGATGGTCGTAGGCGTCGATCAGTCCGAGCGCCTCACAGGGCTGTTCGGTGTTCGAGAGGAGAAGCCGGTTGGCGACCACGTCGACGGCGGGTTCGATGGTGACCATCCCATCCTCGATTTCGATGGCCACGTTCTCCTCGCGCAGCCAGATCGGTTCGTGGCCGAGATCCTCGACCGCATTCAAAATCGCCTTCGTCTCCTTGCTGTTGTGCAGGCTCAGTACCCCGACGCGGACGCCCTCGCGAGTCATAGAACGGGATAAGGGAGCCGTGACTAAGGAATTATGGTTCCGAGCGTTCGGCGGGACGGTTGTGCCGATGCGTGGGGCTTTTTGGTATGGCCCGCTACGGCCCACCATGGCCGACGACGGGACGTTCACCTACGACGGCGGGGCGGTCGAACCCGGCGAGACGGCGAACGTCCGTTACAGCGTCAGCGAAACGTATCTCGGCGATCCCGTTCGGATCCCGGTCACGATCGTCAACGGACCCGATCCCGGCCCGACGGTCTTTCTGAGCGCCGCCCTCCACGGCGACGAACTCAACGGTATCGAGGTCGTCCGGGAGGTCGCCAACGAGTGGGACCACGACGAGATCGCCGGGACGGTGATCTGTCTCCCGGTGGTGAACGTCCCCGCGTTTCTCGCCCAGCAGCGCTATCTCCCGATCTACGAACGGGACCTGAATCGAGCGTTCCCTGGATCGCCGAAGGGAACGAGTGCCCGTCGGATCGCACACGACATCTGGCGGAACTTCATCGAACCCTGCGATCTCGGAGTCGACTTCCACACCTCGACGCGCGGGCGGACCAACATGCTCCACGTCCGGGGGGATCTCTCCGACGACACTGTCGACCGGATCTCGCGAGCATTTGCATCCCACGTGATCATCGACTCGACCGGACCGGGAGGAACCCTCCGTCGTGCGGCAACCGACGCCGGGGTTCCGACGATCACCGTCGAGATGGGCGAGGCCCATCGGTTCCAGCGGCGGTTCATCGATCGAGCGCTCGCGGGCGTCGAGAGCGTCTTCGCCGAGTTCGACATCATGCCGACCGAGACGGTGACCTGGCCCGGTTGGCGGACGATCGTTCGCGAGGAGGACGAGAAAACCTGGCTGCGTGCGACGGCGGGTGGAATCGTCGAGATGCAAGCCGGCCGCGGTGCGTTGGTTCAGGAGGGCCAGGAGATCTGCAGGATCACGAACCCGTTTCAGACCGACTGGACGTCGATCGAAGCGCCCTTCACGGGACTGCTGGTCGGCATTCTACAGAACCCCGTGGTCTACCCCGGAAACCCGATCTGTCACCTGGTCGAACTCGAGGATCGGACGCGACGGGTGATCGAGCGCCGTCGGGAGACGGACTGGCCGCCCGGATCGCTCCCCGAGCCGTGGCTCGAAGGTATCGAACCGGGCGGCGACCGCCAACCGTCCCCCTGATCGGATCCAGAACGGAACACGTCCGGTGATCGGTTTCCCGATTGGACCCAGAACGAACACGTCGGCAGCCGACGCGGCAATGGGATACATTCTAAACCCCCGCACTCCAACCCTCGTACGTGATAGAATGAGTCACTCCTACGACCGTGGCCTCGTGGAGGATTTCGGCCGCTGGCGGGAGTTCACCGCCGGGATGTGGGCCTGGATCTTCCATAAGTTCACGGGCTGGATCCTCGTGGGCTACCTGTTCACCCACATCGCCGTCCTCTCGACGGCGATTCCGGGTGCTGCCGGTGAGACCGTCAACGACGTGAACGTCTACACGTACACGATCCAGGAGCTCGAGAGTCTGTTGCTCGTCCGCGTCATGGAGGTCGGACTGCTGGCGGTGGCGGTCTTTCACATCCTCAACGGCATCCGACTGCTGATGGTCGACCTTGGGATCGGACTGGACGCACAGGACCGGAGCTTCTACCTGTCGCTCGTGTTGACGGCCGTGATCGCCGTCGCGAGCGTTCCGACGTTTCTGGAGGGGATGCTCTGATGGCCGAACACTACTCGTCGTTCCGGCCACGGGGAACGATGTGGCTGCTCCAGCGGGTCACGGCGGTCATCCTGATCGTCCTGCTGGCGTTTCACTTCTTCATGCTGCACTTCGTGACCCACGCCGCGGACATCACCTTCGCCGGAACGGAAGCCAGAATGTCGTCGGTGACGTACTACCTGACGATGGTGCTGTTTCTCGTCACCGCGACGTTCCACGGCGTCAACGGCGTCTACGCCGCGCTGTTGAACCAGGGTCTCGACGGCCGTGCGAAGACGGTCGTCCAGGCCGTGTTGGTCGTCGCGAGCGTCGGCTTGATCGTCCAGGGAATTCGCGTCGCGAACGCCATGGCGGGGATCAGCCTATGAGTACGCACCGAGGTGGTTAGTCTATGAGTACACAGGAACAGGAACCAGCGACACAGGAGCAAGAACCACCGGAGACGGAATCGCCGGGAGACCGCCGGCGCGCCGAGAAGCAACGACGGCTCGCCGCCGACCGCCAGGCCGAAGCCGAGGCCGCGACGACGACCGACGAGGAGACGGTTCTCCTCAAGGTGTTCCGGTACGATCCCGAAGTCGAGGACAAACAGGAACCGCGGTTCGACGACTTCCACGTCCCGTACGAGGACGGAATGACGGTCCTTGACGCGCTCATCTACGCGCGTGATACCTTCGACTCGTCGCTGACGTTCCGGCACTCCTGCCGGCAGGCGATCTGTGGATCGGACGCGCTGTTCGTCAACGGGAGCCAGCGGCTTGCGTGTAAAACACAGCTCAGCGACCTCGATGCTCCGGTTCGCGTCGAGCCGTTGCCCCACCAGGATGTCGTCAAGGATCTCGTCGTGGACATGGAGCACTTCTACGACCAGATGCACGCCGTCGAGCCGTACTTCCAGAGCGACGACCTCCCGGAGGGAGACCTCGAAGAGCAGCGACAGAGCCGGGAGAACAGGGAGAAGGTCAAGATGAGCACGCGCTGTATCTGGTGTGGTGCGTGTACGTCCTCGTGTAACATCGCGGCGGGCGACAACCAGTATCTCGGGCCGGCGGCGATCAACAAGGCCTACCGGTTCACCATGGACGAGCGCGAGGCCGACAAGAAAGAACACCGGCTTCGGATCCTCGAACAGGAACACGGCGTCTGGCGCTGTCAGACGCAGTTCTCCTGTACCGAGGTCTGCCCGAAGGACATCCCGCTGACCGAGCACATTCAGGAACTCAAGCGGGAAGCGGTCAAGAAGAACCTGAAATTCTGGTGATACCATGACCACGATCTACGAACACGATGTGATCGTCGTCGGCGCGGGCGGTGCCGGCCTTCGAGCGGCGATTGCGGCCCACGAGGAGGGGGCTGACGCCGCACTCGTCACGAAGCTCCATCCCGTCCGATCGCACACGGGCGCGGCCGAGGGTGGCATCAACGCCGCGCTACGCGACGGCGACGACTGGGAACTGCACGCCTACGACACGATGAAGGGATCCGATTACCTCGGGGACGCCCCCGCGGTCGAGGGGCTTGCACAGGACGCCCCCGAGGAAGTGATCCAACTCGAACACTGGGGGATGCCGTTCTCACGCGAGGAGGACGGTCGGGTCTCCCAGCGGCCGTTCGGCGGACTCTCGTTCCCGCGGACGACGTACGCCGGCGCGGAAACCGGCCACCACATGCTCCACACGATGTACGAGCAGGTGGTCAAACGCGGCATCACGGTGTACGACGAGTGGTTCGTCACCCGGTTGGCCGTCACCGATGACGCCGACCCGAGCGAGCGCGAGTGCCACGGCGTCGTCGCCTACGACGTCGCGACGGGCGAGATCGCGGGCTTCCGGGCGACCGGCGGGGTCGTGCTCGCGACCGGCGGTCTCGGCCAGGTGTACGAGCACACGACGAACGCCGTCTCCTGTACGGGTGACGGCAACGCGATGGCCTACCGCGCGGGCGTCCCGTTGGAGGACATGGAGTTCATCCAGTTCCATCCGACGACGCTTCCCTCGACGGGTGTGCTGATCTCCGAGGCGGTCCGTGGTGAGGGCGGCATCCTCTACAACGCCGATGGCGAGCGCTTCATGTTCGAGTACGGCTACGCGACGAACAAGGGCGAACTCGCCAGCCGCGACGTGGTCTCGCGGGCCGAACTCACGGAGGTCAACGAGGGGCGTGGCGTCCACGACGACTACGTCTACCTCGACATGCGTCATCTCGGCGAGGATCGGATCGTCGATCGGCTGGAGAACATCCTCCACCTCGCGGAGGACTTCGAGGGCGTGGACGGTCTCGAGGAACCGATGCCGGTCAAACCCGGTCAGCACTACGCGATGGGCGGGGTCGAGACCGACGAGTACGGCGCAACCTGCGTCGAGGGACTCTACGCAGTCGGCGAGTGTGCGTGTGCGTCCGTCCACGGCGGCAACCGACTGGGCGGCAACGCGCTCCCCGAACTCATCGTCTTCGGCGCGCGAGCGGGACGGCACGCGGCCGGAGCCGACCTCGGCGACGCACTGATCGGCACGGGGCGATCGGGCGAGGTCGAGGAGGAAGACGGGCTCGACCTGCCAGTAGAACCGGGAGCGACGACCGGTGGCGACGCGGTCGCGGACGGCGGGGCAGTTACCGAGGCCGGGTCGGTCGTTGAGGCCGCCGTCGAGGCAGAACGAAGTCGTGTCGAACGGTTGATGGAGCGCGACGACGGCGTCAAACACTCCGAGATCCGCGCGGCGGTCCAGGAGACGATGGGCAACCACGTCAACGTCTTCCGTGAGGAGGAGGGAATCAAGCAGGCGCTTCGGGATATCCGGAAGGCGCGCGAACGCTACGAGGATGTCTACGTCGCCGATCCCTCCCGGACGTTCAACACGGATCTGGTCCAGACGATCGAGACGCGAAACGTGATCGACGTTGCGGAGACGATCGCGCTCGGTGCGCTCGCGCGGACGGAGTTCCGAGGGGCACACTGGCGGGCGGAGCACCAGGAGCGAAAGGACGACGAGTGGCTCAAGCACACGTTCGTCACGTGGAACGACGGGACGCCCGACCTCTGGTACAAGCCGTCGGTCTTGGAGGGCGAAGGCGGGGAGTACGAGCCGAAGGTTCGCTCGTACTGATCAGTTGACCCCCAGGATCCCGAGGAGGTCGATCCCGATGTCGAAGTGGTCGATGACTTTGTAGCCGATGAAGATGCCGACGATACCCATGATGCCCGCAAGTTCGGGTGGGGCCGGGATCGGCACGTGAAGCAGTCGAAACAGCGCGCCGGTCAGAAGGCCGGTCACCAAGGCGAAGATCGTGATCGCGTAGCTCATAGCCGCCGTAACGTCTCGGGTGAGTGGGCAATAGGAGTTGCGAATTATGAGCGCTCGTCGAGTGTGTGCCACAGGCTTTTGCGGTGTCGTCGCCTAGTGGTGGCTGGAAGGGTAGCTCAGTGGTAGAGCGGTCCCGCCGGCCGGACGAGGGCACGTGTCCGGTTCGGTGGGGACGGCTTCGCGTGGTTCGAATCCCGCCCCTTCCGC
>SKSS01000122.1 GCA_007122875.1 Salinarchaeum sp. | reverse complement strand
CGAGTACGTCTCCTACAAGGCACCAGAACGCGGGGTTTCCGTGGAGCAAGTTGCGCCGAACCACACGTCCCAACGCTGTTCTCGGACGGACTGTGGGTTCACGCACGAGGACAACCGCCAGGGCGACCACTTCTGTTGCCAGAAGTGCGGCTACGAGGTGAACGCCGATTACAACGGCGCGAAGAACATCGGGCTACGCTACGCCCGAAAGCGGATACACAGCCTCCGTTCCTCGCCCAAGCCGGGGAGCGGAGACGCAGAAGTAGACCTGCGTGTAAATGGTGGGACGGTGAACGGCGAGAGTTACCAGCCTATTGCTGGGGACTGAGTGCCGGGAGTCCACATCAAAGCCCCATCTGCTCACGGGCCGCAGGCCCGTTCGCATGGTCCGTGGGACCGTCGGTCCCACGCTACCCTCAAGGACCGAGGCGCGTATGCGCCGAGGGAGTAGGGTGGGGTAGTTTACAAGCTCGAATCGCTCCCCCTGCGGATGGAGCGCCACTCCGAGAACGCACTCGTCGTCGCGGAGTTCCTCGACGACCATCCGAACGTCTCGTGGGTGAACTATCCCGGACTCCCCGATCACCCGACCCACGGGGAGGCGAGTCGGTATCTCGACGGCGGATATGGCGGGATGATCGCCTTCGGGGTCGAAGGCGGATACGACGCCGCGCGGGAAACGGTCGAAGGAACGGAACTCGCTTCCTTGCTCGCAAACGTCGGTGACGCGAAGACGCTCGTGATCCATCCCGCGAGCACGACCCACCAGCAACTCACCGAGGACGAACAGGAAGCGGCTGGCGTCACGGCCGACATGGTTCGACTCTCGGTCGGGATCGAAGATCCTGTGGACATCGTAGCCGATCTCGACCGAGCGATCGGCGAGGCGACCGAGTCGCCCTAGAGCACGCCCTCCGCTTCGAACAACGCGCGCAGCCCGTCCATCCGGGAGACGGTGGTGTCACACGCCGGCCGGACGGCGGGTTTCGGGTCGAACCCGATCGCCCATCCGGCGACCTCCAGCATCGGGAGGTCGTTCGCGCCGTCGCCTATCGCGATCGACTCATCGAGCGTGACGCGGACCTCCTCGGCCAGTTCCGCCAGCGCGTCATCCTTCGTTCCCTCGATCAACGGACCGTCTACCTCGCCGGTGAGTCGGCCATCCTCGGCCGGTAACCGATTCGCGACGATCGTATCCACCTCGATACCGTCCCTCCGAAGGGCTGCCTCGACGCCCCGTTCGAAGCCTCCCGTGAGGATGGCGACGTGGTGACCCGCATCGGTGAGCGTGTCGACGAGTGCGGCCGCGCCGGGACGGAGGGCGACCTCGTCGAACGCCGCGTTCGCCTCGTCGAGGGGCAGATCGGCGAGAAGGGCCACTCGCTCGCGGAGGCTCTCGGCGTAGCCGATCTCGTCGTTCATCGCGCGCTCGGTGATCCGCGCCATCTCGTCGGCGGCGTCGACCCGGTCGCCGAGCAGTACCGTCATCTCGTCGTCCGAAAGCGTCCCATCGAAGTCGAAGGCCACGAGGCGCATGTGTCGCGTTCGCGTTGACGAGTAAAAAGGGACTCGTGGTCGTAGAGCCACCACGAACGAGGCTCGTCATCGGCGGAGCCACCACGACCGGTTGGCCGCTGACACTCAGGGTAGTTGCAGTACTTGGGTGGGTACAAAGCGTTATCCTCGGTGCCGGGCTGTACACCTGCATGAAGGTACTCGTCACCGATCCGATCGCCGATGCGGGGATCGAACGATTACGGGCGGCCGACGCCGAGGTTGAGACGAAGTACGAACTCGACGACGCGGAGTTGCTGGACGCGATCGCGGACGCGGAGGGACTGATCGTTCGCTCGGGAACCGACGTGACCGAATCGGTGTTCGAGGCGGCTGAGAACCTCGTGGTCGTCGCTCGTGCCGGTATCGGCGTGGACAACGTGGACATCGAGGCGGCAACCAAGCACGGTGTCGTCGTCGCCAACGCGCCCGAGGGAAACGTGCGTGCGGCCGCCGAGCACACCGTGGCGATGGCGTTCGCCGCCGCCCGCTCGATTCCACAGGCCCACAGCCGTCTCGTCGAGGGTGAGTGGGCCAAAGGCGAGTTTCTCGGGACCGAACTCGGTGGCAAGACGCTCGGGGTGGTCGGACTCGGACGGGTCGGACAGGAAGTCGCCCGTCGGCTCGACGCGCTCGGGATGGACGTCGTTGCCTTCGATCCGTACATCGGCGAGGAGCGCGCTGCGGCCGTCGGGGCAGGCCTCGTCGAACTGGAGGCGTGTCTTGATCAGGCGGACTTCCTCACCGTCCACACCCCACTCACGCCCGAAACGGAGGGGTTGATCAGTGATGCGGAACTCGACCGACTGGCGGGGGGCTATCTGATCAACTGTGCCCGTGGCGGCGTCGTCGATGAGGCGGCGCTCGCGGCCGCCGTCGCCGATGGCACGCTTCGGGGTGCCGCCGTCGACGTGTTCGCCGACGAACCCGTCTCCGCCGACAATCCGCTCCTCTCGGTCGAGAACGTGACCGTCACGCCGCATCTCGGGGCAAGCACCGAGGCCGCCCAGGAGAACGTCGCCGTCGACGCTGCGGAGGCCGTTCTCGCCGCCGTCGAGGGCCGCCCCGTCGCGACCGCGTTGAACGCCCCCTCGATCGACGACCGAGCGTTCGACCGCCTGCGACCGTACGTCGACCTCGTCCGGACCGCGGGGACGCTCGCCGCTCACCTGCTCACGGCCCGCCCCGCGAGCGTCGAGGTCGCCTACGAGGGCGACCTCGCCGACGAAGACATCGAGTTTCTCACCGCCAGCGCGCTCACCGGCGTCTTCGACCACACGGAGTGGCAGGTCAATCCCGTCAACGCGCCGCGGGTCGCAGCGGAGCGTGGCGTCGACGTGACCGAATCGCGGTCACCACGAACCGAGGACTTCCAGAGCCTCGTTCGCATCACCGTCGGCGACGGGGAAGACGAGGTCGCCGTCGAGGGGACGCTCTTTACGGAGAACGAGCCCCGAATCGTCCGGATCGACGGCTACCGCGTGGACGCGATTCCTGCGGGACACGTCCTCGTCGCGCGAAACCGCGACGAGCCGGGGGTAATCGGTTTCATCGGCACTGTCCTCGGCGAGGAGGGGCTCAACATCGCCGGGATGTTCAACGCCCGCGAAACCCGTGGCGGCGAGGCGCTTACCGTGTACAACCTCGACGAACCGATCGACGACGACACTCTCCACGCGATCGAAGCGGACGAGCGGATCGTCGAGGCACAGTACGTGGCGCTGAACGGTCAGGACGCATAGACGTTCTTCACGACGCGGATCGTAGGGTCGGCCATGTCCCGGCTCGCGGACGTAACGGACGCGAGCGCGACCGTCCTCCGGAACGCTCGCGCTCACGAGATTCGGTATCCGGCAGCAGCGCTCGCGTACTACGCGTTCGTCTCCTTACTTCCGCTGGCGTTGCTCGTACTCGCCGCCATTGGTGAGGAGCTTGCAGCCGCGTTCGTCGACCTCACACCGCCGTTTCTCACGTCGGAGGCACAAGGACTCGTCTACGACTCGCTGACAGCCGCCAGGGGGCGAACGGGAGCCTCGCTGCTGGCGGTCGTCGTCCTGCTCTGGGGTGGGTTCAACGTCGTCGTCGCGTTCACGACCTCGCTGTCCAGAATCGAAGGCGTCGAACGTCCTCGATCGATTCGCCGTCGGCTGTGGGACGGAACCGTCGTCCTCGGAGCGCTCGTTTCCGCCGTGGTCGTGATCGCCATCGTCACCGCGCTCCCGGCGTTCCTTCCCGCGTTGCTCGCGCCGATCGTTCTCGCCTCCGTCCTGCTCGTCGCCTCGCTGACGGCCGTGTTCGTGCCGCTGTATCTCGTCCCGTCGGCCGTCGTGACCACTCCGACCGAAGCGCTCCCGGGGGCGATCGTCGCGGCCGTCGGGTGGACGCTCTTACAGACCGTCCTCCGAGTGTACGCAATCTCCGCTGGCGAGTACGCGCTCTACGGGGTTCTCGGCGGGATCATCCTCGTCCTGACTGGGTTGTACCTCGCGGCGATCGTGCTCGTCCTCGGAGCGATCGTGAACGCGATCGTTGTCGGAGAACCCTGAGCGCGACGGTCGTCGGAGAGCGCGGACCGGCAAACGACTGACCGACCGGCTACGCGCGCTCGACCGGCAAGCACCGGGAGACCGCGCCGGCGACGGCCGCCCGGAGGCGGTCCGTCGCCGATCGCGGTCGGCTCGCGTCCGCCTCACGTTCGTGACGCTCCCGGAGGACGGTTTCGTACTGGTCGATCACCGTGGTCAGTCGTGCGTCCCGCGCGTCGATCGCCGATTCGAGGGTTTCGACCTCCGCTCGAAGCGCGGCGAGTTCCGCCTCACGGTCGGCGAGCCGCGCTTCGAGCAGGGCGATTCGGGTCTGGTCGGACGGTCGGCCGAAAACGTGATCACCGGCCGGTCGCCCGGACGGACAGCCGGGAGACGATACGTCGACAGAGCAATCGGTAGACGATAGACTGAACGACTGGTTGTCGGCCGATTTACCGGCGAATCGGCCGTGCGATACGCTCTCGGAACGGTGGCACTGGCCCCCCATTGGCGTAGCCATCTAGTCGTACGCAACGTACAAAAGGGTACGTCAGACGAGGAGCGGACGGGTATCGAGTGGGGATGAACCCGCTGGTTTGATCGAGTCGGGATAAACTCGTTGGACCGATCGTTCCAATCACGCCCGGACGGCGTCACGCTCACCCACCGAGGTGAGCGAGCACGCCGTCCACGTCCGCCGGCACGGGTTCGGGATCGGTCCCGGCCGCGGCCGCCGCAGCCGGATCCTTGAGGAGGTGGCCAGTCGTGAGACAGACAACGGACTCGTCTCCGTCGACCACACCACGCTCTCGAAGCTTCCGCAGACCCGCCAGCGAGGCTGCACTCGCTGGCTCGACGCCGATCCCAGATTCGGCCAGTTCGCGCTGAGCGTCGGTGATCGCGTCGTCGGAGACGGCGATCGCCGTCCCACCGGTTTCACGGATTCCTGGGAGCGCCTTCCGGGCGTTCGCTGGCGATCCGATTCGGATCGCGGTGGCGATCGTCTCGACCTCGTCCCACCGATCGACCGTCTCGCTCCCGTCCTCGACGGCCGCGACGAACGGGGCCGATCCCGCGGCCTGGACGCCGGTGAGCGTGGGTACTGCCGCCGGATCGAGCGCACCGGCGGCGACGAGTTCGCGGAACGCCTTGTACAGCGCCGCGGTGTTGCCGGCGTTCCCGACCGGGAGGACGATCCGGTCGGGGTACGTCCCGGTTCGCTCGCGGTGTTCTTCGAGAATCTCGAACGCGATCGTCTTCTGTCCCTCCAGTCGGAACGGGTTGATCGAGTTGAGCAGGTACGCCTCGCCCGCGTCAGCCAGCGCAGCGACCACGTCGAGACAGTCGTCGAAGTTGCCGTCGACCTCCAGAATCCGCGCGCCGTGGAGTGCCGCCTGTGCGACCTTCCCGGCCGCGACCTTCCCGGCCGGCAGGAGGACGAGCGTCTCCATTCCCGCCCGTGCGCCGTACGCGGCGAGCGCGGCGCTCGTGTTTCCAGTCGAAGCGCAGGCCAGCCGTTCGACGCCGAGGTGGCTGGCCACCGCGACACCGACCGTCATCCCGCGATCCTTGAAGCTCCCGGTTCCGTTCAGCCCCTCGTGTTTCACGTGGAGATCGGCCACGCCGAGGTCGTCGGCGAGCCGGGGCGCGGAGTACAACGGGGTCCCACCCTCGGCGAGGCGGACGCCGTCGTCGAGCGGAAGCGCGGCCGCGTACCGCCAGACGCCGTGGCCGTCGAACGCCTCGAACGTCGGATGGTCGGCGTATCGGACCTCGAGGAGTCCGTCGCACTCCTCACACCTGTATCGGACGGCGTCGAAGGGAGGGTACGGTTCGTCACACTCGATGCAGGCGAGCCAGACGCCGTCGGTGGCGTCGGCCGGCGGAGCGGAGTCCGGAATCGTGAGTTCGGCCATGCTCGCCGGAAGGGTTGCCCCAGAGAAAAGCCGGTCGGTCAGGGTGGAGGTTGCCCCAGGGAAAAGCCGGTCGGTCGGGGTGGAGGTTGTCCCAGAGAAAAGCCGGTCGGTCAGGGTGGGCGGTACCCTCACTGGCGGGTCGCACTCGCTCTCACGCTCCATTCTCGCCTCGCGGGAATCTGAGCAGCACTATTTAAACCATGGCCCGAACAGTCGGTTGTATGACCGATCACCCGACGTCTCACGCTACCGACTCATCGCTTGATCCCGCCTGGAACGACTCCCTCTGGCCGTACGCGGCGCTGGTTGGCGTCCTCGCGGGGTTGTTCCGTCCGGTCGTGGTGGAAGTGACTGCCCTGCTCGGGATTTCGTACGGTGACGCCGCACCGTTGCTCCCGACGGACGCCTCGCTGTGGTGGGTGATCCACCTGGCGTACGGGTTCGTCTTCGCGGCCGCGTTCGCCGTTGCTGTCTGGCACTCACCGCTTCGGACGTACGCCGTGAACCCGGTCACGGGGGCGCTGCTCGGAGTGGGATACGGAGCGCTCCTCTGGGCGGTCAACGTCGCGCTCGTCTGGAACGTCCTGCTCGCGGACCTGGTGTGGGTCGCCACCGCCCCTCCATCAGCGTTCCAACTCGAACCCATCGTCGGCCACCTCGGCTACGGGTTGCTCGTCGGGGCGTTGTATCCCGTCGTCAGACGGCTGGCGACGAAATGACCGAATCGGCCGAAACCGGCGTCCCCGTCGGCGGTCACTGATCGCCGAACTCGTCGATTCGCTCGTGGACCTGCTCGGCCCACGCGTCGACGGCCTCGTGCATCATCGACTTCGCCCGCGAGAGCGGTACGGCCATGTACTGATAGACGTAGCCGCCGCCGTCAAGCAGTCGGCGGTCGCGTTCGACGAGGCCCTTCTCTCGAAGCGTCGACAGCGACCGATTGACGTTGCTTCGATCGCGCTCTAGCACCGCCGCTAGCTCTTCGACCGTACTTCCCGGCTCCTCGAGCAGTGTCAGATAGACCCGGACCTCGTGGTCGTGAATCCCGAATACGCAGACCATCACGTCGCGAAACGCCGGTTCGTCCACCAGCATCAGTTCCTCTAGATCGTCGACGACTTCCGGATCCGCCATGTGGTCGCTTCGCCCTCCTCGGAGTTAAATCCACACGAGCGACGTTTCGCCGCTCGCGGGTACTGCTGTCACACGTCGCCCGTGTCGGTGGCGTACCCCTGGTCGCGAATGCATTCGCGCATCGCCCGTTCGCTTTCGTGCCGGTGAAGTGTCAATGGGGTGTCGCAGTAGTAGGTTTCGCCGTCGTATCGAAGCACCACCCGCATCGGGATTCCCATCGTTCGAAACCGGACCACGATTCGCCGTCCGTCCTGGAGAGCGTCGAGGATTTCGTCCTCGGAGAGTTCACCGTCCGAGACCTCGAGCGGTCCGTCCATACCACTCGGTTCGAATCCGGTCTTGGTAAGTGTTCACTTCGTCATTCCGTTTTCTGATGTGTGCGAACGAGGCGCACGACCGGGGTATTGCTACCATCTCATCGGGCGTTCGTACCTCTCGTATGAGCACTGAAACCGGACAGGCGGCGACGACGGAGACTGGAACGCTGAGCGACTGGCAGGCGGGTGTCGTCGGCGGAATCGCCGGCGCGGTCGTCTTCGGCGCGATGATGGCCGCGATGGAGCCGATGATGCTCGCCGAGATGATCCCGATGATGTACGGACTCGACGGGGAACTCGCCGGGTGGTTCGTTCACCTCTCACACGGCGCGACCCTCGGGGTCGTGTTCGCCGCGCTGGTGGAACTCACGCCACTTGGGGAGTTCGCCGGCACTGCGGTCGGCGGCATCGCTGCCGGCGTCGTCTACGGAATCGTCCTCTGGGCGATCCTCGCGGTCGTCGTGATGCCGGTGTGGCTCGGGATGGCCGAAATGGTACCGAACCTCGACGTGGGCAGTCTCGTCGGACACGTCCTCTACGGGGCGGTCCTCGGAGCGCTCTACCCCACGCTGCGTGGGTGACCTGTCGACGGAACCGATTCGGATTCACCCGTTGAGCAGTTCGAGCAACAGCGCGTTCTGGACGTGCATCCGGTTTTCCGTCTGGTCCCAGATGAGTTCACGGTCGCCCTCCAGTACGTCTTCGGCGATCTCCTCGCCCCGGTGGGCGGGCATACAGTGCAGGACGGCCGCGTCGGGGGCGGCCGACAGCAGCGACTCGTTCAGCTGGAACCCATCGAAGTCGGCCAGCTTCTCGTCGCGGTCCGCGTCGTCGCTCATGCTGACCCACACGTCGGTGTAGACGACGTCAGCCCCCTCGATCGCGGCTTCGGGATCGTTCGTGACTGTTGGAGCCCCTCCGAGCGCATCCGCCCGGTCGAGCACGTTCTCGGAGAGGCCGTGTGCCGCGGGTGTCGCGACCGTGAGATCCACGCCGGTGATCGCACAGCCGAGTGCGAACGACGCGCCGACGTTGTTCCCGTCGCCGACCCACGCGGCCGTGACCGAATCGAGCGGACCCACGGATTCGCGGATCGTCAGCAGGTCCGCGAGCGTCTGACAGGGGTGTGCACGATCGCTCAGCGCGTTGATGACCGGCACGTCGGCGTACGTTGCGAGTTCGACGAGCGTCTCGTGGCGTTCGACTCGCGCGGCGATCGCGTCTACGTACCGCGAGAGCGCTCGCGCCACGTCCCGAACCGGCTCCCCACGTTCGAGATGGGTCTCTCCGGGCCCGAGGAACGTGGCGGTTCCGCCGAGCGCGCTCATCCCGGCTTCGAACGACACCCGGGTTCGGGTGCTCGGCTGCTCGAACAGCAGCGCGAGCGTGCGATCGGCGAGTCGACCCTCCTCCTCACCGGCTTTCACCGTCGCGGCTCGGTCCAGCACGCTCGCGATTTCGTCGGGAGCGAGGTCGTCGATGTCGAGGACGTGCGTCCCGTCCTCATCCGTCATCTGTACCGCTCGCTCCCCCGGCGCTGTCGTCGTCTCGTACTCGTCGCTCGGGTCCGTGTCGTCTGTGTCGGTCGTCGAGCCATCCTCGCTGGACGTCGACTCCGTGTTGCTAGTCATCGGTCGATCGGCCTCCGTGAGACGCGCGCCGGGACGCGGCGTCGCCGCCGGAATCGGCAGCCATCACCGAGCATCCGGACGCGGTCTCTGTCCGTGGCCGGCGGGATCGCTCCCGCGTTCGTCGTTCGTGCTCCCCTCACGATCGCTCACCGCCCGGCCGAGTCACGGCCCGCTCACCCCGAAACCGCCTGGCGACTCGTCGTAGGACGGCGACCGACCGATCGAACTCCCGGAGCGAGAGCCGCTCGTCGGGCGTGTGATCGAGCGAGGAATCGCCCGGCCCGTACGTAGCCACAGGGCAGTCCCACGCATCGGCGTAGAGATTGGCGTCGCTCGTCCCCGTCTTCCGCAGGAGGCGAGGGTTTCCCCCTTCCGCGCGAATCGCCGCCCGAAACGCCTGCGCGACCGTCGTTCGCGGGCTCGAACGGTGGGGTGGAATCGGATCGTCCCAGTCGATCGCTCCGTCGTCGGTCAGTTCGTCGACGACCTCGCGAACGTCGTCGGCCGACCGATCGGTCGGGATCCGAAGCTGGAACCGCACGCTCGCGACGACGGCGAGTCCGTCGTCGCTCGCGCCGCCATCGAACGTGGTCGGCTTCGCAGTCACGCGGTCGGCGATGGCCGCGGCGTCAGCAGCGTCGTCGTCCTCCGAATCCGCACCGAACGCCGCTTCGACCCGGTTCCACCACCGGATCGCGTCCTGGATCGCGTTCGGTTCCGGACGGGAACCGTGGGCCGATTCGGTGCTCGTCCGGTACGTGCCGCCGAGAAAGCCGCGGTACCCGAGGGTCAGGGCGTCCCAGCCGCTCGGCTCACCGTTGATGACTGCGTCAGGCTCGTCGCGCTCCGCGACGAGATACCGAGCACCACGCGAATCGGCTTCTTCGCCGAGGACGCCCACGAAGCTAACGTTCGTGTCGACGGCCGCGACGGCCATCGCCGCCAGCGCACCGGTCGCATCCACGCTCCCGCGTCCCCAGAGGCTCGGCCCGTGTTCTCCCTCGTCGATCCGAACCGGAATCTCTCCCGGAACGGTGTCGACGTGTGAGGTCATCAACAGCGCGTCGTCGACCGGTGCGCGAACGTTTCCGACCCGGTCGAGCCACGCCCGCCGCCCGTGTGCCTCGAAGAACGTGACGAGGCGTTCGGCCGCCGCGCGCTCCTCGCCGCTCGGGGAGGGAATCTCGACGAGGTCGCGGAGGAGCGTCCGGGCCTCCTCCCGGTCGATCGTGGCCCTCCCGTCCGTAGCGGCGTCGGTCACGTCTCGACCTCCACGCCGAGTGCGCTCGCCACGGCGGCGACGATCCCGTCGGCGTCCTCGTGGTCCAGGGTGAGCGGTGGGAGCAGCCGAACGACCCGCCGACTCGCCGGCAACGCCAGCACGTTCTCGGAGAGCGCGAGTTTCGGGAGCACCCGTCCGGCCGGCTGCCGGGTTTCGATCCCGAGCATGAGCCCACGGCCGCGGACCTCCGTGACCGGACCGACCCTCGAGAGCGACTCCCGGAGGTGCGTTCCCACGTCGGCCGCGTTCGCAGCAAGTCCCTCGTCGACGATCGTCGAGAGGGTTGCCTCGGCGGCCGCGGCGACGACCGGTCCGCCCGCGAACGTCGAGCCGTGTGAGCCGGCGTCCTCGGCGATCCAGTCGGCACAGAGCGCCGCGCCCATCGGCAGGCCGCTCGCCAGCCCCTTCGCCGTTGTGAGCACGTCGGGGACGACGCCTTCCGATGCCCAGAACGTCCCCGTCCGACCGAGACCGGTCTGAATCTCGTCGAAGACGAGCGCGGCTCCCGCCTCTTCGGTGGCCTCGCGGGCCGATGCGAGATATCCCTCGGGTGCGGGGTTGATCCCGCCTTCACCCTGAATCGGTTCGACGATCACGGCCGCCGTCTCGTCGTCGACGGCCGCTTCGAGCGCGTCCGAATCGCCGTACTCGACGAACTCCACGCCGGGGACGAGCGGTTCGAACGCCTCGCGGTAGGCGGGCTTGTGGGTCGCGCTCAACGCACCCAACGTCCGGCCGTGGAACGCGCGAGTCGTGGCGACGATTTTCGAGCATCCGGTCGCACTCCGGGCGAACTTCAGTGCGGCCTCGTTCGCCTCCGTTCCCGAGTTGCACGTCCAGACGTTCGTCAGGCCGTCAGGTGCGACAGCCCGGAGCGCGTCGAGCGCATCGTCGCGGGCGTCGACCGGATAGGAGCCCTGCACGAACAGCAACTCGCTGGCCTGCCGCTGGACGGCGTCGACGACCGCCGGATGGCAGTGGCCGATGGGCGTACAGGCGTAACTCGCCCCCGCGTCGAGGTACTCGTTCCCCTCGTCGTCGTAGAGGGACACGCCTTCGCCACCGGCGATTCGAATCGGCTTCTCGGAGAACACGAACGTCACGGCTGTCCCTCCGGGACGATGTCGACGGTCTCGTCGCTGGAGTCGACCCCGGTCGCTCCGGGCGTGAAGCGCGTTCCGTGGCCGTCCAGCGCGGTCACGATCGGATTCCGGACGTTTGCGTCGGCGACGACGACCTCGCTCGCGCCGTCCTCCAGCGCCTCGACCGCTGCCATCACCTTCCGGGTCATGAACCCCTCGGCGGCCGCTTCGACCCAATCGAGATCGGCGGGCGAGTCCACCCGATCGATCAGGCTGTCCTCGTCGTCCGGATCGGCGAGCACGCCTGGAACGTCCGTGAGAACGACGAGCCGAGCGTCGAGCGCGGCCGCGACCGCAGCGGCCGCGCGATCCGCATCCGCGTTGACTGGCGTTCCGTCGTCGGCGAGCATCGGGACGGTCACGACCGGGACGTAGCCCGCGTCGATCACCGTCCGCAGGAGATCGTCGTTTACGGTCTCGACCGTCCCGGCGTGATCGCCACGGCGAATCCGCTTTCGGCCGTCCTCGACGATGCGAACGGCTGCTTTCCGCGGACCGGTCAGCAAGCCGCCGTCCACGCCCGAGAGGCCGACGGCCCGAACGCCAGCGTTCTGGAGGTCGGCGACGAGGTCGGTGTTGAGCTTTCCCGGAAGCACCATCTCGAAGACGGCCATCGTCTCCTCGTCGGTGAACCGCCCGACGACGCCCTCCGGCGTCTCGACGTACTCGGGTTCCTCGCCGAGGCGTTCGAGCGTCTCGTCCACGGCGGTCGAGCCGCCGTGGACGACGACCACGTCCTCGCCGTTGGCGACGAGGTGGGCCACGTCGCCGATCGCACCAGCGGGATCGACCGCACGAGCGCCGCCGATCTTCACGACGATCGGCGCGTCGTTAGCCGTCATGGAGCCCCCACCGGGTGTAATCCCGGAAAGTCGAGTCCGGCCGTCTCGGGGTAGCCGAGCGCCACGTTCGCGGCGTGGACGGCCTGTCCGGCCGATCCCTTGCCGACGTTGTCGATCGCCGAGAAGACGACGAGCCGATCGCCGTCGGTTTCGAACCCCACTTCCGCGATGTTCGTCCCGGCCACGGCCTTCGGCTCGGGATAGCGGTAGACCCCGCGACCACCGGCCTGCAGGCGGACGAACGGCTCCTCGTCGTACGCCTCACGGTACGCCCGCCAGCAGTCACGGGCCTCCACTGGCCCTCCGTCCGCGGGAAACACGTGGCAGGTCGCGCTCGCGCCACGCACCATATCCACGGCGTGGGCGGTAAAGGAGAGGTCGAACTCGGCGTCGATCTCCTGGAGAATCTCCGCTTCGTGCCGGTGGCCTGTTGGTGCGTACGGCCGGACGACACCCGAGCGTTCGGGGTGGCTGGACGCCACGCCGCCGCCAGCTCCGCCCTCCGACGACCCGACTTTCACGTCCACGACGACGCGTGCGCCGTCGAGGAACCCGGCTTCCGCAAGCGGGTACAGTCCGACGATGGCCGCGGTCGCGTTACATCCCCCGCCAGCGATGAGGTCCGCCCCCGGAAGCTCCTCCCGGTGGAGTTCCGGCAGGGCGTAGACGGCTTCCCCCACGAGTTCGGGGCGGTCGTGGCCGTCGTACCACTCGTCGTAGGTCTCCGGCGTGTCGAGCCGGAAGTCGGCCGAAAGGTCCACCACGAGGTCGGCGCCCTCGCGGAATTCGTCGATGTGGTCGGTGGTGACGCCGTGGGGCGTCGCCGCGAACAGCACATCCACGGGATCGAGATCGACCGGGTCGGAGAACCGCAGGCCGGTCCCCCGGAGGTTCGGGTGGACCGCCCCGACCGACCGTCCGGCCCGCGAACGGCTCGTCGCGGCAGCGATCTCGAAGCCGGGATGGCCCGAGAGGAGCCGCAGGAGTTCGCCGCCCGCGAAGCCGCTCGCGCCGACGACGGCGGCTGTCGCGGACTCACCGTCGATCTCGGACTCGTTCGTCAGTTTCGTCGCCATCAGACGGTCACCTCCGCGCGGATCGTGTCGGCGTCCGTCGCCACGGTCTCCAGCCACTCGACGACCGCGCCAGGAACGTCGGTTTCGACGGTCCCGTTCAGCGCCGTGAACTCGACGCCGTGGTTGACCTCGTGGACGGTGTAGCCCGAACCGGTCTCCATCAGGTCGACGCCGAGCAGTCCGCCGCCGACGGTCTCGCTGGCGGCCCGGACGAGTTCCTCGACCTCGCCGTTCACCGCGAACGGCTCGGTCTCGGCACCGCGAGCCGCGTTCGTGAGCCAGTCGTCGCCGTAGCGGGCCATCCCGGCGATCGGCTCGCCGTCGACCGCCACGACCCGGAGGTCGCGCCCGGGCTTGTCGACGAACTCCTGGACGTAGAACACGCCGTGTTCGTAGTGCCCAAGCGTCTTCTTGTGTTCGAGGATCGCCTCGGCCGCGTTCGGCGAGTCGATCTTCGCCATCAGCCGACCCCACGACCCCGTCACGGGCTTGAGCACGCAGGGGTAGCCGAACGACTCGATCGCCGCGAGCGCGGACTCCTGCGTGAACGCGACTTCCGTCCGGGGTGTGGGAACGCCCGCGTCGGCGAGCGCGAGGCTCGTCTTGGCTTTGTCCGCACAGATCTCCGCTACGTCGGGATCGTTGACGACCGGGACGCCGGCCGACTGGAGGTGGCGAGCGGCGTACAACCCGCGTGTGGCGGACAGACAGCGGTCGACCACCACGTCTACGTCAGCGATGTCGTGGGGAGTCCCTTCCGGAGTGAGCGGCGTCCCGTCGAGGTCGAACCGGAGTTTGCGAATGTCCGCGCGGACGACCTCGTGTCCTCGCTCGTCGAGCGCCTCGATCAGGAGGCGCTCGTCCGAGCGAATCCGTGAGCAGAGGATCCCCACGCGCACGTCACTCACCCCAGTCCTCCTCCAGTTCGGGAGCCACGTCGAGGACGACGGGATCGACCTCGATCACTTCCAACTCGGCTCCACAGGTGGTGCAATCGACGATCTCGCCGATCATCGGGTCGTCGTGAACCGTCACGTCAGCGCCACATTCGGTGCATTCCGTCATGGGTGCCCCTGCTTTTCCGTAGGAAGACTTAAAACCGTCGAATTTATCATAGAAATTAAATAACTACACTCGGCTCTAATCGCGTCGAGAGGGCCACCAAACTGCGAATTCGTGTTCCAATATCATGGAATAGATATGTCGCCCCCAAAAGGGGACGGCGGTCGTGGTGGTCGTCGGAGTGGGTGCGGCGGGATCGTCGTGGCTCCGTACATCCCCGTCTTACCGGCTCCGTATGCACTCGTCTTACTGGCTCCGTACACACTCGTCTCACCCATACGACGCCACCTCCGTCCGGAGCGTTTCGTCGGCTTCTGCGAGCGCGTCACGGCGCTCGCTCACGGCGTCGTGGTCGGCCGTGAGTTCCTCTGAGGCCGCTTCCAGATCGGCCGCGAGCGCGTCGGGGGCTGGCCCACCAACGGAGTCCCGTGCGGCCACGCTCGCCACGGGGTCGAGCGCGCTCTCGACGGTCTCTTGCTCGACGTACGCCGCGAGTGACTCGCCAAGAATCGCGCGGGCTGCCGCGTCGAGCGTCTCGTAGCCGGGCGTTCCGTCCGCGCCCTCGGCGGCCTCCGCGACGATCTCGTGGGCCGTCCGGAAGGGGACGCCCTCGGCGGCGAGCAGGTCCGCGACACCTGTCGCCGTCGAGAATCCTTCGCCAGCGGCGTCCGCGAGCGCGTCGTCGTTCCACTCTGCGGTGGCGACGGCTCCGGCTGCCACCGCTCCCGTCTCCGTTACCGCATCGACCGTCTCCCAGACGTGGGGTGTCGCCCGCTGGAGGTCCCGGTTGTACGCCCTGGGGAGACCCTTCAGCGTCGTCAGCAAGCCATTCAGGCCAGCCGAGGCGTCCCCGGAGACTGCCCGGACGAGCTCCAGTGTGTCCGGATTCTTCTTCTGGGGCATGATCGAGGAAGTCGAGGAGTAATCGTCGTCAAGGTCCACGAACCCACGGTTCGCGAAGATGATGAGATCCTCGGCCAATCCCGAGCAGGTGATCGCCACGCCGGTCAGTGCCGCGACCGATTCCAGAAGGGCGTCCCGGCCCGCGGCTGCGTCCATCGAATTGCGAACGATCCCGTCGAAGCCGAGCAGTTCGGCGGTCCGTTCCCGGTCGATCGGGAAGGTCGTCCCAGCGAATGCGGCCCCGCCGAGCGGCGAGCGGTTCGTCCGGTCGTAAGCGTCGAGCAGCCGTCCGGTGTCGCGGGCGAGCGCGGCCTCGTAGGAGGCGAGCCAGTGGCCCACCGTCGTTGGCTGGGCCGGCTGGAGATGGGTGTAGCCGGGGGCGATCGTCTCGCGCTCCTCCTCGGCGACCTCCAGCAGTACCTCCCGTGCCTCGAGCACCGTCGACAGCGCGTCGAGCAGATCTGCCCGAAGGCGGTAGCGAATGCACGTCGCCACCTCGTCGTTGCGACTCCGGGCGGTGTGCATCCGTCCGCCATCGGGTCCGACGCGTTCGATCACCGCGGTTTCGATCGCCTCGTGGACATCCTCGCCGTCGGGGAGCGCCGCGTGGCCTGCGTCCTCCACCTCGTCGAGCGCGGCGAGGATCGCGGCCGCGTCGGCGTCTTCGAGTACGCCCGTCTCCGCGAGCATCACCACGTGCGCGCGGTCGACAGCGATATCGGCCGCGAAGATGCGCTCGTCGGCGGCGAGCGAGGAGAGAAAGTCGCGAGCGGGACCGCCGCTGAAGCGGTCACGGCGGATTACGCTTTCGGCGTCCTCGCTCCGCTCGTCCGGTCCGCTCGATCCGTCCTTGCCCGACACGCTCAGTCCTCCCCGCCGTCGGTGACGAGCGGTTCGCTCTCGTCATTCGCTTCGTCCTCCTCCTCGTCCGCGGCGACCGTGTTCGCGAGGCGAGCCTGGAAGCCGTGATACTTCGCCACGCCGGTGGCGTCGTCCTGGGCGATGTCCCCGACCGACTCCGTATCGAACGACGCGGCGGCCTCCGAGTACACCGCGGATGCGCTCTCACGCCCGACGGCACGGGCCTGTCCGCCTTCGAGTTTCACGGTCACGGTTCCCGTCACGCGCTCCTGTGTCGCGTCGACGAAGGCGTTCAGCGCGTCCATCAGGGGGTGGAAGACGAGCCCCTCGTAGCCCTTCTGGGCCCACTCGTCGTCGATCGTCGACTTGAACCGGCGCTCCTCGGCCGTGAGGACGAGTTGTTCGAGGCCCTCGTGTGCGACGAGCAGGATCGTCGCCGCGGGATGTTCGTAGTTCTCGCGGACTTTCAGCCCGAGCATCCGATCTTCCATCATGTCCGTCCGGCCGACGCCGTGCGCGCCGCCGATCTCGTTGAGCAGTTCGATCAGTTCGACGGGTTCGAGCGCCTCGCCGTCGACGGCCACGGGAAGTCCCTCGTCGAACTCGATCTCGACGAGCGTCGTCTCCTCGCCCGGTTTCTCGGTCCACTCGTAGATCCCCTCCGGCGGAACGTAGCTCGGATCTTCGAGGTCGGCCCCTTCGACCGACCGACTCCAGAGGTTCGTGTCGATCGACCAGTCACCCTCGTTGCCGCCCTCGACGGGAAGGTCCCGGTCGTCAGCGTACTCGATCTCCCACTCGCGGGTCAACCCGAGTTCGCGCACGGGGGCGATGACCTCCTTGTCGGTGCCGCGCCAGACGGCCTCGAAGCGGAGCTGATCGTTGCCCTTACCCGTACAGCCGTGCGCGAGCGCGTCACACCCTTCAGCCTCGGCGACCTCCAGAATCGCCTTCGCGATGATCGGCCGTGCGAGCGCGGTTCCGAGTGGATAGCCCTGATAGGTCGCGTTCGCCTTCACGGCGTCGAGACACGCCTCGGCAAACGCGGCCTTTGCGTCCACAACGTGATGTTCGAGATCGAGCGCCGCAGCCGTCTCGGCGGCCTCCTCGAACTCCGCTTCGGGCTGACCCACGTCGACGGTCACGCCGATGACCTCGTCGTAGCCGTACTCCTCTTCTAACAGCGGTACACAGACGGTCGTGTCGAGCCCACCCGAGAAGGCGAGCGCCACGCGGTTCGTCATGAACGGTGAAACGGGGGACTCCCTAATAAATTTCACTAAATAATTTTTGTAAATTAATATCGGACTGCACGCTACGCGCGGCGATCGGTCGCGGAAACGGGCGAAAACGGCGGGACGGGATGATAGTACTAGTGGGCCTGAAGGGGGCCCGGTCGTCGCGCTCGCGGTCGAAGTCGTGGGAGAAGGGTCGACGCACTTACGTCCGATGGCTGAACGATATCGGCCGTGCGAGCCCCGATGGACCCGTCACTGGCGGCCTCCAGAGCGCCAGCGGTACGGATCCGGCTCATCGCCCTCCCCTCACCCCTGCGTGGTATTAAACCCTTCCGGCGAGGCAAGCCTTACCGCCGCGCGTCTGTGCGTTCTCCCCGCACGACCGAAGCAGGGGGAATGTCTTCGGACTCCCACTCTTCGGTCATGTCCGACGACGTTCAGTTCGACCAGCAGGTCGGCGCACAGTACTTCCTGACCGCTGCGGGGGCGGGGCTTCTGGCGGGAGTTGCCATGGGGTTAGTGCTCGATCTCGTGATGGGAATGATGCCCGCGATCGGCGGGCTCTACGGGGTGGAGACGACGCTCGCGGGGTGGGTCAGCCACCTCTGGCACGCGGCCGTCTTCGGAACGGTCTTCGGTGGCGTTCTCGTCCTGACCCCGCTGGTGACGCACGTGACCCGGCCCGTACCGGCCTCTGCACTGGGAATCGTGTGGGGACTCGTCCTCTGGGTGGGCGCGGCAGGCGTGATCATGCCCCTCTGGATGGGCGCAATCGGTCTTCCCGCTCCCAACGTTCCGGCGCTGAACCCCGTCAGCGGGGTGGGTCACGTGCTTTACGGATTCGTCCTCGGGTCGACGCTCGCCGTGACTGCGCGTCGATCCACGTCGTGATCCGTGACAACCTGGGGTACGAGTGGATCATCAGAATCGCGCTCCCCCGTTGGCATCGCTAGCCGGGTGGTCCGCCAGTGTCGTCGCTTGGGGGCCCGCCAGTATCGTCGGTCGGTGGTCCGCCAGTGTCGTTACCGGGCGGTCCACCGGGATCAGCCCCGCCAGTATCGTTAGCGGGTGGGCCATTCGGCCCTGCACCCGGCGTTTCGTTCATCGGCGGCCCGCGTTGGGCGTGGTCGGGACCCACACCCTCGCCAGCACCCGGCCCGGCGATCGACCGGGCTATCGCGGCGACTTCGGGACCGGAGAGTTCGCTGGCGCGCTCTCGGAGGGTCTCGATGGCGGCCGGATCGGCTCCCCGCTCCGCTACGAGTTCCGCCGGGAGGTCCTCGGCGACCGTCGCGCTGTCGTTCGCCGCGCGCTCGGCGCTCGCACTCTCCGCGGCGAGACGAGCCATCCGTGCTTCGTACTGCCCTCGGGTGATCGTGCCGTTGTCGTGCTTCGCTTCGAGTCGATCCGCTCGCTCTTCGAGTTCGTCCAGTCGCTCCTCGGTGACGTTCGCCCGCTCAACGACTGCGTCGGCACGCGCTTCGTCGTCCGCCTCCGCGACCGCCAGGCCGAACGCTCGCTCTTCGACCTCGCCGTCAATTTCGGCCTGCTGTACGCCGATCGCCCCCGAGAGCTGTTCTCCCGCCGTCGCGTTCGTTTCGGGTTCGCCCACGGCGTCGGCCGCACCGCTCCCGGCGGCTCCGAGCGGCGCGACCCCTACAAGGGCCGCCACCAGCGTCAGCACCAGGGCGAGTGCGATCGCTCTCATCACCCCTCCGTTGGATCTTCTGCCGTATATACCGGGGCGATCCTCACCCCGAATTGGGCCGAATTTTGCGCCGTTTACGCCGATTAGCCGTTCGGTAGCGTCCGATTTCCGCGGATCGTCACCCCTCATGATCCACCTCCTCCGGGAACGCCAGTACGTTCTCCCGCCCGAGTCGATACGTCTCGATTTCGCCGTCATCGCGGAGTCCGCTGACGACCTGACTCGTCTTCGCGGGCGTCCAGTCGAACTCCTCGACGATCGCTTGCTGACGCATTCGCCCGCCGCGTTCGGTCAGCAACCGGAGCACGCGCTCTTCGTTGCTGAGCAACGCTTCCGGCGGCCCCTCCGACTCTGTCTCGGCGCTGCCGCCGTGATCCGGTTGCCTCCCCTCGTCCGGAGTGCTGGCGAGAAGTCCCTGCCGTCTGGCCCACAGGGCGACCCCACCGACCCCGACGGCCAGTGCCACCGCCGCTCCACCGACCAGACCGATCGGGACGCTCCCGTCCGCTGTGTCCTCGTCGGAAACGGTGTCGGTGTCGGTACCGGTCTCACGATCATCACTTTCCGAGCCA
Organism: Salinarchaeum sp.; assembly: GCA_007122875.1. Taxonomy (GTDB): domain Archaea; phylum Halobacteriota; class Halobacteria; order Halobacteriales; family QS-1-68-20; genus QS-1-68-20. The sequence goes on along the minus strand of SKSS01000122.1, from coordinate 2,004 downwards.
TCGTCGGTCGACGGTTGGACGACGATCCGGGGTTCGTCGGTGGCGAAGTCGGTCGGCCCGATCCACACGGCGTCGTCGTCACCGTCGTCGGGACCGGGCGTCGCGTCGTCGATATCGTAGTCGTCCGGGGCGACGATCACGAGTCGGGAGCGGTCGTCGAGAAACAGCCCCGAAATCGCATCGCCTGCGTGTAGTTCGTCGCCCTCGGTGACGGCGAACCCGGTCCACTTGAACTGATAGGTAAGCACGCCGTACCGGTCCGGTAGACTCTCGACGGAGGCCGTGACGGACACCTCCTCGATCGACATCTCGCGGTCGGTCTCCGTCGCGGCGGACTCAACCGTCGGCGACATCCGCTCTTCGAACCGTTCTTCGTACTCATCAGGCGACTCCTCGATGTCGTCGACGAGTCGCTCGAACGCGGCTTCCTCGTCGTCGTCGACGAGCCGAACGCGATGTTCGACCGTCCACGTCGCGTCCCCGTCCGCTTCGATGTCGACCCACAGAACTACGTCGTCGGCGTCGACGTCGCCGGTCGCGGGTGCCCCCGACGTTGCAGCAGCCAGTCCGAGGCCGATCGCTGCGCTGACGGTCATCGCAGCGAGAATGAACCCGACGATACGTCGCGAATCCGCCATCTCTGTCGATCGTACTCACGCCGCCTAAATGAGTCTTGTTGCCTGGCTCCATCGGCTGCTCGTGGTTCTCGCGAGGACGACACGCTCGCCTCATGCCTTGTATCGCGTTTTACCCGAACGCGGTCATCCCGCTCTTCGGACCGCTTCACGTTCGGTCGGATCGGAGCGCTCTTGGCCGTCGATTTCCTCCTCCCGTCCGTGTACAGCCTCAACGTCCCCGTTCCGGGCTCCGTCGGCCGAATCGCGTCGGAGCTTCATCCCTCCCTCGCCCGTTTCGACCGCGTGCGCGAGCGACACTCCCTCGTCGCCAAGCGCCTCGGCGAGGCGGGATCGGTCGATCGCCTTCGTGAGCGGTGCCGGCAGGCACTCGTCGGGACGCCAGCGTTCGAGGCCCGCGTCGACGGTATCGATGTCTTCGAGTCGCCGGTGTCCGGTCCGGGTCCGGTCGTCTACCTCCGCGTCGAGAGCCCCGGCCTTCGGCTCGTCCACGAGACGCTGACGGCGGAGTTCGATCCGGTTGAGGGCATCGAAGGGGACGACTACGTTCCCCACGTGACCCTCGCTCGGGGCGGCGATCCGGACGTTGTCGATCAGCTGCTCCAGCGGGAGATCGACCCCGTGACGTGGCGCGTCACCGAACTCGAACTGTGGGACGCGACCTACGAGGTTTCTCCGGGAACGCTCTCGCTGCCGGGATGACGGTGGGACGCTCGACGGACGACTCACGAACGACCGCAATCGATGCGACGCCGGAGACCGAAAACGGGTTCTACCGTCGGGGCACAGTTCCGTACATGATCGTGAGCGGGTCCGCCTCGCAGTCGCTCGCGGCGTCGCTCGCCGCCGAAACCGGCCTCGACCTCGCCGCTGTCGAGTACCGCCGGTTCCCGGACGGCGAACTGCTCGCCGCCGTCCCGGGGTTCGACGGCGAGCGTGCCGTCGTCGTCGCCTCGACCGTTTCGGCGGACGCACACATCGAGTTGCTTCAGCTTCACGACGCCGTCCGAGAGGCCGGTGCGGAGGAGATCATCACCGTGCTGCCGTACATGGGCTATGCACGGCAGGACAAACCCCTCCAGCCGGACGCACCGAAGGAGGGTGCGACGCCCGGCTATCCGATCTCGGCACGTGCGGTCGCCCGTGCGATCGGCGGGGGGAGCGACCGGGTCGTGCTGGTGAATCCACACGAGGACGCAGTCGCCGACTTTTTCGGCGTTCCGACCGACGTGATCGACGCGGCGCCGTTGCTCGCGGAACCGCTTCCGGACGACCTCGCCGACCCGCTGTTTCTCGCCCCTGACGAGGGGGCGATCGACCTCGCAGCGACGGTCCGTGACGCGTACGGAGCGGGAGAGACCGATCACTT
>SKSS01000001.1 GCA_007122875.1 Salinarchaeum sp. | reverse complement strand
CCCTCGCTGCCACGTCCGCTCCAACACTCGCCGAGATTCGGGCAGTTGGCCTCCTCACAGACGGTGTGGAGGTTCCGCTCCCGAAGGGTTTGCTTGATCCCGGTGAACTCCCGTCCCGACGGCGGGCGCATCTTCAACCAGTCGGGCTTCCGCGAGCGGCTCATATGCCGACGTGAGGCCCGCGAGAGCAAAAGCGTGCGGTATCCGGAGCCGTGGATCGGAAATGCCAGCGAATCCGCCGATCAGGAACGCCAGTAGGCGGGGAGCAAAAGCACGAGCACGGGAATGATCTCGATGCGTCCGATCCACATCATGACGATCATCACCGACCGCGTACTCGTCGAGAACACGAGGTAGTTGTCGTAGGGGCCGGCTCGGCCGAACGCGGGACCGATGTTGAGAAAGATCGACGCGGCAGCGCTGAGCGCCTCGAACTCCGTGACCGGAGTGCCGACGCGGGAGGCGTCCACGACGATCAGAATCGTCAGCAAAAAGAAGATGACGACGGCGAGCAAGACGTAGGAGAAGATGTCGTTGACGGTCTCCTCCTCGACGACCGCACCGCCGAGTCGGATGGGTCGAACCGCCTGCGGGTGAATCGACCTAAAGAGGTTCCGCCACAACCCTTTGAAGATCACGAGCCACCGAACGAGCTTGATCGAACACGTCGTGCTCCCGGCCATCCCGCCGAGGAACATACACAGAAAGAGCAGGTGTTTCGCCCCCGTCGACCAGACGTCGAAGTCCGTCGACGCGTAGCCGGTCGTCGTCAGGATCGAGACGACGTTGAACAGCGCGTGGCGGATCGTCGGTTCGATCCCGTCGAACGTCCGGTCGACGAAGAGGATGGCGGCGACGAGTCCGCCGAAGAACGCGAGCGTCCCGAGGTAGAATCGAAACTCCTCGTTCTCGAACGGCCGACGATACTCCCCCTGAACGACGTAGTACAGCAGCACGAAGTTGGTCGCGCCGAGGATCATGAACACCATCGCCGCCCACTGTGCAGCCGGGCCAAACGCGCCGAAACTCTCGGGTTCGGGCGAGAAGCCGGCCGTCGCGACGCTGGTGAACGCGTGTGAGACCGCGTTGAAGAGGTCCATCTCGGGTTCGATCCCGAGGAGGTAGAGGCCGTAGAACGTCGCTGCGGCCGCGAGCGTAAGACCGACGTAGAGTCCCCAGATGAGTCGGGCGGTGCGCTCGATCTGTGGCGTCAGCTTCCTGACGTTCCGCGTCTGCGTCTCGGTTTCCATGAGCTGTGCGCCGCCGACCAGTAGGTGTGATAGCAGGCCGATCGCGACGACCAGGATGCCAAGCCCGCCGAGCCACTGGATGAGCTGTCGCCACAGCAAAAGTGGCCGGGAGTGCTGCTCGAAGTCCTCGATGACGGTCGCACCGGTCGTCGTGACCCCGCTCATGCTCTCGAACAGGGCGTTTACCGGATGTGCGAGCGAGCCGTTTCCGGCGACGACGAACGGGATGGCACCGACGAGGGCGACGCCGAGCCACGTCAGCGCCACCATCAGGAACGCCTCCCGCTGGTGGAGTTCGCGCTCCTTGCTGAGCCGCTCCAGTGCGAATCCGCCGACGACGGTCACGATGATGGCGACGAGAAACGCAGCGGCGTCCTCGCCGTCGATGACGGCCAACGCGAGCGGAATCGCTAACGGGACGGCGAGCCACTTCAGGACCGTTCCGGTGAGGCTACAACTCGATCGCCAGTCGACGCGAATGCTCACTGTCGCTTTCGTGGGCCGGGGGAACTATAACTGTTCGAAACCGACCCTCACTCGTCGGGATCGTCGACGTTCACCGAGACCGAGAGACGCGCGTTGCCGGGGGAGACCCTGAGGCTGTAGGTACCCGCCGTTTCCGCCGTCGGGTACGTCCTGGTCGGGTTCGTCAGCGAGACGCTTCGATCGTCGACCACGTTTCCGTTGGGATCGGTCAGCGTCATGTCACCGGTGCCGGTTCCCTCGTCCTGAACGCTGATGCTGATGGCGATATCAGCCCCCTCAGCCGCGTCGAACTCGAACGTTTCGGGCCTTCCGTCGACCGTCCCGCCGGCATCGCGTCGAATGCCGAGATCGTCGGCAAGGCCGCTGATCGTCTCGATACACCCCGCCGTGCTCGCGGCGACACCGACACCGAGAACGGCAAGATACTGTCGCCGATCGACTGAGACATCATCCGACGGTCGATGTTCGTCCGCCGATACTGGTTCGAGTTGACGTTTGTTGTCCATGATATGGCCGCCTTCTACGGGACATCCGGGTGGATTCGGTTCGCGATACGAACACGGGAATCTCATGTGACATCCACGTGAGCAGCACGTGTCATGTTAAGACCTCACCAATATCATATTATCGATAAAGCATATCTCCGAGAGGATATTTCGGTCGTCAACGAATCCGGTTTACGCCCGCCGCATTGATGGTCCCGCACGAACTCGTCCCCATCGAGAAAGCCTTTACCCGCTCGCCCGTCTACGGTCTGTAAATGGTACTCGACGACCTCGGAAGTTCGTTACGGGATACCCTCTCGACGCTTCGGGGGAAGTCCCGAATCGACGAGGAGGATGTCGACGCGGTCGTCCGGGAGATCCAGCGGTCGCTGCTCCAGGCCGACGTGGAGACCGGACTGGTGATGGACCTCTCCGATCGCATCAAGGAGCGCTCGCTGTCCGAAGAGCCGCCGGCCGGCACGACCGCGCGCGATCACGTCCTCCGGATCGTCTACGAGGAACTCGTCGGCTTCATCGGCGACAGCACCGAACTACCCCTGAAAGAACAGACGATCCTGCTGGCGGGTCTCCAGGGATCGGGGAAGACGACCTCGGCCGCGAAGATGGCGTGGTGGTTCTCGACGAAGGGACTTCGCCCCGCGATCGTCCAGACCGACACGTTTCGGCCGGGGGCGTACGATCAGTCCAAGGAGATGGCTGGTCGCGCCGAGGTCGACTTCTACGGCGATCCCGATGGGGACGATCCCGTCGCGATCGCACGCGATGGTCTCGAAGCGACCGCCGACGCCGACGTCCACATCGTCGACACGGCCGGCCGTCACGCCCTGGAAGGCGACCTCATCGAGGAGATCGAGGCGATCGACGACGTCGTCGATCCGGACTCGCGACTGCTCGTTCTCGACGCGGCGATCGGACAGGCCGCCAAGGAGCAAGCCCGCGAGTTCGACGACGCGATCGGCATCGACGGCGTCGTGATAACCAAACTCGACGGAACGGCGAAAGGGGGTGGCGCGCTGACGGCGATCAACGAAACGGACGCCTCGATCGCCTTCCTCGGCACCGGCGAGGGCGTCAAGGACGTCGAGCGGTTCGAACCCGACGGTTTCATCTCGCGGCTGCTCGGGATGGGCGACCTCCGCCAGCTCGCCGAGCGGGTCGAGCGCGCGATGGAGGAAACCGGCGACGACGAGGACGACTGGGATCCCGAAGACATCCTCAGCGGCGACTTTACCCTGATCGACATGCGCCGGCAGATGGAGACGATGACGAACATGGGACCGCTCGATCAGGTGCTGGATATGATCCCTGGGTTCGGCGGCGGGATCATGGATCAACTCCCCGACGACGCGATGGACGTCACCCAGGACCGACTCCACGCCTACGGAGTCATCATGGACTCAATGACCGACGAGGAGCTCGAGAACCCGTCAGTGATCGGCGCGAGGCGAGTCGAGCGAATCGCCCGTGGCTCTGGCACGAATGAAGAGCAGGTCAGGGAGCTGCTCGAGCAGTACCGGATGATGGAGCGAGCGCTCGGACAGCTACAGGGGATGGGCGACTCGGACATGCAGCGCATGATGAAACAGATGCAGGGCGGTGGAGGCGGAATGGGCGGTGGCCCGTTCGGGTAGGATCCGTTCAAACGCCGTCCCGTTCGTTTTCGTCCGCGACCGAGGAGCTAGCGCTTCCCCCTGAATCGTCGTCACCCGGCCACTCCTCGGTGTCCGTCTCCGATTCCCAGTCACGGTCCGTCATCCACTGATCGAACTCGTCGCCGGCCGTCCGATTGCCATCGGAGTCGGGAGCACCCGACGCCCCGTCAACCCCGGCGGTCGCCTCTGGCCCCTCGTCGTCGGCCGAATCCGCGGGACTGGCGAACGGACCCGACGGCTCGTCGGGCATCGTCGGGAGAACGTCCGGGTCGTCGGCATCGCGGCCCAGATTCATCTCCGGCCAGGCCACCTGCTCCCAGTTGCCGTGGCGGCTGTAGTAGTAGACGACCTCCCCGGAGATGACCGCAAAGAGGTTGCGCTGGCGGTCGTGGACGACCCGCTGGTTGGTGTCGATCGCAACGTCGACGACGTCTTCGAGCGTCTCCAGTTCGACGTAGTCCTGACCCACCCACATCGGAAGTCGTCCCGGGGAGATCCATTCGGCGTACCGCTCTTGGTGGAGACGTTGGCGGATCGCCTCGACATCGGGATCCTCAGCACGGACGACGCCGACCGCTGCTCCGAACGCGAAGAATCCAAGGACCGCCAAGAAGCCGACGAGCGTCCAGTCGACGGGTTCGGTCGTCTCGATCGGAACGGTCGTGGCGTGGGTCTCCGAGTCGGCGAGCGATCCGTCGATCCAGTAGGAGTCCGACGTAAGCTGGAACGGGGCGTCGGTGTCGAGCGTCCCCTCGTACGTTCCGGTGTCGTACTGCACCGAAAGATGCACCGAGGCCGATATCGAACCGACGCCGGAGAGCGTTTCAGACGTGTTCTCGACGGTCGAGTAGAGTTCGCGAACGTCGAGGTCGGCTGTGGAGACGGCCTCCCCATCCTCGACGGTTGCCTCCTCGTCGATCAGCGTCCGTTCGTCCTCCCAGAACGGCTCGCCATCCTGTGTCGCTTCGAGTCTGAGTGTCAGTTGGTGAGAGACCGTCGCCGAGTCGTCGGGGACGGTCGTTCGGGGTTCGAGCGTCACCGTCGGGGACGCGTCGGTGAGGTAGACGGGGCTGTTCTCCAGCGTCGTTCCGCGCTCCCACGGCGCGTCGTCGGCAGTCACCTCCGCGCTGGTGTGGAGATCGGTCTCGACAGTCTCCTCGTCGACGGTCTGCGTAACGGTCGTGGTATCGGGGTTCGCGGCGACCCAGCCAGCCACCGCCAACGAGAGGAGCCCGACAACGACGAGGCTGATGGCGACCGTTCGGCCGTGTTCGGCGACCAACAGTTGGATCCGCGGGCTATCGATCATGTGCGATCATCCCACCCACGAGGAGGTCATCCCCCATGGAGTCTAGCATCACCGATGGGACACGTCGTAATAACGGTACTGGGTTGAACCCGTCACCGACGCCGAAGTTTTCGCCGGATTCGCACGATTGGCGGGACGTTCGAGCCGGGCGACCGCATCCGGAGGTGCCCGGTGCCGAACAGCGCGACCGAGATGGCGACGACGATCCCGCCGACGATCGCGTTGATAGCCAGCAGCGTGAATGCCGGACTGACCGCGTGCAGCGACAGCAGGACCGACGGCGGCAACACCACGAGATAGCGGTGTTCGGCGACGTGACGGAAGTGTTCGCCGCGCTCCTCCGGAGCCGAGAGGACGACGGTCTTCGTCGCCGTCTCACCCCGGTCAACGGTGACTGCCTCGGGGTAGACCTCGACGCCCTCGCTCGCCGGTTCGAGCACGACCAGCACCGGTACGACCCCGGCGTTGTCGATCTCGTAGGCGACCTGCTCGGAGCCGCCGGCTTCGATCACCCCCGGCTCGTCACCCGACTCGTCCGCGCTGACGATGCCGTACTCGTGAGTTCCGGCCGGCAGTACCATCGCGGCCGTCGTCAGCCCCGTCACGACGAGTACCGCGACGAGAATCATCAACCACACCGAGACGACGTTCTGACGGTGCGGGGATCGATGGAGATCCCTGACGCCCCGGTCGCCAACCAACGCAGCGAACCCGAGCATGAGCAACCCGACCACGACGAGAACCGTGCCGATCGTCTCGGGGGCGAGCGGCGAACCGAGACGCTCCCCGGCGTCACCGACGAATCCCTGAATCGCCATGATCGCCGTCCCGAAGTTCGGGATCACGACGACGTGGTTCCCGACCTCAAGCGCGTGCGCGACTACCTGCCCATCGGTGACCGGCGGTTCTCCGGCATCCTGGTCGGTGAACGGGTTGGCGTCACCCCTGGTGATGTACCCCTCGTCAGTTTCGCCGACGACGCGATGGGTGGTGAGTCCGCCCCCTTCGATCTCACGCGCGTCGAACACGATCACGTCGCCGTGCTCGGGTTCGCCAGCGACTGCCGACGGAATCACCACGAAGCCGTCTCCCGCCCCGATCGTCGGCTCCATGCTGCCGGTCGTGACGTAGCCGAGCAGGATCGGCTGACCGAGCAACTGGCCGAAGACGAGGGCGGCGACGACGAGAACCGCGAGGACGGTGAACGCCGTCCCCGCCCACGAGCGGGAACTCACGATCGCCCGCCCGCGACGCCGCCAACCACGTGCACGATGGCGGTTGTTGGTCCGTACATCCGCTTCGACGGGAATAGGGGCCGCCACCTGCATATAGTTGCCGGGAACGTACGAAGCCACCGGATGGGGACGGTCACAGCCTCCGAATCCGGAGCCATCCCCGGAGCGCAGCCGGGAGCTGTCGGCGGAAGAAGACGAACACGATGAACCCCCCGATCGCGGGACCGGCGGCGAACGCCGTTCCGGGGCCGGTGAGATCCCGGTCGGCGACGGGACTCGGACCCGGATCGGAGACGGTCACCGAATCCCCGTCCGTGCCGCTCACCGCGATCGGATACGTGCCCGGCTCGTCGAACACGTGCTCGAAGGACACCGTCCGGCTCTCGGTGGCCGGAACCGTGACCGTTTCCGTGTCGACGACCACGTCGCCGACCGCGAGTTCGGCGGTGATCGTTCCGTTGGCGTCGCCGTCGTTCGCTACCGTCGCCGCTACCGACACCGGTTCGCCCGGTTCGACCTCGGTCGGGTCGACCGTCACGTTTCGCACCTCGAAGATCGGTTCGGGCTCCTCGGGATCATCGGCAGCCGGCTCCTCGACGACGATCGTCGCCGTCTCGTCGCCGATGCCGACCTCGTACTCGCCCGCGATCGGGAACGTCCGCTCGAAGGTGACGGTCTCCGACTCGCCCGGAGCGAGTTCGATCGTCCGGTGATCGACCGCCACGCCGTCGACGAGGAGCGCGACCGGCTGACGGGTG
>SKSS01000073.1 GCA_007122875.1 Salinarchaeum sp. | reverse complement strand
TCGCGTCCTAACTCGGTCGGACCCGCATCCCGGATCACTCGGATGATTGCAGACGGGCCACGCTCACTCAGCCACCTGCTGATCCCGAGAGCGCCGAATCGGACCCGTCAGTTCGGACGTATCCGTTCTCGGTTCGTTCGACGGATCCGGTCCGGTCGAGGTGATCGAGGTGGGCGAACGCCTCCCCCGGTCCGTGCATCACGTGGATTCCCGACAGCGAGCCGAACAGGTCTGCGCTCACCGCCCACGCATCGGCCGGTTCGATACGGGCGAGCGATTCGAGGACGCGCTCGGTCCGTTCGTGGTGATGTGCGGCGATCTCACGGGCGCGCCCGGCCGGATCGTCGATCGGGTCGCGGTGACCGGGATACGCCCGTTCGAACCCCGCCTCCTCGATCCGAGAGAGCGAGGCGAGATACGTCCCGAGCGGATCCTCGACGCGAACGTCCGCCCCACCCACGTTGGGGGTGTACGTCGGAAGGAGCGCGTCGCCCGAGAGCACCTCGCCGGTGTCTTCGACTTCGAGACACGACGATCCCGCCGTGTGTCCCGGGGTGTGCAGCACACGAAGGGTGAGATCGCCGAACTGGAGTCGATCGCCGTCCTCGTAGGGCGTCACGTCGGCGCGCTCGCCGAACACGTCGGATTCGATCACCGAGAGTGGTTCGTCGCGTCGATCCTCGGGCATCCCCCACTCGGCGAACCGCTCGCGGAGGATCTCGCCGTAGGACTCCCACGCCCGTTCGTCGGCGACGAGCGGGGCGTCAGCGGCGTGGACGTGGACGCTCGCGCCGCTCTCGCGCTGGAACGTCCCCGCCAGTCCGGCGTGGTCGGCGTGCCAGTGGGTCAGTACGATCGCGTCGAGATCCGCGACGGCCACGCCGTGGCGGTCGAGCGCCGACCGAAGTTCGTCCTCGACGGCCGGCGTGGCGACGCCGGTGTCGACGAGCACCGTCCGCTCGCCGTCGAACCAGTAGACGCTGTTCTCGCCCTCGAACTCCTCGTTGGTCAGCCGAATTCGCTCCACGGTCGGCGTTCGACCGGCCGTGCCATGACGCTTTCTAGATTCGGCGGAGCTGTCACACGCCCCAGAACAGTACGATCCCGCCGGTAGCCGATCGGTGAGAGCAACGGCGGGCTCGCCGCGAACGTCACCGCGAGGACGAACGAAAACAGGTCGGCCCCGATAGCGGTCGCCGCGTCAACGGCGACGGGGAGTATCAACACCACCGTCGCGTTGTTGCTGATGCGTTCGGTGAGGATCGCGGTCCCGAGATGGCGACTCCAGAATTCGGTCCAAACAACGGATCACCTGCACCCATACTGGCGTCGAATACGATCGCGGCCGAACCGAGAACCGGACGGAATTTCAGATCGGTACCGGCGACGTTCTCGAAGAGTCACATAGTATGACATTCATACTCTTCTCGCGTAAAGAACGAGTAATATCGTAACTGAAGTGATCAACCGCGGAGTCGGCTTCGAGAAGGGGACTTACCGCCTGCAGTACAGCTAAGGTGTACGCGCCCGCCCCCGTGACATGGCATCCCAGCCCGAATACGGCGTGACCGTCCACCAGGACGTGACCGTCGAGACCCGCGACGGCGTGGGGCTGTCGACCGACGTGTACCGGCCGGCCGATCCCGACACCGGCGAACCGATCGACGAGCCAGCGCCCGCACTGCTGGAGCGAACGCCCTACGACAAGCGCGACCGAACCCGAATCGAGGAGAAGGGCCGATGGTTCGCGAAACGCGGGTACGTCGTGGCGTTGCAGGACGTGCGCGGGCGGTTCGAGAGCGAGGGGGAGTTCTACCTGCTGATCAACGAGGCCGAGGACGGCGCGGACACCGTCGAGTGGCTCGCCAGTCGGCCGTACTGCGACGGCCAGGTCGGGACGATGGGAACCTCGTACATGGCGTGGGTCCAGAACGCGCTCGCGACACAGGACCCCGACGGGCTCGCCGCGATGTTCGTCAATCAGGGCGCGGCGAGCGCGTGGGAGGCGACCCTGCGACACAACGGCGCGATCGAACTCCGCTGGTTCACCTGGGCGCTCACCATCGGGGGTGGGTTCGCAAAGCGCGCGCTCGAAGACCCCGACGTACAGCGGTTGCTGGCGAACGTCGACACGGGCGATCTGCTCGACGGCGAGCCGATTCTTCCCGGACAGTCCCCGCTCCGGCACCTCCCGAACTACGAGGAGTACTTCTTCGATTACGCCACCTCGGGCGGGGAGGCCGAGATGTGGTCGGACCCGAGCATCGATTTCGTGAGCTACTACGACGAGTCCGCGGACGTACCGACCGTCTACTCGGGCGCATGGTACGATTCGTACGGGAAAGCGACCGTGGACAACTTCGTCGCGCTTCGCGAGCGGAAGGAGAGCGATCACTTCCTGATCATGGGACCGTGGACCCACGGCGGACAGGGGACGTGGACGCGGACGTACTCCGGGGAGGCCGACTTCGGCGAGGCAGCCGTAACGGATCACCTCGAAACCCACCTCGACTTCTTCGATCACTACCTCAAGGGGGCGGAGACGTGGGCCGACCAGCCGCCGGTCGAGTACTTCCGGATGGGAACCGGTGACGGATCGAAGAACGGCGACGAACGGCTCTCCTACGGCGGCGAGTGGAATACGGCCGAGGAATGGCCACTCCCGGACACCGAGTTCACGACGTACTTCGCGCATGAGGGTGGGCGTCTCTCGACGAAGCAGCCAACTGCGAACGACTCGAAGACGGTCTATGAGTTCGATCCGCGCGATCCCGTCCCCACGATCGGCGGGAACTGCTCGTCGTACTACACGTTCGAGGCGCGAGACGAGACGATCGAGGAGTTCCCGCTCGCCGGTCGGCCGACGGAGAGTCTGACCGGTCGCGGGGGATGGGACCAGCGCACGCGTCCGGACACGTTCGGGGCGTCGCCGCCGTACGGCCCGTTGGACGAGCGCAATGACGTGGTGACGTTCCGAACGCCGCCGCTGTCGAAGCCGGTCGAGATCGCCGGACCGATCCGGGTGCGGGTGTACGGCTCGACCGACGCCCCCGACACGGACTTCACCGCGAAGCTGATCGACGAACACCCGCCGACCCCCGACTTTCCGGATGGCTTCGCGCTCAACCTTGCGGACTCGATCTGTCGGGGGCGCTACCGTGGCTACCGCCGCGAGGAAGCTCCGATCGATCCCGGCGAGGTGTACGAGTTCTACATGGAGCCGTACCCGACGGCGACCGTCTTCCAGCCGGGCCACCGCATCCGCCTCGACGTCTCCTCGTCGAACTACCCGCGCTACGACGTGAACCACAACACGGGTGGGCCGCTCTACGGCGATCGCGAGTATCGGGTTGCGACCAACGCCGTCCACCACGAGCGCGAGCACCCGACGCACGTCGAACTTCCCATCAGGCCCGCGTGAACGCCCCATCGTTCGCCGGGTCCCACCCCTTTTTGACCGATCGCCGACGAAGGATGGACGATGGACGACAACGAGCGAACCGAACGGTTCGATCACCTGTTCGCGGAGCCGGTGCGAGAGACCCTCGGGGAGTCGACTTACGGCGAGTGGCGGTCGATCTCCGCCCCCGACGCGGCCCCCCTCGGGGTCGGGTTTCCCTACCCCGAGTCGTTTCCGAACGACGACCTCGTCGACGCTGCCGACGCCGTCTTCGACGAGGAGGGTGACACAGCGCTTCAGTACGGCGGCAGCGACTATGGCGACCAACTCGTCGAGGCGATCGCAGAGCGCGCACGAGAGCGAGGGATCGACTGTGACGACGATCAGGTGCTGTTGACCAACGGTGGGACGAACGCGGTCGACGCGATCTGTCGGACGTTTCTCGATCCGGGCGATACGCTGTTTGTCGAGGCCCCAACGTTCATGGGCGTCCTGAAGCTGTTCGGCAACTTCGGCGTGGAGGTCGAGGGATTCCCGGTCGACGAGGACGGTCTCGACGTCGACGCGGTCGCCAGGGAACTCGAAGCACGCCGCGAGGACGGCCGTGAGCTTCCGACGGTGTTCTACACCATCCCGACCTTCCAGAACCCGACGGGAACGACGCTCTCACTCGACCGCAGGGAGCGACTGCTCGACCTCGCCGCCGAGTACGACTTCGTCGTGCTGGAGGACGACGCGTACGGCGACCTGCGGTACGAGGGCGATGACGTCCCGACGCTCGCCGAACTCGACGAGGACGGGCGGGTCGTCCACGTCGGCACGTTCTCGAAGACGATCGCCCCCGGCGTCCGGACGGGGTGGGTCATCGCCCACCCGGAGATCCACGCACAGGTCCGCCGGATGAACGCGGGCGGGACGAACACGTTCACGCGGGGCGTCCTCGGTCGCTATTGCACCGACGGGGCGTTCGAGGAGAACCTCGCCGAACTCCGGGAGGCGTACGCCGAGCGCCTCGATCACACGCTTCGGTGTCTGGACGAACACATGCCGCCGGAGGTCGAGTGGACCGAACCCGAGGGCGGGTTTTTCGTCTGGGTCGAGTTCCCCGAGGGAGCCGACACCGACGAGCTGCTCGCCGACGCCGCCGAGGAAGGCGTCGTCTACCTCCCCGGATCGATGTTCTTCCCCGACGACAGCGGCGAGAACGGCCTGCGGCTCTCCTTTAGCTTTGCGTCCCTCGACGAGATCGACAGCGGCATCGAGGCGCTGGCCCGCGTGGCGAGCTCAGCGACGGCGGAACACTGACCCTGTCACCGGATCTCAGGCGACGTTGACGACCAAGGCGACGTAGAGCTGACCGATTCCTGCGAGAACGAGGACGACGCCGGCCAGGCGAACGAGACGGTCGACGTTGCCGGCGAGTCGCTCCGTGCCGAAGCTGTGCCCCACCGCGATGGCGACCGTCGCCGCGAGCATGAACACCCCGAACGAGGCGGCGTAGCCGCCGAGGACGAGCGCCGTCCCCGCCGGCGAGAGCGTCAGCGACTGGAGGACGATTCCCATGAAGACGGGGAGAAAACACGCCGTCGAGGCGAGCGCGTACATCGCACCGAACAGCGCGAACCCCGAAACGGTCGCGCGTCGCCGGGGCAACACGACGTGAACCGTTCCCATCCCGCCGTAGAGCACCGCGAGGCCGAGTCCCACCAGCACGACGCCGACGAGCGGTTCGACGACCGGGAGGACGGACTGAACGGCGTCGCTGGCGACGACGGCCACAACGGAGAGCGTCGCGAAGACGGCGAGGACGCCCGCAGTTGCCGACAGCCCTCGAACGAGCGCGCCGGAGAGCGGCGCGGCCTCCTCGCCGGTCGCGGCGACGTAGTAGCCGACGTATCCCGGAAGGAGCGCGTACGAACACGGCGCGAAGAAGGTGAGAATTCCCGCGCCAACGGCGAGACCGAGGGTTCCGGCGAGCGTCGCTGAAAGGACGAAGCTGGACGCGAACACCGTCGTCACGCCCCCTCGATCTGCTCGACGAGTTCGTCGGCCGTCTTGTGGCCGTAATCCGTCCAGACGAGCCGGTTCTCGGCGTCCAGGACGGCGCTGTGCGGTAACGAGCTGGCATCGAGTTCGGCCGACAGCACGAGTCCCTGGTCGTGAGCGACCTGCCACTCGCCGCCGTTGTCAGCCCACCATTCGGCGATGTCCTCTTCGGTCACGGTGTCCCCGAGTGGTTCGTAGGTGATCGAGACGAACTGCACGTCGTCGACGCGCTCGTGGGCCGCCGCGAGGTCGGGCATCATCCGTTTGCAGGTCGTACACCACGTGGCGAACACCTCGACGTAGGTGACCCGCCCGCGCTCGGGGACCGTGATCGTGGCGGCGTCGCTGCCGGGGGCGTCGATACCCTCCAGGTCGACCGGCTCGACGACCTCGCCCGGTTCGTCAAGGGGATCCCAGTCGCCAAGTGTGACGGCGGCTCCGCCCCCGACGACGGCGAGTCCGAGCGCACCGGCGAGAACCTCCCGTCGACGCATCGTCACCACCGCTCGCGGAGTTCGCGAACGTCGTCGACGAGTTCGTTCGGGGAGGGCAGCGTGTGATCCGTGTACGCCCGCTCAACATACCCATCCGCGTTCGCCAGGACGATCAGCGAGAGGTGTTGGAACGCCATCTCACTGTGGTCGTGGTCTTCGTCGTGATCGTCATGGTGGTCGTCGTGATCGTGATCGTCGTGACCACCGTGACCGTCGTAGTCTTCGTTTTCCTCGAAGAAGCAGCCAAAGCCCTCTTCGACGACCTCGTGAGCCGCTTCGGGCGTCTCGGGGCGGAGGAAATACCAGTTTCCCACGGCGAAGTTCACGCCCATGTCCTCGCCGTACTCCTCGAGCACCTCCGGGGTGTCGTACTCAGGGTCGAACGTGACCGTAGCGAGCGCGATTTCGTCCTCGTACCCCTCGTCGATGGCGTCGGCTTGCACCTGCCGGAGACTCGCCATCAGCGCCGGACATGCCCCGTGACAGCGGGTGAAGACGAACGTGAACAGCGAGTGGCGCTCGCCGACGAACTCGGTCGTCGTCACGTCGCGCTCCCGAAGCGGATCGGGGGCCGTCGCTTCCGGGAGTTCGTCGCCGTACGTGGGGTACGAGAGGTCAGCGTCCTCGTACCCGTCGATCTCGTCGTACCACTCGGGGCGGTCGAGGACGACCCCGTCGGGGCGCTGATCGCGGGGATCGAGGCTGGCACAGCCTGCCGTCAGCGCGATGCCAGCCGCGCTCGTCACACGAAGGTACGATCGGCGATCGAGACGGTTGGGGGAGGTCATGGACACTATCCGAGAATCGATGCCGAGCGGCTAAAGGGCTCCTTTCGATTCTCACGCCGTGGGAATCGGTTCGTTGGGAGGCCACAGCCATGTATCGAGCGTTCACTCCCGGATGACCGGTCGCGAGGAGTTCGTCACCACGAGGACGCTGCTGGTCGCCATCGCCAGCGCGGCGAACAGCGGGTTGATGACGCCGGCGACGGCCAGCGGAATGGCGATCGCGTTGTAACACAGCGCCCAGCAGACGTTCTCGCGAACCCGCCGCCGGGTTCCCGACGCGAGCGCGAACACCTCACGGACCGCATTGAGATCGTTCGAAGCGACCACCACGTCCGCGGCGTCGGCGGCGCTTGCGGTTCCGTCGCCCATGGCGATCCCCACGTCGGCGGCGGCGAGTGCGGGCGCGTCGTTCGTCCCGTCTCCGACCATCGCGACCGTGCCGTGGGACCGAAGCCGACGGACCGTCTCGACCTTCCCGTCCGGCGGCACCCCTGCGAACACCTCGTCGATCGCGGGATGCGCCCGAAACCGGTCGGCTGCGGCCGGGTCGTCGCCCGTGAGGACGATCACCTCCCGATCCGCGACCGCGTCGACGGCGTCGGTCCACTCCGTTCGGCTCTCGTCGGCGAGCACGACCACGGCACGGCCCCGGCCGCCCCAGCCGATCGCGATCGGAAGCGAGCCCTCCGAACGGGCGTCCTCGACAGCTACGTGGAGGTCGTCGTCGAGCGATCCGGCCAGCCGTTCGACGAGCGAGGGACGGCCCACGACGACCCGATCACCATCGACGTGCGCGCTGACGCCCTCGCCCGGATGGCGCTCGAAGCCGGTCGGTTCGGGGACGAGTGTGCCCCCGTCCGGTCGGGTGGTGTGGCCGCGGTCAGCCTGACTGGCGTTCGCGTACTCGACGATCGCCGACGCGACGGGGTGTTCGGACAGCTCCTCGACCGCCGCGGCCCGCTCGACGGCCGCGGGATCACCGTGAACCGCCCGAACCGCCATCTCGCCGGCGGTGAGCGTGCCGGTCTTGTCGAAGACGACCACGTCGGCGTCGGGGGCGGCCTCGAACAGCGACTCGTCGGCGACGACGATCCCGCGTTCGAGGGCGTCTCGGAGGCCGCCAGCGATCGCAAGTGGCGTCGCCAGCCCCATCGCACAGGGACAGGAGACGACGAGGACGGTCAGGCCGGCCAGCAACGCCTCGGCTCCCGACGCACCGGCCCAGAGCCGCCAGCCGGTCACGATCACGGCGAGGACGAGGACGATCGGAACGAAAATCGTCGAGAGCCGATCGACGAGCCGCTGGACGCCAGCGTCGGCGCTCTGAAGCTCCCACATGAGCCGTCCGATCCGGTCGAGCGTGCTGTCGGCGTCCTCGCCGACCACGACGACGAGCGCGCCGTCGGTCGCGACGGAGCCGCCGATCACCTCGTCGCCAGCCGTCCGCGGTCGGGGGACGGATTCGCCGGTCAGCAGCGACTCGTCCACCGCGGCGCGCCCGTCGATCACCGTTCCGTCGGCGGGAATCCGTTCACCCGGCCGGACGAGGAGTTCGTCACCCGGACGAAGGTCGTCGAGAGGGACCGTCTCGGTACCGTCGTCCGTTCGACGCCTCGCCTCCTCGACGCTCGTGGTCGTCACCGCCGAGAGGAGCGCGGTCGCCCGTCGACGGACCGTCCCCTCGTAGCGCCCGCCGACAGTGACGACCATGATCACCGCGACCGACACGTCGTAGTAGAGGTGTGTGCTGCCCGTCGCGAGCGCGACCGTGCTGTAGGCGTACGCGCTCAGCGCCGCCACCGAGATCAGCAAATCCATGTTCGGCCGGCGGGCGAGTACGCTGACGTACGCGCCCCGGAGAACAGGATAGCCGGTGTAGAACAGCACCACCGTTGACAGCACGCCGACGACCGCCATCGGGAGATAGAGTCCGATCGACGAGCGCATGTCGACGGTGAGGATGCCGGTTTCGATGCCGACGTAGCTCGGATAGAGGAAGAACAGGTACCACGGCATGAGCAGGAAGGTACAGAAGCCGCCGACGAGCAGCCGGGCGAGTTCGGCGTCGTCGTCGTCCCGCCCAGCCTCGTCGCGGAAGCGGGCGACGTAGCCGTGACCGGACAGCAGTTCGGGGAGGTCGGTCGGGTCACGCCGGTCGGGATCGTAGACGACGCGGACGGTCCCGGTCGCGTAGCTCGCCGTCACCGCGGTGATTCCGCCGTGACGCTCGCCACGGACCGCAAGAAACGCCTCACACGTCGTACAGTGCATGCCGTCGACGGCGAGAAACGCCTCCTCGTGTCCGTCGGGAACGGCGGGGGTTCGCTCGCTCGCGCTCCGCGCTCGCTCGCGGACCGACCCCGCGTCGAGATCGGCCGATTCCAGCGTGCTGGCGACCTCCCGACACCCTCGACAACAGAACTCTCCCCCGGCTCCCTCGACGGGCGGGTCGGGCGTCGGCAGGTCGCAGAGATCACAGGTGGACATCGCCCTCACCCGAGTGTCGGTGCCGTCGACGGGTAGCAAGCACCCCGAACATGTTCGTCGTACCAGAGTCGGGGGAGAGAACAGACGAGAGTCATGCGTCCGGATCAGCCATAGTGAGCCGCCCGATCCGTTCGGTTACATCCCGTTCTCGTGGGCTGGATCCACTTCGACGCTGACGCCGAAATCGGCCGGTGTCGCGTCTGCAACTGCGGGAAGGTTCCGAACCCGGGGGCGCACGAGAGCGTACAGCGCTATCGTTCCGAATCCGAAGGCTGACAGCGCCATCGTGGTCGTCGTTCCGAGGAGTTCGGCGACGACCCCGCCGATCAACGATCCCAGCGGCAACGTTGCTCCCGCAGCCGTACCCTTGGTTGCGGACACCCGTCCGAGGAGGACGTCGGGGAATATCGATTGGTTCAGCGTCGACGTGAGCACGCCGTCGACGCCGCCCGCTATCCAGGCCGCTCCGAACAGCACGACGGTGAGCGTCGTCGAGGGCGCATACACAGCAGCGAGCCAGCAACACGCACCGATCGCGTACCCCACCAGAACGAGTCGACCGTACGCGACCGTTTCGAGGGACGGCGCGATGAGCGATCCGACGAGGCGGCCGATACCCAGTGCCCCCAGCAGAAACCCGTAGATCGCCGGACCGCCGAGTGAGTCGGCGAACGCGGGCAAGATTGCGAGCGTGATTCCCGTCGCGAGGTTGGCGACCGCCGCCAGGGCGACCAACTCGACGAAGACGGTGCCACGGAGCACGTTGATGCCCGCTTGCAAGTCGTCGACGTACGATCGAACGACCGAGTCGTCGGTCGTCGTGGGCTCCTCGTCGGTCGGTGGGGGGATCACCATGCCCGCGAACAGCAGCGCGGCGACGGCGAACGTGACCGAGTCGATCAAGAACAGCGTCGTGACGCCCACGACAGCGATGAGGATGCCGCCGAGTGCGTCGAACACCATGTCGAGTCCGAGCGTGATCGTCGCGAGTGACGAGTTCGCCCGCGAGAGCTCCGACTTGCGGACGATTCTCGGAACGATCGCCGCTCGCATCGGAGCCGCGATCAGTGATGCGAGCATCAACACGGGAAGGACCGAAAACACGACGCCGACGCTCAGCCGTCCCGTGAACGCGGCGAGCGGAATGACGAGAACGACGGCACCTTGCAGGAGTTGTGACCCGACGAGGAGGGGTTTCAGCGGGAGACGGTCGACGACCGGTCCCACGAAAATCTGCAGCAGCCACGGGAGCAACAGGATGGCGTTCGCGATGCCAGTGAGAACCGTCGAGCCGCTCAACTCGAAGACCAGCCACATGACGGCGACCGTATAGAGGCTGTCCCCGGCGTTTGTCACGAACTGGCCGAAAAAGAACCGTCGGAAGTTCCGGTTGTGCCACAGCGATTCCGAATCGGTGGAGGTCATCGGGATCCACCACCAGTTGGGCGGTCACGTGGCTGCTGTAGTGGCTCGGGGCGATGGTTCCTGGAGCGATGATTCTCGTGAGTCGATGCGTCTCCGTTCGTGAGTGAGCCCCAGCGTTGTGCTGGTGACTCGGCGTGGGTCGGCATTGGCGTGTCCTGTCATCGGATAGACTGCGGCTACGGGGTGTAGCGAAACGAGCGACTGCGAGTGCTGCAGCTATCCAGCCCGCGGAGCGGCGGGCGGCGAGAACGGATCGTGTACCGGACGACACGTGTGCCGGCGAGTCATAAGGCGATTCATTCTGAAAACTGAGGGTAGAATTCAAAAAAGCATCGGTACGGAACTCGTTGTGGCAGTATGAAGTCACGTGCGACATCGCCGTGACAGCACAAACTCACGGCGAAAGTCGCCGTGACAGTACGAACTCGCGCCGCGAGATGGACGCTAACTGGGCACCCGAAAGCCGTACAGAATCGCTGCTAACCCCAGTACCTGGATCGTCTGGATGACGACAACGGTCGCGGTTTCCGGGAGAACAGGGACCACTCGGACAGCCACCAGCAACACGAACGGGACGGTGAGGACGAGGACGAACCCGATCGAGATGTACAGCATCGGCCGGCTGTCGTTCCGGCGATAGCCCCGATATGCGTGATACGCGATGAACACTCCAAACAGCGCCATCAGCACGTCGGCCGTGAGCGTGTATGCGGCGACCCAGTTCGCCGCACCTTCCGGACCCCACAGTTGGAGCGGGAGCGTGGTCATGTTATGCCCCCTCGATGAACCGCGTGAGCCGATCTGCGACGTCTTCGTGTCGGTCGATCCGAACATCCATCGCCCCCTCATCGATGTGGACGATGATTCGCCGGAGGTTCGTCGCGTACACCGTTCGATGGTGCCCTTCATCGGGATCGGGCTGGGTTTGTTCGACCAGCAACCCGCACGCTCTGAGCTCCTCTAACTTGCGATAGACGGTCGGTTGAGAGACCTCACAGTGATCGCTCAATGTGCGTGCTGTCATGGGTTCTCGACTGGTCATCCGGAGGATTGTTCGGGCCGTTGCGTTCTCTAACAACGCACCAATTGTTTCCACGGTACAATCCTCTTTCACGAGTTGTCTATTGCGATAGGTATTAAAGGGAGTTTCGCTACTGCACGAGATGAAGTCCTGCGTGCGCTGTTTTCCCCACTGGATTCGTTGGGTCGCCTGTAATGATACGACACGCTTACAACCGACTCGCCTCGGTCGTCGCCAGCGTCATCTGGACCGAGGATCGAACGCGTGCTCGGGCACCCTGGCGAATCGTCGTCCCGTTGATTCCGGCGCTCGCTATCGCCGTTGGAGTCATGTTCCTCGTCGGTGATGCGCTTTCGATACCGGCCCTCATATTTGTCTCTCAGTTGACGCTCGCCGTGACGGTCTTCGTGCTGTTCGCCGCGAGCACTCGCTATCTGGATCGGGGCCGGTCGATCTGGGAGTACGGGTTGCGGTTCGATCGTCGATGGGGAAGCGACCTCGTTGCAGGGTTCCTGATCGGAATCGTTGCGGTAGCGGTCCCGTATGTAGTCGGGATTGCCATGGGGTGGTTCGAGATATCGGCGGTGCTCTCACCCGGTCCAGTGGGGCTCTGGGTCGGTGTAGTGGTAATCATCCTGGCGTATCTCTGTACTGGCTTCTGGGAGGAACTGTTCTTCCGGGGCGTTCTCATGGTGAATGCCGCTGAAGGGCTCCGAAGGAGGCTCTCTCCCCGGTCCGCTATCGCCGGCGTCCTGATTCTGCAGGCCGTCATCTTCGGTGTCATTCACGTCGAACAGTGGACAGCGCAGGCACCGCATCCAGCGTTCGTGACGACGTGGATTCTCTCCGGGTTCGTGTTTGGACTCCTCTATCTCCTGGCCAACGACCTGGCGCTTCCGATCGGCGTTCACGCGGCAGGCAACGCGGCGGGAGCCAGCTTATTCTCCGAACACCCACCCGCCGACGGAGGGATGTCGGTGATCGTTCTCGTCGACCCTCTCAGCCAATCGATGCTGCTCGGCCACGGAGGTCTCATGATGATAAGTAGTAATCTGATCGTCGGCGTGCTCGGCGTGTTGTGGCTGTGGGTTTCCCGGGATTCCGGTCTCGACCTGTGGACACACCCCGCGTTCTTCGTCGGTGAACGGGACCCCCGGGAACCGTAGCGCGGCGCGTTCGGTTCCCCCGACCAGCAATCGATCGGGTACTCGCCGATCGGAGTGAACCGGAGTATACTGGGTCGAGACGGAGGAACAGCCGGTGGCTTCGCGAGCGTGCGCGTCACCGTCGTTTCGCAACTACCTTATACCGCGCTCACGCAACCTTCGCGTGATTAGCATGCCGAGGCCACAGGTTCTCGAACGGGTCAAGGAGGCTGAAGCCGAGGCTGACGAAATCGTCGCCGATGCCGAGCGAGAGGCCGACGAGATCGTCGCCGAGGCACGTGAAGAGGCCGCCGAGATCCGCAGGCAGGCCGAAGAGGAGGCCAGCGCCCTCGCCGAGGAGCGCCTCGCGGAGGCCAGAGCCGAGATCGAGGCCCGCCGAGACGAACTGCTCGCGGAGGGCGAGCGCGAACAGGAGGCACTGACCGAGCAAGCCGACGATCGTATCGAGGACGTCATCGAACACGTCATCGACCTTTTCGAGGAGGCGGTGCATGCTCAGGCCTAAGCGGATGAGTAAGGTCTCGGTGACGGGGTCCCGTCGGGTGCTGGACGACGTCATCGAGACCGTCCACGGGCTCGATCTGGTCCACCTGGTCGACTACGACGGCCGGTGGGACGGCTTCGAGAACGGGGATCCGATCGAGGGCGCAGAGGAGGCGTCCGGAAAACTCGTCACCGTGCGCTCGCTGGAGAGCATCCTCGACGTCGACGAGGACGATGCCGGCCCGAGCCGGATCGTCGACGACGAGGAGCTCGAAGCCGAGATCGAACGGATCAGAACCACGGTCAACGAACTCGATGACCGCCGCGACGAGCTTCGCGCCGAACTCCGTCGAGTCGACGAGCGACTCTCGGCTGCCGAGCCGTTCGCCGCGATCGGCCTGGATCTCGAACTCCTCTCCGGCTACGATTCGCTGGACGTCGTCGTCGGTGAGGGCGACGTACGCGGCGTCGACGAGGCGCTCGATGAGTCCGACGACATCGCCGCCTACGAGACGTTCGAAGGCGACGGCGCGTACGTCGCCGCGTTCGCGTACCCGGACGGGGACGCGACGAACGTCATCGACGATGCGCTCGTCGGCGTCGAGTTCACCGCGATCGAGGTTCCCGACGAGGAGGGAAGCCCCGAGGTGTACGTAGACGAACTTCGCCACCGGAAACAGCGCCTCGAAAGCCAACTCGACACCGTCGAGGGCGAACTCGAGGATGTCAAACTCGACGTGGCTGGGTTCTTACTCGCCGCCGAGGAGGAGCTCTCGATCGAGGTGCAGAAGGCCGAAGCGCCGCTGCAGTTCGCGACCACGAAGCGATCGTTCATCGCTGAGGGATGGATCCCGACCGAGCGCTACGGCGAACTCGAGCGTGCGCTCGCCGACGCCGTCGGCGACCACGTGGACATCGAGGAGCTCGAACGTGCGTCCTACGACGACCACGGTCACGCCCACGAGCGAGAACACGTCGGCGGGGAGGGCGCTGCGGGTGGTGCCGCTGCCGCCGATGGCGGTGCGGGGTACACCGATGTCGAGGACGAGGACGAGGAAGACGAGCACCACGACGAGCCGCCCGTCGTCCAGGACAACCGCGAGGTCGCACAGCCGTTCGAAGTGCTCGTCAACGCGCTCAACCGGCCGAAGTACAACGAACTCGATCCGACGCTGATCGTCTTTCTGACGTATCCGTTCGCGTTCGGGTTCATGATCGGCGACATCGGGTACGGTCTCCTGTACATGGCGATGGGCTGGCTGCTGTTCCAGTACGACTCGGAGGTGATCAACGCCCTCGGCTGGATCGCCGTGTGGGCCGGCATCTTCACGGCAATCTTCGGCTACCTGTACGACGACGTCTTCGGCGTACACATGGGTCCCGATCTCGGGCTGGATCTCCCGCTCGCGGGGACGCTCGATAAGGGCCTCCAGACGGTCGAGTGGGCCGAGTTCTGGATCGTCGCCTGTATCCTGTTCGGACTCGTTCACCTGAACATCGGGTTCGTGATGGGCTTCATCAACGAACGCTCACACGGACTCAAGGAGGCGGCCCTCGAGAACCTGTCGTGGGTGTTCGTGGTCAACGGCCTGTGGCTGTGGCTGTTCAGCGGCCACCTCCTCGGCCCGAAACCCGACTTCCTGGTCGGACCGGACAACGCGATTGCCGAGGTCACGGGCGTCGCCTTCACGGCGCTGCCGGAGACCGCTGGCTTCGTCGGTCTCGGCATCCTGGTGTTCGGCGTCGTCGGTGCGATGCTGGGTGAAGGCCCGGCCGTCGGCATGCTCGAGAGCGTCACGTACTCGCTCGGACACACCATGTCCTACCTGCGGATGGTCGCCGTCCTGCTCGCGAAGGGGGGGATGGCGTTCGTGGTGAACCTGCTGGTGTTCGGTGGATACACGCACCCCGAGACCGGATACACGCTGTTCGGCGTCCCGGGTGCCGGCGTTACCGGCTACGAAGCCGAATTCGCCGGGCTGATCCACATGGACCCCCTGTTCGTGACGATTCCCGTCGCCATCGCCGTGTTCATCGTCGGACACATCGTGGTCCTGTTGCTGGGCATTACGGCAGCCGGAATCCAGATGGTCCGCCTGGAGTACGTCGAGTTCTTTGGGAAGTTTTATGAAGGCGGCGGCGAGAACTACCAACCGTTCGGTTATCGAAGAACGTACACTGAGGACCGCTAAGCGACAGATAACCCGGAAAAACACATACCCACAACCATGATCGAACTTACGCTGCTGGCAGATATGGCGGTACTGGCACAGAACGCGGTTGAACAGGACCCGGACTACGCGGCGAACCTCGCCCACGGGATGGCGATGCTCGGAGCGGGTCTCGCGGTCGGACTCTCGGCGCTCGCGGCGGGCTACGCCGAGCGCGGGATCGGAACCGCTGCGGTCGGCGCGATCGCCGAGGACCGTGACCTCTTCGGTCCCGGTCTGATCCTGACGGTTCTGCCGGAGACCCTGGTCATTTTCGCGATCGTCGCGATCTTCCTGGTCGAACCGTCGGTCGTCTAACCCCCTTCCCTTCGTCATCATGAGCTTGGAAACGGTCGTCGAGGACATTCGGGAGGAAGCGCGCGCGCGTGCAGAGGAGATCCGCGAGGAGGCCGACGCCGACGCCGAGGAGATCCGCGAGGAGGCCGACGCCGACGCCGAGGAGATCGTCGCCGAACGCGAAGCCGATGTCGAGCGCCAACTCGAACGCGAGCGCGAGCAGAAGCTCTCCAGTGCGAAGCTGGAGGCGAAACAGAAACGTCTGGAGGCGCGTCGCGACGTTCTCGCTGAGGTCCGAGACGGCGTCGAATCGCGGCTTGCGTCGCTCGAAGGTGATCGGAGAGCGGACCTGACGCTGGCGCTGTTGTCAGCGGCAGCAGCCGAACTTGACGACGCCGACGACGCGGTCGTCTACGCGCGCTCGTCGGACGAAGAACTCGTCAGCGAACTGCTCGCCGACGAGTTCGAGTCGTTCGAGTACGGCGGCGAGTACGACTGCCTCGGCGGCGTCGTCGTCGAGAGCGAGGCCGCTCGGGTTCGAGTGAACAACACGTTCGACTCGATCCTTGACGCGGTCTGGGACGATAGCCTCCAGGAAATCAGCGAACAACTGTTCGACCAATGAGTACGAGTGCCCGCGCCTCGAATCCGGGATACGTCACCGCCCGCGTGAGGGCACGGAAGGCGAAGCTGTTCGAGGAGGAGGACTACCGGAAGCTGGTCCGGATGGCCCCCAGTGGAATCGCGCGGTTCATGGAGGAAAGCGAGTACGAAGACGAGATCAACCGGCTCGGATCGCGCCACGGCGGGGTCGACCTGATCGAGTACGCGCTCAACGAAAACCTCGCCCGACACTTCCACGACATCCTCGGCTGGGCGGAGGGCCAGCTCTACGAACAGATCGCCAACTACGTCCGGAAGTTCGACGCCTGGAACGCGAAGACGGCACTTCGTGGGATCTACTCGGGGACCGACGCCGAGGAGATTCGCACGGACTTCATCCCCGCTGGCGAGTTCGACGAGCGGTTGCTCGACGAACTCGCCGCGGCCGATTCCGTCGAGACGGTCGTCGAACTCCTTGATCGGACGATCTTTGGCGACGCGGTCGCCGAGGCCTACGAGGAGTACGAGGAGACTGGCCTGCTGGTGCCGATCGAGAACGCGATCGATCGGGAGTTCTACGAACACTTACTTGACGGCGTCGAAGACGTCGAGGTGACCGCCGAGCGCGGCCACCCGGTGATGCTGTACGTCGAGTTCCTGCAGGCCGAGATCGACTTCCGGAACGTCCGGAACGCGCTGCGGCTGAGCGGCGGAACGGACATCGACCCGGCCGAGTACTACATCGCGGGCGGTCGGCTGTTCACCGAAGACGAGCTTCGGCTGTTGGTCGAGGACGAGACGGAGCTTATCGCCCGGATTCGAGAGAGCACGTACGGTAACGACCTGTCAGGTGCGCTTTCGGCACTGGAGGACGCCGACAGCTTAGTCGCCTTCGAGCGCGCGCTGGAGGCGGCGCTGTTGCGCTACTCCGATCAACTGTCGTATCGATTCCCGCTGTCGATCTGTCCGGTGCTCGCGTACGTCCTCGCAAAGGAGCGCGAGGTCGAGAATATCCGGGCGATCGCCCGCGGCAAGGAAGCAGGGCTCGACCGCACCGAGGTCGAGGAGGAACTCGTCATCACATGAGCAAGCAGATTGCCGTCGTCGGCAGCCCGGAGTTCACCACCGGCTTCCGGCTGGCCGGCGTCCAGACGTTCGAGGAAGTGCGAGACGACGAGAAGGACGAGCACCTCGACGACGCCGTCGAACGCGTGCTCGCCGACGACGATGTCGGTATCGTGGTGATGAACGACGACGATCTCGATCACCTCTCGCGGGATGTCCGTCAGGCGATCGAGCGGAGCGTCGAGCCCACGATGGTCTCGCTGGGTGGCGGAACCGGCGGCGGAACTCTCAGAGAGGACATCAAGCGTGCGATCGGTATCGACCTGATGGACGACGAGGCGTAACCCTCACAACGTACCCCCACCGAATAACCACCAATGAGTCAGGCAACGGCAACCGAAGACGTCCGAGAGGACGGCGTTATCAGGAGCGTGAGCGGTCCGGTCGTGACCGCCACGGGCCTCAACGCCCGCATGAACGACGTCGTGTACGTCGGCGAGGAAGGGCTGATGGGCGAGGTCATCGAGATCGAAGGCGACGTGACGACGATTCAGGTCTACGAGGAGACCTCCGACGTCGCCCCCGGCGAACCCGTCGAGAACACCGGCGCACCGCTGTCGGTCGACCTCGGGCCGGGAATGCTATACTCCATCTACGACGGAGTTCAGCGCCCGCTCGACGAACTCGAACGGCGAATGAACAGCGCGTTTCTCGACCGCGGTGTCGACGCGCCAGGGATCGACTTAGAGAAGACCTGGGAGTTCACCCCGACCGTCGAGGAGGGCGACGAGGTCGCCCCCGGCGACGTCGTCGGCGAGGTCCCCGAGACCGAGAGCATCACCCACCGTGTCATGGTCCCGCCCGACTACGAGGGCGGCGAGGTCGTGGCCGTCGAGGAGGGGTCGTTCACCGTCGAGGAGACGGTGGTCGAACTCGACTCCGGCGAAGCGGTGACGATGCACCAGGAGTGGCCGGTTCGTGAAGCGCGACCGGCGCTGGACAAGAAGACGCCCCGGACGCCGCTGGTGTCCGGTCAGCGCATTCTCGACGGGCTGTTCCCGATCGCCAAGGGCGGCACCGCGGCGATCCCCGGCCCGTTCGGCTCCGGCAAGACGGTTACCCAGCACTCGCTCGCGAAGTGGGCCGACGCGGACATCGTCGTCTACGTCGGCTGTGGCGAGCGAGGAAACGAGATGACCGAGGTGATCGAGGACTTCCCGGAACTCGAAGACCCCCAGACGGGCAAGCCGCTGATGGCCCGGACGTGCCTCATCGCGAACACCTCGAACATGCCCGTGGCGGCCCGTGAATCGTGTATTTACACGGGGATCACGATCGCGGAGTACTTCCGGGACATGGGCTACGACGTGGCGCTGATGGCCGACTCCACCTCGCGCTGGGCCGAGGCGATGCGCGAGATCTCCTCGCGACTGGAGGAGATGCCCGGCGAGGAGGGCTATCCCGCGTATCTGTCCGCACGGCTGGCGGAGTTCTACGAGCGCGCCGGCCGTTTCGATCTGATCAACGGCGACGAGGGATCGATCTCGGTGATCGGCGCGGTGTCGCCGCCCGGAGGCGACTTCTCCGAGCCGGTGACCCAGAACACGCTGCGGATCGTGAAGACGTTCTGGGCGCTCGACGCCGACCTCGCGGAACGTCGGCACTTCCCCGCGATCAACTGGAACGAGTCGTACTCGCTGTACCGAACCCAGCTCGATCCGTGGTACCGCGAGGAGGTCGCCGAGGACTACCCCGAAATCCGTCAGTGGGGCATCGACGTCCTCGACGAGGAGTCAGAACTGCAGGAAATCGTCCAGCTAGTCGGGAAGGACGCGCTGCCGGAGGACCAGCAACTCACCCTCGAGGTGGCCCGCTACCTGCGTGAGGCCTGGCTCCAGCAGAACGCGTTCCACGACGTGGACACCTACTGTGAGCCGACGAAGACCTACCGGATGCTCCAAGCGATCAAGACGTTCAACGACGAGGCGTTCGACGCGCTGGACGCGGGCGTTCCGGTCGAGGAGATTCAGGACATCGACGCGGCTCCGCGTCTCAACCGGATGGGGACGGCCGAGGAGTACGAGGAGTTCATCGGCGAACTCGAATCCGATCTCACCGAACAACTCCGGGAGCTGTACTAATCAACCATGAAAGAGTACCAGACAATCACCGAGATCAGCGGCCCGCTGGTGTTCGCGGAGGTCGACGAACCAATCGGGTACGACGAGATCGTCGAGATCGAGACGCCAGGCGGAGAGACCAAGCGCGGACAGGTGCTGGAGTCGAGCGAAGGCCTCGTCGCCATTCAGGTGTTCGAGGGAACCGACGGCATCGACCGCGCGTCGTCGGTTCGCTTCCTGGGTGAGACGATGAAGATGCCCGTCACCGAGGATCTGCTCGGACGGGTGCTCGACGGGTCCGGGAACCCGATCGACGGCGGACCGAACATCGTCCCGGATGAGCGCCGAGACATCGTCGGCGCGGCGATCAACCCGTACTCGCGGGAGTATCCCGAGGAGTTCATCCAGACCGGGGTGTCCGCCATCGACGGCATGAACACGCTGGTTCGCGGCCAGAAGCTACCGATCTTCTCCGGGTCGGGACTGCCGCACAACGAACTCGCGCTGCAGATCGCCCGTCAGGCGACGGTGCCGGAAGAGGACGACGCGAGCGAGGGTGATGGCGGCTCCGAGTTCGCGGTGATCTTCGGCGCGATGGGGATCACCGCCGAGGAGGCAAACGAGTTCATGGAGGACTTCGAGCGGACGGGTGCGCTGGAGCGTTCGGTGGTCTTCATGAACCTCGCGGACGACCCCGCAGTCGAGCGGACCGTCACCCCGCGGTTGGCGCTGACGACCGCCGAGTATCTCGCGTTCGATAAGGGCTATCACGTGCTGGTCATTCTGACTGACATGACCAACTACTGTGAGGCGCTACGCGAGATCGGCGCGGCCCGTGAGGAGGTTCCCGGTCGGCGTGGCTATCCCGGATACATGTACACCGACCTGGCACAGCTCTACGAACGTGCCGGGCGGATCGAGGGTCGGGACGGGTCGGTGACCCAGATTCCGATCCTGACGATGCCGGGCGACGACGACACCCACCCGATTCCGGACCTGACCGGCTACATCACGGAGGGACAGATCTACGTCGACCGCGACCTCGAATCGCAGGGAGTCGAACCGCCGATCTACGTGCTGCCGAGCCTGTCGCGACTGATGGACGACGGGATCGGCGAGGGACTCACCCGTGGTGACCACGCCGACGTGTCCGATCAGCTCTACGCGGCGTACGCGGAGGGTGAGGACCTGCGCGACCTCGTGAACATCGTCGGTCGTGAGGCGCTCTCAGAGCGTGACAACCGGTTCCTCGACTTCGCCGAACGGTTCGAGGACGAGTTCGTCAACCAGGGATACGAGACCGACCGATCGATCGAGGAGACCCTGGGAATCGGCTGGGAACTGCTCTCAACGCTGCCGGCGGAGGAACTCCACCGGATCGACGAGGAGTTCATCGCCGAGTACTACCTCGAAGACGAGACGGAAGCGGCCGCCGTCGAGGCGGAGTAGCGTCGACCGCGATTCGGGACGCTTTTTCGGAGCACCGTATCGAGTAGTGTACGCTGTGTGTCCGCAGTCGACCGCGATCCCGCGCGCGCTCTCGACACTTTTAACGCGCTCGGGACAGAACGTCCGCCAATGGCCAAGGACGTCAAGCCGACCCGGAAGAACCTCATGGAGATTGAGGACCGGATCGACCTCTCCGAGCGCGGCCACGACACGCTGGAGAAAAAGCGCGATGGCCTCATCATGGAGTTCATGGACATCTTAGAGCAGGCCAAGGAGGTCCGTGGTGGGCTAGAGGCCGATTACGAGCGCGCCCAGAAGAGCCTCGACATGGCCCGAGCGATGGAGGGCGATCTCGCCGTCCGAGGGGCGGCAGCCGCGCTTCAAGACCACCCGGAGATCACGACCCAAAGCAAGAACATCATGGGCGTCGTCGTCCCGCAGATCGAGTCGACCAGCGTGAAAAAGCGGGTCGATGAGCGCGGCTACGGCGTGCTCGGCACGAGCGCACGGATCGACGAGGCTGCGTCGGCGTACGAGCAGCTTCTCGAATCGATCATCCTCGCCGCCGAAGTCGAGACGGCGATGCGGAAGATGCTCGATGAAATCGAGACCACCAAACGCCGCGTCAACGCGCTTGAGTTCACCTTGCTCCCGCAACTGCGGGAAAATCAGGAGTACATCGAGCAGAAGCTAGAGGAACAAGAGCGGGAGGAGATCTTCCGAATGAAGAAGATCAAAGCGAAAAAAGAGGCGGATGAGGCGGAGCAGGAAGAGGCGCTTTCTGCGGACTGATGACCACTGACTGCACGGAGTGCGGTGCGCCCGCGGTCTCGGTTCCGATTCCCGGCGACCTCCGAGAGCACGCCCCTGGAGACGCCCCGGCGATGGCCGTCT
>SKSS01000114.1 GCA_007122875.1 Salinarchaeum sp. | reverse complement strand
TCGTGGCGCTGGGCGCGTTCGCGGCGGGGCGGATCGCCGGCCTGGACCGCTACATCGAGCGGATCGAGGTCGGCGGCGTCCCGCTGATCGAGCGCTACCCGAAACTCCGGTACGTCCTGGGCTAGGATAACGCCGGACCGCCGGCGACGCGATTCGTTTTTTCTCGAAAAGTAGCCAAACTGACCGGAACCTATCGGGTTGTGGTCCCTAGAGGAAGCCGCCTTCGGCCAGCCGCGTTACTGCCTCCCGAAGGCGCTCTTCGCTCGCCGCGTAGGAGAGTCGCGCGTAGCCGGGAGCGCCGAAGGCGCTTCCGGGAACCGTGGCGACGTGCGCGTCTTCGAGCGCCCCCTCGGCCCACGACTGGTCGTTCGAGTCCACCGGCAGCATCATGTAGAAGGCCCCATCAGGAACGGGGACCTCGACGCCCTCGTCGGCGAAGAGATCGACCAGCAGGTCGCGACGCTCCTGGAACGATCCGACCATCTCCTCGACGGCCGCGTCGGTGTTCTGGAGCGCTTCGATGCCGGCGTGCTGGACGAAATTGACGGCACAGGAGACCGAGTGGCTGTGGAGCTTGCCCGCCTGATCGATCAACTCCTCGGGGCCGGCGAAGTAGCCGAGGCGCCAGCCGGTCATCGAGTACGCCTTCGAGAAGCCGTTGACGGTGACCGTACGCTCGGACATCCCGTCGAGCGTCCCGAGGCTCGTGGGCTCGACGCCGTACGTAATCTCATCGTAGATCTCGTCGGCGATCACTGTCACGTCGTGGTCGACGGCCAGATCGCGGACGCCCGCGAGCGCGTCGTCACTGTATACTGCCCCCGTGGGGTTCGACGGCGAGTTGACGATCAGGAGTTCGGTGTCGTCGCTGATCACGTTCTGGAGGTCGTCGAGAGCGGGTTCGAGCGCGAACTCGTGCGGTGAGAGGTCGACGCGGACGAGTGTCCCGCCGGCGAGTTTGACCATCGCCTCGTAGGAGACCCAGGCGGGATCGAGGAGGACGACCTCGTCGCCGTCGTCGACCACCGCCTGGACGACCTCGTACAGCGCCTGCTTGGCACCGGGCGTGACGACGACGTTCTCGGGGCCGTGATCGAGGCCGTCGTCCCGGAGTTTGTCCGCTATCGCCGCCCGAAGTTCGGGGATGCCCTGCGAGGTGGTGTAGCCAGTGTGGCCGGCGTCCATCGCCGCCTGGCCGGCGTCGATCACGTTCTCGGGCGTGGGAAAGTCCGGTTCACCGACGCTCAGGTCGACGACGTCGACGCCATCGTCCTCCAGTTCGGAGGCGAGTGCCGAGATTGCGAGCGTAGCGGACGGTTCGACTCTGGTGACGCGGTCTGCAAATTCCATGGTGGGAGTGGTGTCTGTGGTGTGTTCTGGTGTTGGCTCGACTCGACGCTCAGGGATCTGGCAACGCATCGACGAGGGTAACAGCCCCCTCGACGGCGTCGGCCCCCTTCCCGGTGCGCTCGCGGGCCTCCGCGGCCGACATCCCCGGGCCGATGACGCCGAGGGTGACGGGCGTGTCGCGTTCGATGGAGACGTCGGCGAGGCGTCCGGCGGCGGCGTCGGCGATCACCTGATCGTGGTCGGTGTCGCCGGTGATGATCGCACCGATCACGGCGACGGCGTCGACCTCGTCGCGGCGGGCCAGTCGGTCGGCGGCCAGTGGTGCGTCGTAGGCGCCGGGAACGCGGATCGTCTCGACGATTTCGGCGCCCGCGTTGGCAGCCGCCTCCCTGGCGCTCGCCTCCATCTCCTCGGTGATCGGGCCGTTGAATTGCGCGACGACCAGTCCGAGCGCGGTCATACGCGAGGCGTCGGGAGGGGAGTAAAAAGAGGTACCGTTATGTGGACGGTGAACAGCCTACTCGGAGCACCTCGATTCAGCGACTACCGAACCGGCATCGCTCCCTTTGCGAATCCTTAAGCGCGGTCGACGGAAACCGAAAACCGATGACGACGCTCCGAACGCCGGGACCGACGCTCGGCGTGGTCGGCGGGGGACAGCTCGGACGGATGCTCGCCGAGGCGGCGGCACCGCTCGGGGTCGAGTTGATCGTACTCGATCCCACGCCGGAGTGTCCAGCTTCGCTCGTCGCCCGCGACCAGATCGTCGCCGACTTCGACGAGGAGACGGCGATCCACGAGCTCGCCGAGCGCGCCGACGCGCTCACCTTCGAGATAGAATTGGCCGATCAAGACGCATTGGACCGAGTCGAAGCCGAAACTGGCGTTCCGATCCATCCGAAACCGGCCACGCTGGAACTGATCCACGACAAGCTCGTGCAGAAACGGGAACTGCGCGCGGCTGAGATTCCAGTCCCCGAGTTTCGGAGGGTCGACGACGCCGACGACCTCCGCGCTGCAATCGACGACCTGGGCGCGCCGCTGATGCTCAAAGCACGAACCGGCGGCTACGACGGCCGGGGTAACGTTCCAGTGGCGTCCACCGACGAGGCAGACGAGGCCGTCGAGGCCGTCGCCGGACCCGCGATGGCAGAGGAGTTCGTCGATTACGCACGCGAACTATCCGTTATTGCCGTCAAGGGCGACGGCGAGACGGCGACGTTCCCGGTCACCGAGACGATCCACAGGGAAGAAATCCTGCGGGAGTCGGTCGCGCCAGCGCGGGCCGACGATGAGCTCCAGGAGCGAGCGCACGAGGCCGCGCTCGTCGTCCTCGAGTCGATGGAAGGTCGGGGCACCTACGGGATCGAGATGTTCGAGACCACGGACGGCGAGATCCTGCTGAATGAGATCGCCCCGCGACCGCACAACTCCGGGCACTGGACCATCGAGGGCGCGGTCGCCTCTCAGTTCGAACAGCACGTCCGGGCGGTGCTCGGCTGGCCGCTGGGCGCGACCGACCTGCGTGGGCCAACCGTCTCCGCGAACCTGCTGGCCGACGTCGACGAACCTGCACCGGCGGCACTCTCGGGCGTCGACCGGATTCTGAGCGAGCCACGTGGCCACCTCCACTGGTACGGGAAGTCGGAGGCACGGCCGCTGCGGAAGATGGGCCACGTAACCGTTTGCGGGGCGACCGATGAGTCGTCCGACGAGTTACTCGATCGCGGCCGGAAGCTTCGGGACGCGGTTTCGTTCGCCACTGACGACCAGCGGTAATCGCGAGAGCGCTGCTTCGGGCACCCGAGAGGCCGGAACAGCTGCACCGTCCTCGGCTGAGAACCGTCCGACGGTCGCGACGCTCATTGGCATTTCACGACGCTCAGACCCGGAAATCCGGCTCCAGCGGGATCATCCCGCAGACCGTCGGCGCCACGACCGAAATCTACGGTACCGTCCCCGACATCGAACCCTTCGACCACCGACCGGTTTCGGTCTCACACCGCGAACAGCGCGCGACGGTCACTTCCCCGCCGGGGGCGTCCTCGTCCGCTTCCCGCTCGAACTCGTTGTGGGTCTCCTCGCGACACGACGGACAGGGTCGGAGCTTCACCATCTCGCCGTACTCGAGGGGCGTGCCGAGTGCGAACGCGACGACTCGCTCGTCGCCGCGATTCCAGCCCCGGTGAAACTCGCCCGGCGGAAACCGAATCACCTCGCCAGCATCGACTACAACCGGGCCGTCCTCGGTGTCGCACGTGGCCGTCCCGGACTGGATGACGAACAGTTCCTCCTGGATCTCGTGGCGGTGGTAGGCGTAAGCGAAGCTGTCGCCGGGCTCCAGCTCGTAGTAGTTGATCGCCAGGTCACTCGCACCGAGCGGATCGGTCAGTTTCCGCATCACTGTCGCCGGCTGTACGTCGTTCTCGACGTCGTCGATCCGCACCTTCTCCATATATCCTGACGGACGGGTCGCGATGCCAAGAGGGTTCGTACTCCGGTGATGACGCCATTGCGTTTGCGCTCACTCGTCGCGACGGACCGTTCGCCTGCCAGGTGCATAGCCGTTGTCGAGATTCGATCGCCCGCCAGGCGCGGGGCCGTCCTCCACGTCAGGTGGACCGTCGCCGGCGACGTTATCGCGCAGCTTCGGCATCGGTGGTTTCGGACTCTCAGAGCGGTTCGCGATCGTCGGTACGGTCTGGTCTCCGGTTGTGACCAGTGTGGACTGCATACGGCCGCTCGGAGTGCGGGACGTGCGTACGCCAGCAAGGATGACCCGCTCTGGAATCCTGGGGCCGAACTCGCTCGAATCGTATTCGCTATCCGGACCGAAATCCGCGCGTTTCATGGTCCGCGCGCGGGAATCGGTGGCTATGACCGACGCAGTGGACGAACTGATCGACCGGCTCCACGACGAAGCCGACCGGGATCGACCGCCCGAAGAAACCCCGGACGTGGGCATCGTCATGGGCAGTGACTCCGACCTCGAGACGATGATGACCGGTGGGCGCCGCCGGGGCGCCTACGACGCGTTCGTCGACGAGCTCGGGTTCGCCGAGCAGACAGATTACGAGGAGCCGCCCGAGCCCCGCTTTACGTTCGAGACCTACGTCACGTCGGCACACCGGACGCCCGACCTGATGTACGCCTACGCAGAGACGGCCGAGGCTCGCGGCGTCGATGTCATCATCGCGGGGGCGGGCGGCAAGTCCGCCGATTTACCGAACATGACTGCGTCGATCGCCTATCCGCTGCCGGTGATCGGCGTGCCGGTCCAGGAGAAGTCCGTCGACAGCGTCATAGGGATGCCGACGGGTGCGCCGCTCGTCGCCGTCGACGCCGGCAAATCGTTCAATGCGGCGCTCTCGGCCGCCCAGATACTCGCCCGGAGCCACGACGAACTCCGCGACCGACTCGTCGACTACCACGAACAGCTCCAGGAAGCGGTCGGAACGGTGTCGAAAGAGCTCCACGACGGTGGGACGGTCGCATTCGCCGACCGTCGCGAGTGAGGCTCAGCCTCGCGGACGACCGATAGGAGAGCGGCGAAACCGGTGAGGGTCCTGGAACGTGCCTGGTAGGCTAGCGATCGACGTTCTGGACCACAGATGTGACCGTCGAACGACACGAACGGGGACCGTTACGGCTCCTGAAAACTCTCTATTAACCCTCGCGCGAGTGAATTACCAGTCCCCGTCACCTGCAGGCGGTCGCCTGGGGGTGATTGTGATCGTCTCACAAGGCAGCGCAGTATGGCGAATTTAGCGAAAACCGAAGAATCAACCCTTATATGGGTGCGTTCCGAAGCCCCGCACGTTACCCAGATGAACGATTGGATAGCGATCGGGGCGCTGGGACTTGTCGCGGTAGGAATCCCGCTGGGGATGATGGTCGTCTCCTACCTGCTGCGCCCGAGCGTGCCCGAACCGAGCAAACGTGCCACCTACGAGAGTGGGGAGGTACCGACGGGCGGCACGCGCATCCGGTTTAATATTCAGTATTACATGGTCGCGTTGCTGTTCGTCGTCTTCGACATCGAGACCGTCCTCCTGTTCCCGTGGGCGGTCGTCTACCGGGATGCACTTGGCGCCGAGGAGTATGGCCTCGTTCACGCCCTCGGTCCGATGTTGTTGTTCGTCGCCATTCTCCTCGTCGGACTCGCGTGGGCGTGGCGCAACGGTGCCGTCCAGTGGGCCAAAACGTCTCGACCGACGGGGGCTGATCGTCGATGAGCAACGAACCACGCCAGCAGATCTACGATAGTACCGATCCGTCGACCAGCACGCAGGAAGCCCGGATGGGAGACGTCGACGCCCGGATGAACTCCACCCTCCGAGAGGCGTTCGGTTCGACGCCGTTCATCCTCACGAAGTTCGACAGGTTCATGAACTGGGTTCGGGGCAACTCGATGTTCATGCTCCAGTTCGGAATCGCCTGCTGTTCGATCGAGATGATCCACACCTACGCGATCAAACACGACCTCGACCGATTCGGCGCCGGCGTCCCACGGGCGTCGCCCAGACAGGCGGACGTCATCATCGTCCCGGGAACGATCGTCTCGAAGTTCGGTCCACGGATGAAACGCGTCTACGAT
Organism: Salinarchaeum sp.; assembly: GCA_007122875.1. Lineage (GTDB taxonomy): Archaea > Halobacteriota > Halobacteria > Halobacteriales > QS-1-68-20 > QS-1-68-20. The sequence continues at coordinate 1,498 of SKSS01000114.1, read as the reverse complement.
CAGATGCCGGAACCCAAGTTCGTCGTCGGGATGGGCTCGTGTACGATCTCCGGCGGCCCGTTCCAGGAGGGATACAACGTCGTCAAGGGGGCCGAGGAGATCATCCCGGTCGACATCCACGTCCCGGGCTGTCCACCACGGCCAGAAGCGCTGATCTACGGCGTCCTCAAGCTCCAGGAACGGATTCAGAACGGCGAGTCTTCGCCGGTCGTCGTCAAGCCGTACGAACTCGAGGAGTTCGGCGACCTGCCGCGGGACGAACTGGTGCAGAAACTCGCGAACGAGATCGACGAAGACGACCTCGTCATGCGCTACAACTGGGCTGATTCGCCATGAGCTCCGGCGACGAACTCGTCCGCGAAGAGCCGGCACCGAGCCGCCACGAAGTCACCGAAGACGACCTGGAAGCGGTGCTCGGCGAGCGTGCGCTCGCCCGCGACGATCACCTCAATGCGCCTGGCTTCGTCATCCGACCCGACGACGTCCAGGATGTCCTCGTGGACCTGCGCGACGAGCTGGGCTTCGACCACCTCTCCTGTCTCACCGCCCAGCAGTACGCCGACCGCTACGAGTCGATCTATCACGTAAAGAAGTACGCTGACCCGACCCAGGAAGTGTCGGTCGTCGTCCCCACCTCGGTCGACGACCCCGTCAGCGAGTCGGCCGAGCCTGCCTTCCGGACCGCCGACTGGCACGAGCGCGAGGCGTTCGACCTCGTCGGTATCGACTACGAGGGACACCCCGACCCGCGCCGGATCCTGCTGCCAGACACCTGGCAGGGCCACCCGCTCTCGCTCGACTACGACCAGGACAAACCCCAGATCGTCCGGTTTTCCGAACACGAGAACCCGATCCAGGCCGACGAACACGACGCCGAGTCGGAGACGATGTTCCTCAACATCGGTCCCCACCACCCGGCGACACACGGCGTACTCCACATCAAGGCCGTGCTCGACGGCGAACAGGTCGTCGACGTCGATCCCGACGTCGGCTACCTCCACCGCTGTGAAGAGCAGATGTGCCAGCAGGGTACGTACCGCCACCAGATCATGCCCTACCCGGATCGCTGGGACTACGTCTCGGCGGGGCTGTTGAACGAGTGGGCCTACGCCCGCGCGGCGGAGGATCTCGCGGACATCGAGGTCCCCGACTATGCGCAGGTGCTGCGGACGATGGGCGCCGAACTCTGCCGGATCGCGAGTCACTTCCTCGCGCTCGGCACGTTCGCGCTCGACGTCTTCGGCGATTTCACTGCCGTCTTCCAGTACGCCTTCCGCGACCGCGAGGTCGTCCAGGACATCCTCGAAGATCTTACCGGCCAGCGGCTGATGTTTAACTACTTCCGGTTGGGCGGGGTCGCCTGGGACCTGCCCGAGCCTCGCGAGGAGTTCGTCGCGAAGACGCGTGATTTCCTCGACGAATTACCCGCGAAGATCGCCGAGTACGAGGACCTCCTGGTGACGAACGAGATCTTCCAGATCCGCTGTGTCGACACCGG
>SKSS01000025.1 GCA_007122875.1 Salinarchaeum sp. | reverse complement strand
GCGCGCGGAGGAAGTCGAGTTCGCGCTCGGTGAGTTCGCTCTGTCCCTCGTCGACGGGCCCGTAGTACGGCCAGACGGGAAGGTCGGGATCGCGCGGATCCTCGTCGGTGTACATCGAGGCATACGGCTCCGGGCAGTGAAACGGCTCGTGAACGTCGAAGCTATCGACGTAGCAGAACCAGTCGTCCCAGTCGTTTTCGCGAAGCCAGTCGGCCGCCTGACAGAACGTCCGGGCGGCAAAGGAGTTCGCCTCGTCGGCTTCGATCTCCCGGGCGGCCGCGTTTCGCGCGTAGACGGATCGGTTGACGTAGCCCGTCCCGTCCGGCGGGTCGGTCTCGGGGTCGAGCGTCTGCTCCAGCAGGCGTTCGTCGGGCGCTCTGGGCGCGGATTTCCAGGCGTCGTACTCGTGACCACGGACGAACTCGAAGGCGTTGTAGTCCTCGTAGTAGCCGTGCGCGCCGTGCTGGAAGTAGTGGAAGTGGTCGGTGACGAGCGCGGTCAGGAACCCCTCATCGCGGGCGAGCGCGGCGACGTGGTCGTCGAACGGTTCCATCGGTCCCCACGGTCGCCAGAGGAACTCCCGGATGCCAGCGTGCCACTCCCGCCGGGCGGGCATGCACGGGAGGCTGCCTGCGTAGTGGGTCTCGAAGACCGTCGCGCGTTCGGCGAACCGATCGAGCGTCGGCGTCTCGACGGCGTACTCGAAGCCGATCGGTCCCTCATAGGTCGTGAGTACGTCGCGTCGGAGGCTGTCGATCGAGACGAGCAGGACGTTCATCGGTCGAGGATGGCGGCGTGGTTCGGTCCGGTCACGACGCGACCGTCGATCACGAGGAACGCCCCGCTCCGGCAGGTCTCGCAGTGGTCGAGACAGGGCGCTGTGCGTGCGGTCGACGGGACGCTCCGGGTCGAATCGACGTTACACAGACAGCACTCGATGGTGGGAGCCATTCGGCGGCCTACCTCGGCCGGCGTGATAAGCGTGGTTTCGGCGCGTCGACGTGTCCTCTGTGGTCAATACGATCCATTCCGGACGGTTCGAGACGAACGTACCGACGCGGTCGCCCCGACATCGATCGGTGTCGAGAGGGGACGGCCGACGTATCTCAAACCGGTTATTTCGCCGCCTCAGGGCCGCTACCGCCCAACGAAAAGAGTTAACATCCTACTGCTGGCTATGGCCGCTTGATGGACAACGATTCTTCGCTTCGGGTGGGCATCGCGGGTCTCGGCAACATCGGACATTTTCACGCCGAGCGGTTGGTGGATCGGGGTATCGCGCTCGCGGGGCTGGACGTTGATTCGACGGCGCGCGAACGCTTCGCCGACCGGTTCGACGCGCCGACGTACGCGGATCTCGACCACATGCTCGATCGGACGGACGCGATCATCGTCACGACGCCGAATCGGTATCACGAGGAGTACGCCGTCGGGGCGATGGAAGCCGGCGTGGACGTGTTGATCGAGAAACCGCTCGCGCACACCCTGGCGAGCGCCCACCGGATCGCTGCGGCCGCCGAACGCAGCGACGCGGTCTGCATGGTCGGGTTCGTGAACCGATTTCGGGCGGCGGTCGAGGTGCTGATGGCACAGCACGATCGCGGTCGGTTCGGCGAGATCCAGCACATCGAGGCGAACTACGTCCGCCGACGCGGGATTCCGGGGCGAGGATCCTGGTTCACCGCCCGAGACGTGGCCGGTGGCGGGGCGTTGATCGACATCGGCGTCCACGCGATCGACTTAGCGATGTACATCCTCGACTTCCCGGAGGTCGTGGAGGTCGCGGGCGTGACCCGATCGACGTTCGGAACGCGGGAGAACTACGCCTACCTGGAGATGTGGGGCGAGGACACCGGTCCCGAGGGCTTCGACGTCGACGACTTCGCGTACGCGTTCATTCGGTGTGCGGACGGACGGACAATCTCGCTCGAGACGGCATGGGCGGCAAACCGCCCCCCGAACGACGCGATGATCGTTCACGGAACGGACGCCGGCGCGATGCTAGACCGCGAGGAGGAACAACTCACGATCTACGAGGCCAGTACCGAAGGGGCTGACCACTTCTCCGACGAAATCGTCCGCGCCCGTGAGCGAGATCCGTTCGCCGCCGAGCAGGAACTCTTTCTCGCGGCGGCGATGGAGGGCATTCATCCCGAACGAAACACGGTCGACGAGGCGCTCGCGGTCCAGCGGATTATCGAAGCGATCTACCGATCCAGCGAGGACGGACGGGCCGTGCGACTGGACGAAATCGCCGTCCCCGAGGCAGCGGACTAATCTTCCTTCTCGTGGGCCGATCGACGGGCAGCGGAGACAGTTACGTCGGGGGCGGAGCGAGAACGGTTACGCCCGGCACAACTCCGATCCGAACTGCGACCTGTCGCAGGCCGTCATCGGTTTGGGTTCACCCGGTAACACGATCGGCGATCGTCCGCTGACGCTCGCTCCCGGCCGACGTTCCTCGCGCTCCAGCGGTAACCGTTCCTAGGGTGGGTACGCCCGGCTTACCTGTCCCGGACGCGTCATCGAACGTGTCCATTCTGTTGTAAATCTGACAATATAAGGGGGTGGCCGTGGTACGGATGGCCATGTCCCAACTGACACGGGACCGAGACGCTGGGCGTGGGCGGCGAACGGTGTCTCGGCGGCGATTCGTACAGACGGTCGGTGCCGGTGGGGTCGGAGTCGGGGCGGTCGGCACGGGCACGATCATCGGCAGCGCACAGGAAGACGACGACGTACGACTGCAGTGGGCGGCAAGCGAGGAAGAGGGCGAAGAGGTGGACGCGATCAACGACGCGTTCCACGATGCGGGGCTCTCAGAGAACATCACGATCGAGATTCTCCCCGGCGGTGACGTGACGGACGATCGGCGACAGCAGTATCAGCAGTGGCTCGCGGCCGGTCGGACGCAACCCGACATCCTCCGGATGGACACGGGCTGGACGATTCCGTTCATCCAGCGCGACCAGTTGGTGAACCTCAGTGAGGAACTCGACGACGACACGGTCGACCGCGTCGAGGAGGACTACTTCGACATGACGGTCGCCTCGGTGACCGGTGAGGACGGCGACCTCTACGGTATCCCGCTGTGGGCGGGGCTGCCGACGATCCAGTATCGGAAGGACCTCGTCGAGGAGGCGGGCTACGATCCCGAGGGCGAGGACTGGGCGACCGAGTCGATGCACTGGGAGGAGTTCAACGAGATGGTCGCGGACGTACAGGACGAACACGACCTCGGTCACGGCTTTACGTTCCAGGCCGACGTGTACGAGGGGCTGTCGTGCTGTAACTTCAACGAGTTCATGACCAGCTGGGGCGGGGCGTACTTCGGCGGCGAGGAATACCTCTTCGGGCCGGTCGGTGATCGACCGGTCACCGCCGGCGACGAACCCACCATGGAAGCGATGCGGATGGTGCAGTCGTTCCTCTACGGCGACGACGCGGAGGAGGGTCTCGACGGTTACGAACAGATCACGCCCGAGGACGTCCTCAACTGGACGGAACCCGAGTCCGCGCTTCCGTTCGAGGAGGGCGATGCCGTCGCCAACCGAAACTGGCCGTTCTTCGTCGGAGTCCACGGCGATGACGACGTGTTCGGCGAGGATCTCGGCGTCATGCCGATCCCGTACGGCGTCGAGGAGGACGAGGCGGAGTATCCCGGTACGGGCGGTCCCGTCGCCTCGCTGGGCGGCTGGAACCTCTCGGTCAACCCCAACACCGAGTACATGGACGAAGCGCTCGAAGTCGTCGAGGTCGCGACCAGCGACGAGTTCAACCTCGACATCTTCGAGATTCTCGGGCAGATCCCGCCGAAACCACACGTCTTAGAGGAGGACGAAGCGGAGGACGTCGAGGTGATGGGGCGCTATCTCGATACGTTCCGGGTGGCCGGCGAGAACGCGATGCCACGTCCCGTAACGGTCGTCTGGCCGGACCAGTCGACGCAGATTGCCCAGCTGGCCCACGCGGGAATCAGCGGGTCGGTTCCGGTCGAGGACGCCGCCGGCGACATGGAGGCCGTACTGGAGGACATCGAAGGCACGACCTAGAGCGGACTCCGGAACACCGACCAATGGACGTGATACCGTGATACGGCCGATGAATTCGGGTGAGGGATCGAGGGATCAACGTCGGATGGACGGCAACGTCAGGCGAGCCGGCGACAACGGTCGGTGCTGGAGGGACGCCGGACAACGATGAGCCCAGGACTGCTCGAAACCGCGTCGGCTCCCGCGAAAGCGACCGCCAACTGGGTCGAGGGGCTGAGCGAGACGGCGTTCGCCTACCTGCTGCTCGCGCCCATGCTGTTGCTGTTCGGGGTGATCGCGTTCTGGCCGCTGGCGAGCACGTTCGAGATGTCGCTTCGCGCCGACAGCCTGGCCGGCGCGGAGAACATCGGGCCGTTCGTCGGCCTCGAAAACTACGTCGACCTCGCGACCGGCCAGCGCGACGCCGTGATGCCCCGGCCGTTTCTCGACCTCGATCAGCCGTTCCGGAGCGCGCTGACCGTGACGATCATCTTCGCGGTCGTCAGCGTTGCCATCGAGACGATCATCGGGTTCGGCCAGGCGCTCGTGCTCGATCAGGAGTTCAAGGGCCGCCGCTGGCTGCGCGTCGCGATCATCCTGCCGTGGGCGATCCCGATCGTCATCCAGGGGATGATCTTCTACCTGCTGTTCGTCCCCGGGATCGGCATCGCCACCGAACCGCTCCAGCAACTGGGCATCTTCGGGTCGACCCCGCTTTCGAACCCGGTCGACTCGCTGATCATCATCGTCATCGCCGACGTGTGGAAGACCGCGGCGTTCATGGCGCTGATCATCCTCGCGGGACTGCAGAGCATCGATCGGAGCCTGTACAACGTCGGGCGGGTCGCTGGCGCGACGGCGCTCCAGCGCTTTCGGTACATCACACTCCCGCTGGTGATGCCAGCGGTGCTCATCGCCATGCTGTTTCGGACGATCGACGCGATGCGCGTGTTCGGCCTGATCGAGACCGTCTCGGACTGCACCGTCGTCCCGTCGCTGTCGTGTATGGTCGTCCAGACGTTCGGCGCTCGGCGCTACGGCACGTCGGCCGCGATCGCGTTCATCACGGCCGCGATCATCGCCGTGTTCGTGATGGTCTACATCGTCCAGTTCGCCCGCAGCGAGGAGGGACTGCTCTGATGATCAGTACGAGGGAGGACTGAATCGATGGCCACCGACACCGAGGACCTCGCGCCGTACGAACGGTGGACGAGGGGAGCGATCCAGAACCCTCGCCGCGTCTATACCGGGCTGTTCTACGTCGCGACGATCTTCTTTCTGATCACCACGCTGTTTCCGTTCTACTGGCTGCTGGTGATCGCGTTGACGCCGACCGGTATGCTCGGACAGATCGGCATCACGCCGCCTGCCATCGATCCAGGTTCGTTCGTCGAGATCTTCGAGCGGCTGCCGTTCCACGTGTATATGTTCAACAGCTTCGTGCTGGCGCTGTTGACGACCGCGATCGTGCTGCTGCTTGGGAGCCTTGCGGGCTACGTGTTCGGCCGACTCACCTTCCCCGGTCGAACGCCGCTGATGCTGATCGTGCTCGCGATCTCGTACTTCCCGCCCGCGGCGTTCCTGTTGCCCCTCTTCGAACTGTTCACCGGAAACGTCGAGGTGCTCGGCGTCCAGAGTCCGGTGCTGTTCAACACGCCGGGGGCGATGGTGATGCCCTTCAGCGCGCTGTTCATGCCGCTGGCGATCTTCATCCTCGCGACGTTCTACTCACAGATCCCCGACGGGCTAGAGGATGCCGCCCGCGTGGAGGGGACGACCCGTCTGGGCGCGCTGTTCCGGGTGATCATCCCGCTCTCCGCACCGGGCGTGGCAACGGCCGGCGTGCTCACGTTCATCGTCGTCTACAACGAGTTCTTCTTCTCCTTCCTGATGAACGACGGACAGGCCGAAAACTGGGCCCCGCTCGTCTGGGGGATTCTCAACTATCAGGGTCAGTACTCACAGTTCTACAACCTGATGGCGGCGGCGAGCATCGTCGGCGTGCTCCCGATCGCGATTCTCGTCGTCGTCGCCCAGGAGAAGATCGTGAGCGGGCTGACCGCGGGAGCGCTCAAGGAGTGAACCGATGATCGAAACACGACCTGAGAGGTGACACGATGGGATCAGTACGACTCGACGGAATCACGAAACGATACGAGGATGTCGTCGCGGTGAACGACGTGAGCGTCACGGTCGAAGACGGCGAGTTCGTCACGCTCGTCGGTCCCTCGGGCTGTGGGAAGTCGACCACGCTGGAGACGATCGCCGGCCTCACGAAACCCACGGAGGGTGCGGTCCACATCGCCGACCGGGAGGTGACGACCCTCCCACCGAAAGACCGCGGGATCGCGATGGTGTTTCAGAACATCGCGCTGTTCCCACACATGGATGTCTACGACAACATCAGCTTCGGCCTCCGCCTCCGGAGCTTCCCGAAAGAGGAGATCGACGAGCGCGTCGAGCGCGCCGCTGAGATCCTCCAGATCGGCGAGTTGCTCGACCGGATGCCGGACGAACTCTCGGGTGGGCAGCGCCAGCGGGTCGCCATCGGCCGGGCGATCGTCCGCGAACCCGAAGTGTTCTTGATGGACGAACCGCTCGCGAACCTCGACGCGAAGCTGCGGGTTCACATGCGGACCGAACTCCAGCGGCTCCACCGCGAACTCGGGACGACGATCATCTACGTCACGCACGATCAGGCCGAAGCGATGACGATGTCCACCCGGATCGCGGTGATGAACGCCGGCGAGATTCAGCAACTCGCCCCGCCGCTGACGTGCTACAACGAGCCGGCCAACCGCTTCGTCGCCGAGTTCATCGGTTCGCCCAGCATGAACACGTTCGAGGGCGTCGTCGACGGCGACGAGTTCGTCGCCGAGCAGTTCTCCGTCACGTCCGATCCGGAGGTCCACGGTCTCGCCGACGGCGATCGGATCACGCTCGGGATCCGCCCCGAGAACGTCGCGCTCGTCGGCGAGGAGGACGAACCGGAGTCGGCGACCGAACCGATCGTCTGTCGGACGGACGTGATCGAGCCGATGGGCAACGAGGTGTTCGTCTACCTCGTTCCGGGCGGCGGCGAAGCGGAGGTGACCACCAGCCGGGTCGATCAGCTGCTGATGAGCGTCGATCCACGCGCCGACGTGGCCGCCGACGAAAGCGTTGCGGTCGTCTTCGATCGGACGAACGTTCACCTGTTCGACGCCGACACCGGCGACGCAATCGCCCACGGGATCGCGCCGCCATCAAGCGAGGTCCGGGCGGACGACGTGGAGGGCCGACACCGATGATCGAGCGACGGCAGGGGTTGCGATGACCGATCTCACGACCTTTCTGGTCGCCGGAACGATCCTCTTTTTCTTCTGGGCGTACGGGATCGTCGCGTTCGTCCGCGACGTGAAGAACTGGGTGATTCCGTGGTATCGGACGCGCCG
>SKSS01000026.1 GCA_007122875.1 Salinarchaeum sp. | reverse complement strand
TCACGGACTCAGATCGAGCGGACGCTCGGTCACCCCAGCGAAACCCGTTCGACGGTCTCGTAGACGGGTCCGTCGCTTCTGAGGTGGCTCTCTTTCAACCGGATCTCCTCGACCGTCGCCGTCCCGATCTCCGGATCGAGCGTCCGGACGGTCTCCTGTACGAGTTCCTTCCCGTCGGCGTGTTCCATCCGGGCGAGCGTCACGTGCGGGGTGAACTCGTGGTCCTCCGGTTCGAATCCACGGGAGACCGTGGCCTCCTCGACTGCTTCGTGAAGCGCCGTCATCCGCTCGCCGCCGTCCCGAACGTCGAGCCAGAGCACCCGGATGTAGTCGAGATCCGGGAACACCCCTAGTCCGCCGTAGGTCGCCTCGAACGGCTCGACGCCGGCCGCCTCGACGCCCTCGGCGACGGCCGCCGTGACCTCCTCTGTGCAGTCGTCGTCGACGTCCCCGAGAAACTTCAGCGTCACGTGGGCCTGTGCGGGATCGGTGAACCGCAGTCCGTCGGCGGCCGCGAACTCCCGCTGGAGGTCGGCGACGGCATCGGCGAACCGCTCCGGAAGATCGATGCTCACGAACAGACGCATACGAGCGCTTCACCCGGACGAACCAAAAACGATCCGCCGGACGTGACAGGCGGCCCGTCGACGATCGGTCCCGACAGAACTAACCCCGGTGACGGCCAACCGGGAACCATGACCGACGAGGACCACCGATTCTCCGAGGGCCAGGGGTTCGGCGATCCCTACGAGGGGTTCCACCTCGATCCCCCCGAGATCGCGGTCGATCCCGACGAGGTCGATCCGGTCGACTCCCACGTCCTCGCGGACCTCCTCGACGAGTACACCCTGCCCGCCGATCGGGTCGACGCGGAGACGCTGCTCGACGTGGGTCTCGACTACATGGCGATCAACCGCTTCGAGGACGCGACCGAGACGTTCGAGCGGGCCGCCCGGTTCACCGACGACGACGGGATCGAACAGGAGGCGTGGGTGAACAAGGCAGTCTCCCACGCCGAGTTGGAGGAGTGGGACGCCGCCGTCGGCGCGTGCCGGGAGGCGATTCACGTCGACGAGGAGGGCGAGTTCGCCGCTGACGCCCACACCAACCTCGCGTACGCGCTCTGGGAGGGCGAACTCTCCGCCGGTGACGAGGTGCTCTATCACGCCGAGCGGGCAGTCGAGCTGAACGAACGCTCGCCGCAGGCCTGGTACAATCGCGGGTTCTTCCTGCTCGAACGCGGACTCGCCGAGCAGGCGCTCGACTGCTTCGAGAACTCGCTTCGCTTGGGCATGCGCGGCCCACAGATCCACGAGGAGAAAGCCCGCGCGCTCGAAGCGCTCGGCGAGTACGACGAGGCCACCGAGTCCGTCGAACGCGCCGAGGAACTCCGTGAGGACGACGACCCCGTCCACCTTCGGGAGTGACGATGACGGACGATTCCGCCACGAACGGCCTGCTGGTCAACGAGATCGACACCGGCGAGGGGCTGCTGGTCGCGGTCGCCGACCGGGAACTCCTCGGGAAGACGTTCGAGGAGGGCCGGATCTCGCTGACCGTCACCGAGGAGTTCTACGGGGGCGAACCCGCCGACGAGCCGACCGTCGTCGAGCGCATCACCAGCGCACACGTCGCCAACATCGTCGGCACGCGGGCGGTTGATCTCGCCGTCGAGGCCGGACTCGTCGACGAGGAGAACGTCCTCGATGTCGACGGGACGCGACACGCACAGCTGTTGCATCTGGGGTAGTCCACACGTTCATTGTCGGGCGTGACGGTCCGAACGGCGGCCGTATTCGCCGACGACCGAAGGAGTGTTCTGTCTCGAACGCCTGCATACGAGCAATGGGTATTCAGGAGTCCGCTCCGCTCGACGTCGACGCCATCCGCGAGGACTTCCCGATCCTGCAGCGGCGCGTCGGGCCGGAGGAGAAACAGGTCGTCTACCTCGACAACGCCGCGACGACGCAGACGCCAGAGCCGGTCGTCGAGACGATCACCGACTACTACCGTCAGTACAATGCGAACGTCCACCGGGGGATCCACCACCTCAGCCAGGAGGCCTCCATCGCCTACGAGGAGGCCCACGACCGCCTCGCCGAGTTCGTCGGCGCGGACGGCCGCGAGGAGATGGTGTTCACCAAGAACACGACCGAAGCGGAGAACCTCGTCGCGTACGCCTGGGGGCTGAACGAACTCGGTCCCGGCGACGAGGTCGTCCTCACCGAGATGGAACACCACGCCTCGCTCGTTACCTGGCAGCAGATCGCCGAGCGGACGGGCGCGACCGCACGCTACATCCGGGTGACAGACGAGGGTGAACTCGACATGGATCACGCCCGCAAGGTGATCGGCGAGGCCACCGCGATGGTCTCGGCCGTCCACGTCTCGAACGCCCTCGGGACGGTAAACCCGATCGAGGCGCTCGTCGACCTCGCTCACGACCACGACGCGCTGATCTTCGTCGACGGCGCACAGGCCGTTCCGACCCGTCCGGTCGACGTGAAGGCAATCGACGCGGACTTCTACGCGTTTTCGGGCCACAAGATGCTCGGGCCGACGGGAATCGGCTGTCTGTACGGCAAGGAGGCGCTCCTCGACGAGATGGAGCCGTTCAACTACGGTGGCGACATGATCCGAAAGGTCACCTTCGAGGAGGCTACGTGGAACGACCTGCCGTGGAAGTTCGAGGCCGGCACGCCCGTGATCGCACAGGGAATCGCGCTCGCGGCCGCCGCCGACTATCTCGACGGGATCGGGATGGATCGCGTTCGCGCTCACGAAGAGTTCCTCTCGGAAGTCGCCTACGAGCGACTCTCGGCGATCGACGGCGTCGAGATCTACGGGCCACCGCCGGGTGACGACCGTCGTGCCGGTCTCGTCTCGTTCAACGTCGAGGGCGTCCACGCCCACGACCTCGCGTCGATCATGAACGATCACGCCGTGGCCATCCGTGCGGGCGATCACTGCACACAGCCGCTTCACGACCACCTCGGAATCACGGCCTCCGCGCGCGCCTCGTTCTACGTTTACAACCGCCCCGACGAGATCGACGCGCTGATCGAGGGGATCGAGGACGCACAGGAACTGTTCGCCTGAGGGATGGACGACGACGAAGTCGATCCGGGCGGTCACACCCACCCTCCCGCGGAGGCGTTCGCGCTGCTCGGCGACGAAACCCGGATCGGGATCATCCAGGCGCTCGGGGAGGCGGGCGGCGAAGGACGCTCGTTTTCGGAACTCAGAGAGCGTGTCGGGGCACGCGACAGCGGCCGCTTCAACTACCACCTCAACAAGCTTGTCGGGACGTTCGTCCGCAAGACCGACGACGGCGAGTACGAACTCTCGTACGCAGGCAGTCGGGTCGTCGGCGCGATCCTCTCGGGCGAGTACACCCGACACGGAAGCGCGGACGCGTTCGAACTCGATTCAGCCTGTTCGAACTGTGAGACTGCCCTCTCGGCGACCTATGAGGACGAGCGAGTGGCGATTCGCTGTCCGACGTGTGACGAACAGCAGTCCTCGTTCGGGTTTCCGCCGGGCGGGATCGAGGACCGCACACCGGCGGAACTCACCCAGGCGTTCGACGACTGGCTGATGACGATCTTTCGGCTCGTCTCGAACGGGGTCTGCAACAACTGCGTCGGGAAGACGAGCGGGCGGCTCACCGACGACGTGCCGAACGTCGCAACCGACAGGCCGGTCTCCATCGTGTTCGTCTGCGAGCGGTGTGCCAGCAGCGCGACGATCTCGGTGAACTCCTACCTCATCTATCATCCCGCGGTCGTCGCGTTCCATCACGACCACGGCATCGACGTGAGCGACGTTCACACCTGGACCCTCGAGTTCGTCCTCGACGAGAATCTCGAGATCGTCTCGACCGACCCGTGGAGGGTTCGGTCGACGCTCGAACTCGACGGCGATCGGCTCGAACTACTCGTCGAGGAGGACTGTTCGGTCCGAGTCGACAGTGAGGACGACCGAGACGAGCGGAACTCACCGGGTTAGGAGCCGTCCCCTTCTGCGACCGACCGGCCGACCAGCACGAGCACGACGGCACAGAGAAGCGCCATGGCGACCTGCGAGGCGGTGGCGACCGGACGGTCGAGCGAGTCGCCGGCGATCACGGCTCCGATCTCGATGACGCCCTCGATCGACCCGACGACACCGAGAAGGGCCAACAACCCGAGTCCGTAGACGGCCAGCCGTCGCCGGCCTACGTTGAGACCAAGCCGGCCGAGCGCAACGAACAGCACGCCGAAGATCGCGGGGATGAGCGCGGTTGCACTCTCGAAGCCGGTGAGACCGTAGGCCGAAATCCCCAGCGCCACCAGCAGGATGCCCGTTCCGATTCCCGTCCTGAACGTCGTCTCGTCAGTTTCGGTCATGCCGTGTCCATCGGGCGGACGATAGAGATGTTTTTCGGCGGTGAGGATCACCGAAATGGGCGGCCGTCCCACTGGCGGGCGTCGGAGGGAGGATCGCTTCGACAGAAGATACTTACGAGAGGGTTTCAGACGTCGAATATGAAACGCCGCGACGTTCTGAGATTGGCTGGCGTGGGCGTTCTCGGGGCGCTTTCGGGGTGCAGCGAAGCCGTCCATCGGGCGAGAGGGGTGGCGACGCCCGTCGGTCTGGTCGTGACGGACAGCGCCGGAAAACCGCAATCGATCGCGGTTCGGATCGAGCGGGATGGAGACGGCGTGTTCGACGGGGTCGGAAAGCTCGACGGTACCGGTCACGTCGAATCGATCGAGGGGGACGACTTCGAGAACGCCGAGTTTTCGACCGCCGGAACGTACACGCTCACCGTGAAAGTGGGCGAACAGCGAGAGCAATCGACAGTCGACGTCTCCTGGCAGCAACTTGCGGACTGCAACAGCAACTGGTTCGAAGTCATCGTTCGGGAGGACGACATCAGCATCGGTCTCACTCGAACGGACATAGGATGTCCGTTTCCCGACAACGTCGGCAGCGGCGATCGGTGAACCGATCACCCAACGGACGAACGCCCGTCAGATCGGGCGGACGACGGTCGACCAACAGAACCACCCTTCGGTTCCACTCCCAACAGAAGTGTAGTTCTGCGATCACTTATCGGTCGAGGACGAGTAGCCGCGTTCATGCGAGTGCTCCTCGACAACGTGGCGTTCAGGCGGCTGTTTCTCGGTCGGCTCCTCGCGAACGCGGGAGACAGCCTCTACTACGTCGCGGCGATGTGGCTGGTGTACGAACTCGGCGGATCGGCGTTTTACACCGGGCTCGCGGGCTTTCTCGCACGGTTCCCGCTGACGCTTCAGTTTCTGGTCGGCCCGCTCGTTGATCGTTCGCCGCTGAAACGTCCGCTGGTCGCGTCCCCGCTGGCACAGGCGCTGTTGTTGCTCTCCGTCCCGCTCGCGGCGGTGACCGGCGTCCTGAACGTGTGGGTTGTGCTCGCGGTGATGCCGCTGGTGGCCGCGGCCGCACAGTTCGCGCCCCCGGCCCAGCACGCGACGATGCCCCGAATCGTCGAGAAAGAGGACCTCGTCGAGGCGAACTCGGCGTTCTCGTTCGCCTACCAGGGGACGGACCTCGTCTTCATCGCCCTGGGTGGCGTGCTCGTCGGTCTCGTTGGTGCGGTGACGATGTTCGTCGTCGACTCGATCGCGCTCGCGATCGCCGCTGGGTTGTTCGCGCTCGTGGCGATTCCGGACGCGCGGAACGCTGAACGGTCCGGGAGCGACGAACCAATCCTCGGGACGTACCTTGCGGAACTCCGGGCAGGGCTGTCGTACGTTCGCGGCTCGGTCCTCATGGCGATGCTCGTCGGGACGATGGTGCTCAACTTCGTGACCGGCGCGACGATGGCCGTGTTGCCGGCGTTCGCCGCACGACATGGTGGTCCGGAGACGTATGGACTCCTGCTGGCGGCGATTCTCGGCGGCGTGCTCGTCGGCGCGCTCTCGACCTCGCTGTTCGAGCATTTTCGCCTCGGACCGGCCGTCTCGGCGGGGTTCGCCCTGAGCGGCGTCGCGTGGCTGTGCGCACTCGTCGTGCCCGGACTCGCGGCGACGGCCGCGCTGTTCGGGCTGACGTGGATCGCTGGTGGGGCGTACAACGTGCTCTCCACGTCGCTCAAACAGACGTACGTTCCCGAGGAGCTACTCGGTCGGGTCTCCTCCGTGAGCGTCAGCCTCTCCGTGGCGGCGCTCCCGATCGGATCGCTGCTCGGCGGGATCGCGGGCGAGCACGTCGGCGTCGTGGCGGTCATGGCGGCGACCGGGGTCGGTCTCCTCTTCGTCGCCGGATACTGGCTCGCCCATCCAGCACTGCGTGGGATGCCCGCGGTCGGCTCGATCGAACCCGAGCGGTACGGGCTCACCGAACCCGACGTTTGGTCGGCGACGGATCGATCCGGATGACGCCGACGCCTGTCCGTGCGGAACCCTTTTCGTTCCACTCGTTCTATCGTCGCTCACTATGGGCATGGGTTCGGACATGTATCGTCAGCGAATCCTCGACCACTACAAGAACCCCCGAAACTACGGGGAGCTCGAGGATTCGACGTACTCCCACGTCGGCGAGAACCCGATGTGCGGCGACGAGATCGCGGTCGACGTGATCCTCGACGAGGACGAGGAGGTCGTCGAACGGGTGGCATTCCGCGGGGACGGCTGTGCGATCAGCCAAGCCAGCGCGAGCATGCTCACCCAGGAGCTGCCGGGAACCACCGTCGACGAACTGCTCGCGATGGAGCGCGACGACGTGCTCGACTTACTCGGCATCGAGATCAGCCCGATGCGAATCAAGTGTGCGGTCCTCGCGGAGAAGGTCGCTCAGGACGGCTACGAGATCTACGTCGGCGAGCGAGACGACGACAGAACCGTCACCGAGGAGTGACCGCCGCTTCGATTCATCCGAAAGGTTGTCGACCCGCATACATTTTCGCCGGCGGTCTACGTCGGCTGTCGGACGGATCGACCGCCTGAAGAAACCGCTTTGCCCCGGATCGTCGAAGGGCTACGAACGGGGGAGTGACAGTGACGATCATCGCACGACTAGAGATCACGCCGGTTGGGGAGGAAAGCATGACAGAACGGATCGCAACGGCGATCGAAGCGCTCGACGACTTCGACATCCAGTACGAACTCACGCCGACGGACACGGTGATCGAAGCCGAGAGCGTTCACGAGGTGTTCGAAGCGGCGGCCGCGGCTCACGACGCGGTCACGGGCGGACGCGTCATCACGTCGATCGAGGTCGACGATCAGGGAGGCCGCGATCAGAAGGCTCACGACCGCGTCGCGGCCGTCGAAGAGCAGTTGGGACGGCCACCGCGAAGCGACGCCTGAGTTACTCCGCCATCAGGCCGCCGCCCTCGATCCGCATGACGGCTTCGCCATCGGGGAGGTTCGGGGCGTCGACCAGCCGGACGATCCGCTTGTCACCCTTCGACTTTCGGAGGTACATCCGGAACGTCGAAGTGTGCCCGAGGATGTTTCCGCCGATCGGCTGGGTCGGATCGCCGAAGAAGGCGTCCGGGTTCGCCGACACCTGATTCGTGACGAGCACGGCCGTGTTGTAGAGGTCGCCGACACGCATCAGGTCGTGAAGGTGCTTGTTGAGCTTCTGCTGGCGCTGGGCGAGTTCACCCCGGCCGACGTACTCCGCTCGGAAGTGGGCCGTCAGCGAGTCGACACACAGCAGCCGGACGGGATGCTCGCTGTCCTCGTACTCGCTGGCCAGCTCTTTGGCCTTCTCGGCGAGCAGCATCTGGTGGTTGGAGTTGAACGCCTTCGCGACGTGAATCCGATCGAGGAAGCTCTCTAAGAGCGCCTCCATCGCCTCGTCGTCGCCCGGTTCGCCCTCGATCTCACGGGCGTCGAGCGAGTCCGCGATGACCTCGTCCGGCAGGCCGCGGATCATGTCGTCGATCCGCTCGGGGCGGAACGTGTCTTCGCTGTCGACGAAGACGGCGCTGCCGTCGAGTCCGCCGTGTTCTTCGGGAAGCTGGACGTTCACCGAAAGCTGGTGGGTCACCTGGGACTTTCCGGAGCCGAACTCGCCGTACACCTCGGTGATCGACTGCGTCTCCACGCCGCCCCCGAGCAGATCGTCGATCTCCTCGACGCCCCACGACAGCTTTCCGATCTGTTCGCGGCGTTCGAGCACATCCGATCCGCTCTCGAAGCCGCCGATGTCGGCGGCCTCGCGGGCAGCCTGAATGATGTCAGCAGCCGTACTCTCGCCCACGTCGGCGGTGTTCGAGAGTTCACCAGGACTGGCGACGGCGAGTCCCTGATACGAGTCGAATCCGGCCTCTCTGAGCTTGTCAGCGGTCGCCGGTCCGACGCCAGGCAGCTCCTCGAGGTCTACTGTGGACATGATCGCGGATTGTGCGTCTCCGTACATAAACCCTCGTTAACACCAGGGTGAAAGTGAAACTGGAGGATTGGGTCGGCGTCGAGTGGGTCGCGATCACTGAAAAGCGTTCGCGTCGTCCGTTCAAGGGGATGTGGCGTCCGCTGGTTAGAGGGTGTCGCGTCCTATGTCCACGGGTGAACGCCCGGACGATCCGGCCACAGCGGATACCAGTACTCGCGTGCGGACTCCACGTCGAGTTCGCCGTCGAGGTGTCCTTGCAGTTTGAGTTCGGTCGCATCGTCGCGGTCGCCGGTTCCCTCGGGGGCGAACGGGTAGTACGATCCACGGCGGAACGAGTAGATCCAGTAGGCGTAGCCGCCGTCCGGCCGTTCGAACGCGAACAGCGCCGCGAGCAGCCGGGAACCGTGCCCCCGTTCGACGAACGTGTCGGCTGCGAAGTGGATGCTGGTCAGGAGATCCTCAGTGTCGCCATCGGAGAGGACGACCCACCGGTAGCCGTGATCGTCGGTCCTGATCTCGGCGGTGGTGTCGGTCTCGTCCTGTCCCACCTCTAAAATGTCTGCGACCTCCTCTAGCGTCTCCCGGAAGTCGCGGCTGTCCACGTCGCCGAAACAGAGCGCCGCCTCGCCGGACGGCGGATACCCGAGTTCGGCGTCCATCGTGATGTACGCCGTGCTCATCCCGAACAGATCATCAGGGTCGGCATCGCGGCTAGCGGCCGCGCCGGCTTCCGTTCCCAGGAGCTGGCGGATGAAGTTCCGAATCATCGCGTTACAGCTCCATCGAGAGGTCCTGAAGCCGCTCGACGCGACGCTCGGTGGACGGGTGCGTGCTCGCTAACTTCCCGATGAAGCCCGACCGGATCGGGATGATGAAGAAGGCGTTCATCTCGGCCTGATCGCGAAGGTCCCGCTCGGGCACCCGATCCATCGTGTTCGAGATGCTCACGAGCGCCGACGCGAGGGCCGCGGGGTTGCCGGTGATCTGGGCCGCGCCGCGGTCGGCCGCGAACTCGCGGTACCGCGAGAGCGCCCGGATCAGGAAGAAGCTCACGACCCACACGAGCAACGAGACCAGAATGGCGACGTAGACGGGCGGGCTGTTGCGGTCGTTCCCGCCGAACAGCCACCCCCAGCGGACGATCAGGAACGCGATCGTCGCCAGAAACGACGCGATCGTCATCACCATCATGTCGCGGTTCTTGATGTGTGCCAGTTCGTGGGCGATCACGCCCTCTAGCTCCTCCTCGTTCAACGTCCGCAGGAGTCCCGTCGTGACGCAGACGGCGGCGTTGTTCTTCGACCGGCCGGTGGCGAACGCGTTCGGCGTCCGGTTGTCCGCGACCGCGACCGTCGGCTTCGGGAGGTCCGCCTGCTGGCAGAGCCGGCCGGTCATCGCGTGTAGTTGTGGATACTCCTCCTCACTGACCTTCTGTGCACCCATGCTCCACAGCGTCAGCTTGTCGCTGAAGAAGTACTGGACGATCGAGAACCCGCCCAGCAGGATCGCCGCGAAGAGCAGGTCGCCGAAGTACAGCGTCAGCACTCCGACGAACACCAGGTACAGCGCGAACAGCAGGAACATCGTGACGGCCATTCGGCCACGCAGTCCCCAGTCCGCTTTCCACTCCATACCCGATTATACCGCACCGACGAGGTAAGAACCGTTCGGTCCTCAGCGGACGGACGACGGCAGTGTCGTCCGAAACCGGCCGCGGCTGGCAGGCTGTGGCTGAGTCGGTTCCGCTCGATGTCGGGACGCGACGCGAACGCGTCGCTTAAACGGGGCAACGCCCTATCCCGCGTCCATGACTGACGTCGGGAACTCGGGGGCGTTCTGCCCGCGCTGTGGAGCAGCCGTCGACGACCCGCTTGGCGACCGGCCGGGCGTCGCGGGCCGATCGGAGGGGCTCTGTGACGAGTGCTACCTCTCGGAGTTCGATCTCGTCTCCGCACCCGAGGAGCTTCGAATCGCGATCTGCACGCAGTGTGGAGCCGTCGATCGGGGCGACGGCTGGGAGGATGTCCAGACCGAGTACACCGAACTCGCGATCGAGGAGGTCGCCGACGCGCTCGCGGTCAACGTCGACGCGAGCGACGTCGCCTGGCAGGTCGAACCCGAACACGTCGATCAGAACATCCTCAAGGTCCACTGTTACTTCTCGGGAACGCTCCGGGATCGCCCGATCGAAGAGGACGTGACGGTCAGAGTCGTCATCGACCGCGAGAGCTGTCAGCGCTGTGGACGGATCGCGGGCGACTACTTCGCGGGGATCGTCCAGGTCAGGGCGGCCGGTCGCGATCCGACCACAGAGGAGGTCGACCGCTCGACCGAAATCGCCCACGAGGTGGTCGACGAGATGGCCGCGACCGGCAACCGGGACGCGTTCGTCACCGAGGTGAGCGAGGTGAGCGAGGGCGTGGACGTCAAGGTCTCGACCAACAAGATCGGCCGGAAGGTGGCCGATCGGATCGTCGCCGAGTTCGGCGGGACGGTCTCGGCGAGCGAGACGCTCGTCACCGAAGACGAGGACGGAAACGAGGTCTACCGCGTCACGTTCGCCGTTCGCCTGCCCAGATACCGCCCCGGCGAGGTGATCGATCCGGCCGACGACGAGGGGCCCGTGCTCGTCCGAAGCGCCCGCGGCAACCTCAAGGGCGTTCGCCTGACGACTGGAGAACGCTACGAAGCCACCTCCGAAGAGGGCGACGCGCCCGAGGCCCGCCGACTGGGCGTCCTTGAGGACGCGACCGAGGCGACGCTCGTCGCCGTCGAGGACGAGAACGCCGTGCAGGTCCTCGACCCGGAGACGTACCGGGCGACGACGATTCCCCGGCCGACGTTCCTCGATCCCGACGCGGAGACGGTTCCCGTCCTGCGGAGTCGTGCCGGCTTGCACGCGCTCCCCCCGGAGGCCGTCGATGGCTGAAGAGTGGTCGGACGGGCCGCTCGCGGTGGCGGTCCGGCCACCCGAGACCGAGCGTGCGATGGACGCGCTCCGTGCCGAAGGCGTCTACGACGAGCGACGCCGTCTCCGCGAGCGCGAGGGAGCCGTCGAGGTGCCGGTGACGGCGGCCCCGACCGCCACCACGGTCGGGACGGTGATCGAGCAGTCCACTCCGGTCTACCGTGCGGGCGGCCTTCCCGAGCGCTTACGCGAGCGGGGCTGGACGGACGACGAGGTGGCCGACGCCCCCGGCTCGTGGGCCGTCGTCGGGGACGTGATCCTCGTCGAGGGCGCGGCGCTCGACGACGCGCCGCGCCCGGACGAGGTCGGCGCGGCCCTCCTCGACCTCCACGGGAACGCACACACCGTCCTCGCCCGCGAGGGAATCGCGGGATCCCACCGCGAGCCGAGCGTCAGGGTCGTCGCGGGTGACGACGACACGAAGACGGTACACGTCGAGGCGGGTACCCGCTACGCGCTGGACCTCGAAACGGTGATGTTCTCGCCGGGCAACGAGCGCGAGCGAATCCGGATGGGCGAGGTCGTCTCCGAGGGCGAGCGCGTCCTCGACATGTTCGCCGGCGTCGGCTACTTCGCGCTTCCGATGGCCCGCGCGGGAGCGCGCGTGACGGCGGTCGAACGGCGACCGGAGACCTTCAGGTATCTGCTCGAAAACATCCCGCTCAACGATGTTGACGATCGCCTCCGACCGTTTCGGGCGGACTGTGCCGACGTGGCTCCCGAAATCGACGCCGAGCGCGTCGTGATGGGGCACTTCGATGCGGTCGAGTACCTCGATCCCGCCCTCGACGCACTGGAACCGGGTGGGACGATCCACCTCCACGACGCCGTCCACGAGTCCGAACGAAGCCGGCCCGTCGAACGGTTGACCGAGGCCGCTGGGGCGCGCGGACGGGACGTGACGGTGCTCGATCGGCGGGCCGTGAAGGGCTACAGCGAGGGGATAACCCACATGGTGGTCGACGCGACGATCGGGTGAGTGCGACGAACGAATTCACCGGCTACCGAACGACTATAGGTATCACAGTACACGGTACGTCTATGCCCTACGTCGACTGCGGGACGCTGTACGACGGCACGGACGAGTTCATCGAGGACGCCCGAATCGTGATCGAAGACGGCCGCGTGAGCGCGGTCGGACCCATAGAGGACGTCCCCGAACCCGAGGACGGAGAGCGGATCGACCATACCGGAGCGGTCGTGATCCCCGGCCTCGTCGACACCCACATCCACCTCGGCGGGAGCCGGGAGATGGATCCGTTCACGCGGATCGCCGAGCACGACCGGACCGCGCTCAAGGCCGCCCGAGGAACCGTCGACCTGAACACGCTCATCCAGGCAGGGTTCACGACGGTACGCGACGTGAGCAGCGACATCGGACTCGGCCTGCGCGACGCGGTCGCGGAGGGCGAGATTCCGGGCCCGCGAATCTACACGAGCGGGAAAGGGTTCTCCCAGACCGCCGGCCACGGCGACTCCCACTACCTGCCGTACCGCTGGATCGAGAGCGAGGACGATCCAAACGTCGTAGACGGCCCAACCGAATGCCGAAGAGGGACCCGCCGACGCATCCGGCAGGGCGTCGACCTGATCAAAATCTCCAGTACGGGGGGCGTCCTCTCGGAGAAAGACGAGCCACACCATAGCCAGTTCACCGCCGAGGAGATCCGGGCGTTCACCCAGGAGGCCCACCGCGTGGACATTCCCGTCGCGGCACACGCCCAGGGCGCACCCGGAATCAAAAACGCCCTCGAAAACGGCGTGGACACGATCGAGCACGGGATCTACCTGGACGAGGAGGCGATCGAACTGTTCCACGAGACCGACGGCGTGATGGTCCCCACCCTCGCGATCGTCGAGCGGATCTGCGAACACGGCGAGGATCACGGCATCCCGCCGTGGGGGATGCGCAAGGCCCACGAGGTCCGGGAGGCACACCTCGAATCGACCCGGTGGGCCTACGAGGAAGGCGTCACGATCGCGGCTGGCACCGACTTCATCGGCCCGGAACTCGTCCCACACGGCGAGAACGCGATGGAACTCGAGATCTACGTCGAGGACGTGGGCATGGATCCGGTCGACGCGCTCCACACCGCGACGGGCGCGGCGAAGACGACGATTCCGGACGACGACGTGGGAACGCTGACCGAGGGCGATCACGCCGACATCGTCGCGCTCTCGGACGATCCCAGAGACGACATCTCGGTCGTCCGGGAGGGCATCGAAGCGGTGTACAAAGGCGGTGAGCCGATCGCGGAGTGACCGAGCGGGCGATCGGCGTCGAGAGTGGTCGAGCGAGTTTCACTATACGGCGAAGGCCTGGATCCACGTTCCTGCGATTGTTGACTCGACGTGGTGATGTAGCCCTAACCGAGGAAGGATACGGAGTATTGTACGCACTGTATATTGCTGTCACAATCAAGCACCAGATTCCACAATATACATATCAACCTGTTCAACAATTACAGTAGTGCCCTCTAAACGCGGACTCGTCTCGGTCGGCACCGCGGCTGGTAGCAACCCGTTCGTGACGACCAACGTCCAAACTGCCGATCGAAACGGCCAGAACTGGTAGTGGTCTCACAATGAGCAGTGCGCGGCGTCGGAGACGGATCAAACTCATCGGAATCGTCGTGAGCAACGGCGTGCCGCTTCTCGGTGTGGTCGTTCTCGGGTGGAATGCGGCAGTGCTCCTGTTGTTGTACTGGCTCGAGTTCGGCAGCGCCGTCGTCTGGGTACTGTTCCGAGCGCTCTTTGCGGGACGGCCGTCCGAAGTCGAGGACCGCTTTCTGTTGGTCGGTGCGATCGGCTCGAAGCAGGGGGCGATTCCGCTTCCACTGACGAACGTCTCGATCCGTCTCTCATCACTCCCCATTATCTGTCTCGCGACGCCGATCCTGACCGTCCTCTGGATTCTCGTCGGTGCGTTCACTGTCGGCTTGGCGGGGGCTAATTCGCTCGATTCGGGCGTCGGAGCCACCGTGGTTCTCGGTGCGTTCGGGATCTTTCTGAGCCATGGTGTGACGACCGGGGTCAACTATTTTGGCGGTGGTGAATATCACGATAACAGCGCTCAAACGGCGATACAGGGCGTTTTTATACAACTCATCGCGATCTTTTTCGGCGTGCTGTTTGCCCTTCCGTTCGTCTTCGAGACCTTCGGCGAAGACGTGGCGCTTGGGGTGCCGCTGCTCGCTGGCGTCGTGTTCGTCAAGTTCGCGTTCGATCTGGTCACCCACTATCGCGATCGACTGGTGGCGTTCGACGAGCGGATCGGCGGTGTCTTCGGCTGGGTCTACGATCCGCCGGCCTCTCCCTCGATCGATCCACTCACCACCGTCGAGAGACGAGTGCGGCCATCGCGTCGTGGCCTCGCACTCGGTGGTATCGCGAACACCAGTCGATACGCCGGGACGGTGTATATCGGGATTTTCAGCCTCTGTCTCGGCGTCCTTGCGGCACTCGCTGGCGTCCCGGCGGTGGCCGTCTTGTTCGCACTCATCAGCGTTCTGTTTCCCATCGTCGCTGCGATCATCGATTACTGGATTCGATACGGGTGGATGGAGTATCGAGTGGCGAACGGTTCGATTCTCGGATACGATCGGGTGGCCGGATCCTCGCAGTGGCGGGTCGACACCGGAGATGTGCGTAGACTCCATGTCGAGCGCTCACGGGTGGACGCTCACCTGGATACCGAGACGGTCATCATGGAACTGGCCGATCGTGAACTGCGAGTACCCCACCTCGAAGACCCCGGTCCTGTCCTCGATGCGTTTGATCATCATCCCGGGCGTCCCGGTGAAGATCCACGGTCCTGAGCGGCTCCCGTCCCACATTTTTGGACGGTGTATGACGCTCGATTCCCTGCGTCGAGATCACGTCTCCTCGTCGAAGGCTTCGAGTGCCTCGGCGAGTTCGGTCGTGTGGAGCGCATCGAGTTCGGTCCAGTACACCTCGGTATCGTACTCTACGAGCCACTCACCGACCCGGTCGGAAACGTATATTGGCTCGTGTTCGAGCAACCGCTCTCCGACCGCGATAAAGGCATCGTCGTCAGTTCCGACGACGGCCCGCCCGTCCGAAACCGCTTCCTCGACGAGTTCGCGTTCGTCATCACTCAGCGATTCCAGCGTGACGAGGGTCTCCTCACGAAGCGTAGCTCCGTACGCCGCGGGCGTTCGAGCGCGCTCTAAGAGTTCGTACGTGAAGGTGGAGACCGCCGTCTCCGTTTTGCCACTTTCGACTGCGACGACGTGCTCGTCGATGACGACAAACTCGTACTCGGATTCCGGAACGAGGACGGACGCCTCGAGTTCACCGTCGTCCGTGTACTCGATTCGGACCCCGACACGCTGCTCGTCATCGGCCCGGGCAAGTTCCTCACGAAGATCGCCGAGTTGCTCTCGATCGACAGGGGGCAAGTCGTCGTAGTCGATCTGGGTCCCCGTTGGATCATCATCGGTTTGCTCTGCCGTAACGACGTAATCGGTTCGCGTTCGCTCGTCGGTCACCTCCCAGGAGACGTCGTAGACTACGTTCCGCCAGCGAACTGGCCGCTCCGGATCGAAGGGAGGACGTTCGCCTTCGACGGCGGCCTGGTCGTCCTCCAGTGCATCATCGAGCAGTGTCGCCGTCTCGGGATCACCGTTGGGATCGACCGAGACCGTCGCGGCTTCGCCGATGTCCGCGTCGGTATCGACCGCAGTCATCGTGAGTGCGCCCCCCGGCGTGACACACCCGGCAAACGCTCCGAGTCCCCCGGCCAGTATGAGTCCCAGTATCTGTCGTCTGGAGGGCATGTGGCCGGGTTTGGGGAGCCAGATAATGGGCTTTCGGGGATGACGATGTGAAGGCCGTCGCCTGAACTGGCCTGGGGGAGGACGACCCCTGACCCCGACAGCGACGACAGGTGCTCCACTCCACGAGATCCCGAGAAGAGGTGCTTCCCCTCTTAGCAGTGTCAACGGGTGTGATGTGACGAGTCAACACGAAGAGTGCGACGACTGCGAGAAGACCGTCACCGAGAAAATCTCAGGCTGTTCAAGACTCATTTTCGTTCGACATCGTCCCGTGATGAGCGGCTGGGTTCGATACAGAGGACATATCACTCCGAATGCTGACCGCAGATGGCTGGCGATTGCGTTGGAATACCACGACCGCGATCGGAGTCGGGAGTTTCTTGGTTCCAGGGCACGAAATGGACCTATGGATCGACAGAAACTGCTGGCGCTCTTTCTGACCTTCCTGATGGTCGGGTCGATGTTCGCCTACGGGCTGGCGATCTTCTAACTCCCCGTCCGAACCGTCGGACGGGACCGCCCCGATAGCGACAGCCCGCAAGCGATCCGTTCACCGCCCGTCGGAGTCCCACACGTCCGCGAGTGGCGAGTCCGACCCACGCCGATCGAGTCCCCGACCGGTCGTCCGCGACCTGCTCCGACCACCCGGCCCGCCCTCGTACCCCGAGAGTGCACGCCGCGGGTCGTGCTCGGGAAGGTCGGGGCGGCTCATCCGATCGACCTGCTCGGCGAACCAGTCGGGCATGGCCCACCGCGACCGTTCGAACAGATCAAGCAGGCTCGAATCCGCTACGTACGTCGCGCCGTGGTCGTCCGGCGCGCGGACGACCCGGCCGCAGGCCTGAATCACCGTCCGGAGGGTCATCCGCCGATACCAGTCCCACTGATCGTCCGCCAGCCGTCGCGCGACCCGCGCGTCGTTGACGTTCGGATACGGGGCTTTCGCGAGCACCTGCCACCGCGCGAGATCACCCTCCAGGTCGAGCGCCTCCTCCATCTTCACGGAGAGAAACAGCTCCGGATCGTCCGTCGCCTTCCACGCCGCGAGGTCGTCGTCACGCTTCTCGCGGCCGTGAACGCGCACCCGGTCGCCGACGCCGAGTCCGCGTAACTCCGTCGCGAGTCGCTCCTGAATCGAGTAGGAATGGGCGTGAACGAGCCCCTTCTCGTCGGGGTGACGGGCCATCAGCCGGGCGATCGTCCGAGCCATCTTCGGGATCGTCCGATCGCGGTGTTCGTAGGTCATCGGCCCGACGCTCACGTCGTACAGCGGTCGGTTCTCGACCGGAAACGTGTGGGCAACGTCGACGAGCGCGACCCGATCGGGATCGAGTCCGATCGACCGGGCGAACGCCTCGTGATCGAGGATCGTCGCCGACAGCAGCGCGAACCGCTCGCCCCGATCCCAGACGGTGTGTCGAAGATACCGCGCCGGTCGGAGCGGCTTGATCGTGATCGGCCCGCCGGGACCGTCGGAGGGGTCGTCCTCGCCGTCGGCCTGGTCGACGACCCACTCCGTCGGCGAGTCGGGCCGGCGGTAGTCCTCGACGAACCACCGAAGCTCCGAGATCCGCTCGGCCAACCGATCCCGGACGGCCACCTCCTCCGGGCCGAGTTCCTCCCGACCCGTTAGCTTCTCGCGCTCGCGGTCGAGCCGGTTCGACAGCGCCTCCGCGAACGCGACGGCGTCGTCCTCGCCGCCGATGTCGGGGACGCGGCAGTCAGCCCATCCGGGGACGTGTCGGGCATCGAGGTGGATGGTGGCGTACATCTCCGCCCACTCCGCCAACCCGTGGGCTTCGTCGATGACGACCACGTCCCGCGTCCGAAACGTGTCCGATCCCGCGGTCCGCATGAAGTACGCCAGCGTCATCGCGGCGATTCGTCGGCTGCTGGCAATCGCTCGGTCCGAGAAGTACGGACAGCGATGCTGGACCGAGCAGTCGAAGCCACGCCGCCGGACGCAGGGTGCGCGGTTCACCGGCGTCTCGCTCTCGCCCGGCAGGATGCAGCGGTAGTTCGACTTCCCGCGGATGATCGCGAGGTCGTCCAGCAACGGATCGTCGGCCACGTCGTCGAGTTGGGAGACCTGCGGGGTCGTGTAGTACGCGCCCGTCGGCTGACTCGGTCTCGCGTCCTCGATTCGACGAGCGCAGCCCGCGATCGCGCGCGCGAGCAACGATTTTCCGCTCCCCGTCGGCGCGCGAACCAGCACGGCTTCGTTGCCGGCCGCGAAGGCCGCCTGAATCCGTTCGAGGGCGTCGCGCTGGGTGCCGCGGTAGGAGGGGGCTGGAAACTCCTCGAAGATCCGATCCGTGTCCACGAGTTTCGTACCACCGGCCGAACGCCTAAAAGCTCCGTTTCCGAACGGGTCGGCGGATCGGAACGTCGGCAATCATTCCCCGAGGGTGGTAACGTCCTCAGCAGTCGGATACTCCGGCAGCGTGTCGACGCACTCGAAACAGAGGAAGTGTTCGGTGCCGTCCTCGAACTCCAGGGTCATCCCGCCGGTGGGTTCGTGCTCGTAGTTCCACATCGCGCTGATCCCGCCTGCGACGTTCACCTCCGTTCCGCAGCCGTCGCACGGTTCGCTGGCCATGGCGGGACTGGGGGTGCGGAGTGGAAAACGGTTCCGGGACCACCGTTTGGATCGGTACGTCGACGGGCCCGTGTGTGTCGGCGCTACGGACTGTGGGATCCCCCTCGACCAGCCGCCGTCCGGCGTTTCACTCCCGTGAAACGGTGTTTCGTGGGAGTCAAACGGCGGTTCGTGGGGACGAAATTCGATTCCACATTTATACGACCGCATTGTGTACCATCCCGGTACCGTGTCCGCGCTTCCGACCTGGATCGACGAGCGGCTCGACAGGAATTTCAACAATACGTTGACCCAGGAGCACGTCGTCGAGACGATGCTCGAGTCCGATCGACCGTTCTTCTCGATCCGACAACTCCAGGCTCGAGTCAAACCCGATGTCAGCACGGCGACCGTCCGGAACCGACTGGACGAACTCCAGGAGATCGATGTCGTCGCCACCGAGACGTACCCCGAGTCGGTCACCCTCTACTACATCAACCACCCGGAGTCGGAGTGGCCGTTGTCGCCGGAAGGGAAACGTGCACTCACGACCGACAGCCCGCTGGATCGGCTCTCCACACGCGACTTCCTCACGATGCGGGACACGGCCGGAATCCGGACGCTCGTCCTCGCGGGGTTCCAGTTGACGCTCGTGCTGTTCGCCTTCGGCGGCATCCTGACCGTCGTCGGCGCGGATGTCGGCACGGAGAGCGATGTCGTCCTCTGGGACACCGCGTTCGACCTGCTCGGCGTCTGCCTGCTGTTGCTCGTCACGGAGCGAACGGTCCGCTGGGTGCGGACTCGATACGGCCCGCTGAACGTCTTTTCGACCGCCTGAGTCGACACCGCAACCGATCGACAGCACACACATGTCCTCACATCCGACACCGAACCACGGTCCCGAACTGCTCGACGAACGCTCTATCATCGGCATCGCGGTGCATCCAGTGGCGTTGTTCACTGGGATCCTGGGTGCCGGACTCATCTATCTCGTCTCGGATCATGCGTACACGAAGGCGAACGCACGGAATGCGCTGAACTGGCACCTCTCCGTGCTCGTCCTCACCGTCCTCGCCTTCCTGACGTTCTTCCTCGGGGCGGACGAGCTGACCGTCGGCGGCGAACCCGTCGAGTGGTCGCTGGTCCCCGCGCCGATCGACACCGTGTTCTTCCTCGTCGGGGTACTCCTACTGCTGGGAGCGATGCTCGCGTGGCTGTTCACGGTCGTCTTCGCGGCGATCGCCACGGGAAAGGCGATCTTCGGCACGGCCTGGGCGTATCCGCTCGCATACGAGTTCGTGGACGAGGAATCGGGTGAGTGATCGAGAGTCGGGCGGCCGCCGCGCGCTTAACTCCGTTCGTCACTACTCTCCGTCCATGGAGGTCAACTGCGAAGGCTGTGCGGGGTGCTGTCTCGACTGGCGGCCGCTGGTCGACGCGGACCTTGACCACGAACGGAGAGGGGGTCGCCCGCCGATCGACGACGCCTACAACCTCGTGGCGCTCACCCGCGACGAGATCCGGGCGCTGCTTGACGCCGGATTTGCCGACGCCATGACGCCCCGACTCTGGCGCGACGAGGACGGGATCGAAATCGACGGCATCACCCTCGCGTCGATCGGGGACCGTCCGGTCTTCTTCGTCGGACTCCGAAAGCCGCCAAAGCCCGTCGCCCCGTTCGGCCGCGAGGAGCCGACATGGCTCCCGACGTGTGCCTTTCTCGACCCCGACACGCTCCAGTGTCGGATCCACGAGGAGGCGTTCTATCCGGACGAATGCGCCGACTATCCCGGCCACCAGCTTCGAATGGAACGCGAAACCGAGTGCGAACGCGTCGAGCGGGAGTGGGGCGGCGAACGGCTGCTCGACGACGACCCACCCGAGGACTTGAGGGGCCTGCTCCTCGGTCCGCAGGCGCTCGGACAGAAGCTGTTCGTCCACTCCGATCCCGAGCGACTATCGGGCGTTGTCGAGCGGGTTCGAGACGGAACGCTCACCGACGAAGACCGGGCGGAGTTCGTCGCGGTCGCGTCCGCGGCGGCTCCCGGAACCACGTCGATCGAGGAGAGACGCTACGAGGAAGTCCGCAAGCGGGCGCTGACGGCGGATTCGTGGGTCGGGCGGGCGATCGACGAGTGGGAGAGCCGGGCAGGTGAGCCGGGGTCGATGGCTCCCGCTCACGCCGTCACCGAGCGGGTCGAGGAGGGTCGAGGAGCGCCCGACACGCCGGGGTGGGAGTGACACGGTCAGCCGCGGCTACACCCGGCGCTCGGAGTGCGATACGATCCCTACGAGCGTCACGACGATCTTCGAGAACGAACCTCACTCGGATTTGATCTCCTCGAACTGGTCGAGGAGATCCTGGGCCGACTCGCCGGAGTCGTACTCGACGGTGCCACGATACTCGGTGCGCGCCTCGTCGAAATCCGCGTCGACGCGAGAGGCCTTCTTCTCTCGGCGCTCGTGCTCGTCTTCGTCATAGGCACCCATTGACATGGTACTCATAACCACATTGGAAACCACCCCCTATGAATGTAACGGTCATTACCCTCAGATTCGGGTCGATTGATACCCGATACCGGCCCGTCCGTGGCGGGGTTGCGGTTACCCGGTTTCGGGCGGCTTTTCGCGTTCCTCCACGTACCATCCGCATGGTGTATGCGGACCTTCACGTCCACACGACGCGCTCGGACGGCGCGCTCGATCCAGACGAGGTGCCGGCAGTTGCTCGACAGGCCGGTCTGTCTGCAGTCGCGATAACCGACCACGAGCGCCTGCAACCGTCGCTCTCCGCGCCGATCGTCGAGCGTGACGGCGTCACGGTGATCTACGGCGTCGAGTTACGGGTCGAAGCGCCAGCGGGTCGGGTCGATCTGCTCGGCTACGGCGTCGACCCCACGCCCGCCCTCCGAGAGACCCTCGACGGGATTCAACGAAACCGGGTCGAGCGTGCGGGGCGAATCATCGACTGCGTCGAGGACCGACTCGGCGTCGACCTCGATCTCGAACCCGCCACCGGGGTCGGCCGCCCGCACGTCGCCCGTGCGATCGCCGACCACCCCGACACGGGGATCGACTACGAGGGCGCGTTCGACCGGCTCATCGGCGGTGGGGACCCCTGTTTCGTCCCCCGGGAGATTCCCTCGTTCGACCGTGGCGTCGACCTCCTGCGGGAGAGTTGCCGACTGGTTGCGCTCGCCCACCCGCTCAGGTACCCCGATCCCGAGGTGGCGTTCGCGCTGGCTGCGGATCTCGACGCGATCGAACGGAACTACACGTACGACAGCGCTGTCGATCTCGGGCCGGTCGACGAGGCGATCGAGCGCCACGGTCTGCTCGCGACGGGCGGCAGCGACGCCCACGACCGAACGAGCGTCGGCGACGCCGGTCTCGACGAAGCGGCGTTTGAACGGATACGCGAGCGAATCGAGCGACCGCTTCGAGCGGAACGGGACCACTAACGTAGAGTTGATGCCTTCGCGGGCCGTACTGCCGCGCATGCGGTGTCACTACTGCGACCGCCCCGCCACCCTCGCCCCCGAACACGAAGGCGTCCGCGTCGGTCTCTGTGACGACTGTTTCGAAGAGCGTCTCGACGAACTCGCAGAGAGCGAGTTGCTGGACGGACTGCTGGACGAACTCGACCTCGACGGCTTCTGAGCTGTTCGATCGTCCTCCCGCTCCGTGTTAGTGGACGAGTCGATCCGTCACGATCCGATCCATCCAGGGTTTGATCCGTCACGATCCGATCCATCCAGGGTTTGATCCGTCACGATCCGATCCATCCAGGGTTTGATCCGTCACGATCCGATCCATCCAGGG
>SKSS01000015.1 GCA_007122875.1 Salinarchaeum sp. | reverse complement strand
GGTGGCAAACCGCATGCCGATGCAGTGACGGGGACCACCGCCGAACGGGAAGTAGGCGTACTCCGGGAGGTCCGCTTCGAACTCGTCGGTCCACCGGTCGGGTCGAAACGCCGACGGTTCGTCGTAGAATCGGTCGTCACGGTGGATCCGAAACTGCGGAATCGTGAGGTTCGTCCCGTGGGGAATTCGATACCCATCGAGTTCGAAGTCCCTGGTTGTCCTCCGAAACACGGCGTAGGCAGGCGGATACAGCCGAAGCGCCTCCGTGAGAACCCGATCGGTGTACGACAGGTCGTCGAGGTCGTCGACCGTTGGCGGGTCGTCGCCGAGCACCTCGTCGATCTCCGCTCGAAGCCGTTCACGGGGGCCGTCGTGCGTGGCCAGCAATAAGAGCGTGTACGTCAGCGCGAGGGCGGTCGTCTCGTGGCCGGCGAACAGGAACGTCAGGAGGTTGTCCCGAACCTCGCGTTCGGACAGATCACCGTCGCCGGCGTCGTGAGCGGCGAGCAGCAGCGAGAGGAGGTCGTCGCCGTCGGTTCCTCGCGTTTCCTCGATCAGGGAGGTCATCTCGCGATCGAACGCGGCCATCGCCCGATCGTACCGGCGCTGGGTTGGGGTCGGGATCCAACTCGGTAAAAAGGCGGCGATGCTCCGCGTATCCGCCCGGTCGTTCACCGCGGCGGCGGTGTCGGCAATCGCGTCACTCCGCTCGGTGATGTCGACGTCGAACAGCGTTCGCCCGAGGATGCGGAGCGTGAGCGCCGACAGCTCGCGATTGAGGGCAATCTCCGCGCCGTCGGCCCAGCCGTCGACCGTATCGACCGTATCGGCCGTCATCGCGTCGGCGTACGACCCGATCCGATCGAGCGTGAACGCGTCCTGTAAGATCCGCCGCTGGGTTCGCCACTGCTCGCCGTCGGTGAGTAACACACCTTCGGGTGCGAGTTCGGCCCCGAAATCGCCGAACTGAAGCTTCTCGACGCCGTCGCTCTCGCGAACCAACACCCGTTCGACCTGTTCAGGGTGAAACAGCGCACAGAACCGCATGCCGGCGACTTCGTACCCCACGACATCGCCGTAGTCCGACAACTCGTCGAGAAATGCGAGCGGCTCACGGATGAGTTGGAAGGTGTTTCCGACGAGCGGAAGCCCGCTCGGACCGGGAGGTGACGGAGCATCGAGGTCGCTTGCCGGCGTGTCGCTCATGGTCGACCGTTGGAGCGTACACTCGAAGGGCGTTGGGTCGAAGCACCTAGCTTTTTTATAATAGACCGCGCAGCACCCCCGTGAACTACGCGAGTCTGCTGGTCGATCTCCCGCCGGCGATGCGCCACCCGATGCAGGAGTTCATCCACGCGACCGACGCCGTCGAGTACGAGGCGCTGTTGACGTGGCACCTCACCGACGACGGAACCGAGTACCTGCTGTTCTACGTCGAAGGTAATGCCGACCGGTATCGGGCGGCGGTCGACGAGATCGAGTCGATCAGGGAGTACACGATCACCCGCACGGACGGTGGGTCGTTTTACGTCTACGTCTGTGAGGAAACCCAGGACCGCGAGCGGCGGTGGCGGTCGGCCTTCACGAACCGGAATCTCGTGGTCGTACCACCGGTCGAGTTCGACGCGACCGCCCGGATGCGATGTACGGTCGTCGGGGCGTCCGACGATCTCACGGCGCTCGTATCTGATCTCCAGGACGAAGCGTCGGTGACCGTCGAAGCGGTCGGCGAGTACGACCGCTGGCATGGAGCGCCCGCGGCGAAACTCACCGACCGACAACTCGAGGCGGTTCGCGTGGCCGTCGAGGTGGGGTACTACGATGTCCCACGGGAGAACGGCCTCGCAAGGGTCGCTGCCGAACTGGACTGCGCTGAGAGTACGGCCTCGACGCTGCTTCGGCGAGCGGAAGGGACCGTGCTCTCGGCGGTCGTTACGAGGAGGAGAGGATGACTATATACTCTATTTAGCTATACCAATATCCTAATTCCGCCAAAGGAGCGAATTATTCACAGAGAGCGTCTGAGAATACGTGTGAGATACAGCGTGAAACTGTACCACGAGATGATGGCCAATGAGGGGGTACGGCCGTTCAGCACAGCGGAAGGATTATATGTCACAGCCGTATTGTGAGAAAATAGAAGCTGAAGGATGACCGTTTCCACCCTTTTCTGAGTCGTCGCGTTCCCGCGTTGGGACCGTAAGAATCGTCTTTGCAACAGTAGAGCGGTGAGTCTGTTCTCATCGCTCACAGAACCAGGTATCACAACACATGAGTCACCTACCGACACGAGCAGACATCGACGACCAGCACAAGTGGGATCTCTCGGCGATCTTCGAGTCCGTCGAAGAGTGGGAGAGCGAATGGACCGCAGTTCACAGTCGACTGGAAGACCTCCGTGAGTATGAAGGCCACATCACGCGGGACGATGAAACCTTGTTGTGCGCTCTCCAGTTGTTCGAGGAACTACTCCGCCGCACGCAACGGCTTCGACTGTACGCCGAATTGAAGCGCAACGAGGACACCGAGAACAGCGCCCATCAGGAACGACTCCACAAGTCAAATCGGTTAGACCAGGAGGTGACGAAAGCCACCGACATGGTGCGGCGTGAGATCCAGGCCGCAGGCCGCGAGACGATACTACAAACGGTTGAGACGGCCGAGGAGTTGGAGCTGTACGAGCAGTTCCTCAACGACGTTCTCCGAATGGGGGAGCATGCACGGTCCCCGGAAGTCGAAGACCTGCTGGCAGAGTTCGCCGACATCATCGAATCACCGACACGCACCTACGTATCGGTCACCAACAACGACATCGAACCACAGCCCGTGGAGACGCCCGAAGGAGAACAGATCGAGGTGACGAGGGTCAACCTCGGGAAACAGCTCCGCAACCGAAATCGCGCGTTCCGCCGCCGTGCCTACCAGTCGGTGTATGAAGAACACGCCGCCGTAAAGCACACGATCGCGACGGCATACGCGGATAAGGTGAAAGCACAGGTTGCACTCGCGAACGCTCGGAACTACGACTCAGTGCGGGAGATGGCGTTCAATAAACCGAGCTATCCCGAAACCGGCCTGCACATTCACCTCCCTGTCGAGGTTCACGACATCGCGACAGCCACGATCCGCGACTCGCTCGACCCACTGCATCAGTACGACGAGCGAAGAACGGACATCCTCGGACTCGACGAACTGAACGCATGGGACCTAACCGTTCCGCTCGCTGACGCACCCGAGCCGACGGTGACATACGAGGACGCACGAGATCACATTCTCGCCGCTGTCGAACCGCTCGGAGAGTCGTACAGAGATCGACTTGAAGCGTTCTTCACGTCCGAGCGCATCGATGTCTACGAGACCCAGCACAAGCAGAACATCCTCGCGTATGGCCCGTGGGCATACGATACCGGAGGATACATTCTGCTGAACTATCAGAACGACGTGCGTTCGATGTCGATCCTCGCCCACGAACTCGGTCACGCGATGCACGCCGAGTACGTACGAGCGGCCCAGTCGCCAGTGTACGCGACGGTGGCACGTCCGATCGAGGAAGTCCCGAGTTACGTCCACGAACTCCTGCTCGCACGTCACCTGCTCGACGTTGGCGACCATGCTCTCCGCCAGTATGCGCGTGACCGCTTGCTCGACGTGCTACAGGGTATATACGGCTCGACGCTACGCTCGCTGTTTACACACGAGACGTATCGGATCGTCGAAGACGGGGAGGAGCTAACGCTCGACAGAATCGAAGAGAGATACACCGACCTCCTGTCCGAGTTCCGTGGGCCGATGGAGATCGATGCGTGGGCGAAGCGCGGATGGCTCGTCGGGAGTCACGCACGACTTCCGTACCACTTCTATCAGTACGCCCTCGGGACGGCTGGCGCACTGTGTACCGTCGAACGGCTTCTCGACGGCACGCTCACACCGACCGACTATCACGACTTCCTGCGAGCAGGCGGAACGGTACGCTCCGTCGAGGCGTTCGAAACGCTCGGTGTCGACATCCGGTCACGAGAGCCGTTCGAACGTGTGTGCTCAGCAGTCGAGGAACACGTGGAGAAACTGGGCACGGCTGAATAGCATCAGCAATCGGTTTTCGTACTTCTTCGTTCGCTATCGATGCGGTACCCCCATGAATCGGCGAGATCGAGTGTTCCTCGTGGTCGGCGAAATCGATAGAATGAGGTTCCCGTCCTGATTACGAACCGGTAAGAATGTTCGAGAAGGTCCTGGTCGCCAACCGCGGCGAGATTGCCGTCAGGGTGATGCGAGCGTGTGAGGAACTCGGCGTCGACACCGTCGCGGTGTACAGCGACGCTGACCGGGACGCAGGCCACGTCCGCTACGCCGACGAGGCGTACAACGTCGGACCGGCGACCGCGAGCGAGTCGTACCTCGATCAGGAGGCGATTCTGGAGGCAGCCCGCTCAGCCGGCGCGGACGCGATCCATCCGGGCTACGGATTCCTGGCCGAGAACGCCGAGTTCGCTGCCCGCGTCGAGGGCGCAGACGGAATCACGTGGGTCGGCCCACCGAGCGAGGCCATGAAGCGTCTCGGCGAGAAGACTCGCGCCCGACAGGTGATGCAGGACGCCGACGTGCCGGTCGTCCCCGGCACGACCGAACCCGCCGAATCCGCCGACGAGGTCCGCGATGTCGCCGAGGAGTACGGCTACCCCGTAGCGATCAAAGCCGAGGGCGGCGGCGGCGGCCGCGGGTTGAAAGTCGTCCAAAGCGAGGACGAAGTGGACGAGCAGTTCGAGACCGCAAAGCGGGAGGGCGAAGCCTACTTCGACAACCCGTCGGTGTACGTCGAGAAGTTCCTCGAAGCGCCGAAACACATCGAGGTGCAGGTGCTCGCCGACGAGCACGGAACCGTCCGTCATCTCGGCGAACGGGACTGCTCGCTGCAGCGTCGTCATCAGAAAGTGATCGAGGAGGCCCCATCGCCCGCGCTGGACGACGACCTTCGCGAGGAGATCGGCGACGCCGCCCGTCGAGGGGTGGCGGAAGCCGGCTACACGAACGCCGGAACCGTGGAGTTCCTCGTCGAGGACGGCGAGTTCTACTTCATGGAGGTGAACACCCGGATTCAGGTCGAACACTGCGCGACCGAGGAGGTGACGGGGATCGACCTCGTGAAGTGGCAGCTTCGCGTCGCGGCCGGCGAGGAGATCGACTTCGCCCAGGCGGATGTCGAGATCGACGGCCACGCGATCGAGTACCGAATCAACGCGGAGAACGCGGCGGCTGACTTCGCCCCGACGACGGGAACGCTCTCGACGTACGATCCGGCCGGTGGAATCGGTGTCAGAATCGACGACGCCGTCCGCGAGGGCGACGAGATCGGCGGCGACTACGACTCGATGATCGCCAAACTGATCGTCCACGCGGGCAACCGCGAGGAGTGTCTGGCCCGGTCCGCGCGCGCGCTCGCCGAGTTCGAGATCGAGGGGGTACACACGATCATCCCGTTCCACCGGCTGATGATCGATGACGAGACGTTCCGGGCCGGTAAGCACACGACGAAGTACCTCGACGAGGAGGTCGACGACGAGCGGCTCGCGAAGGCCGTCGAGCGATGGGGACCGGAGTCGATCGGCGATGGCGACGACGAGGAGATCGTCGAGCGGGAGTTCACCGTCGAGGTCAACGGCAAGCGGTTCGACGTCAACCTGGCCGAACGAGGGTCGTCCCCGATCGGCGGCAACTCGACCCCATCCGGGAGCGCGCCTCGACCCGCGCGTGACAGCGGAGACGACTCGGCGATCGATGGTGAGGGAGAGACCGTCACCGCCGAGATGCAGGGGACGATTCTCTCAGTTGGGGTTGAGGAGGGCGACGAGGTCGCTCCAGGGGATGTCGTCTGCGTGCTGGAGGCGATGAAGATGGAAAACGACGTGGTTGCCGACCGTGGTGGAACGGTGATCGACGTCGCCGTCGCCGAGGGCGACAGCGTCGACATGGGAGACGCGCTGGTCCTCGTCGAGTAGCGCGTTTGCCAGCCTCACTCCGTTCACTCGTATGGACGACCTCAGCCCGCTGACGGTGAACGAGTACGCCGTCGAGTATCACGACTCGATCGACTCGACGAACCGCCGGGCGCGGGAACTCGCGTCGACGGGCGCACGCGATATCCTCGTGCTTGCCGATCGGCAAACCGGCGGGCGCGGCCGACTTGACCGCGAGTGGTCCTCACCGAGCGGTGGACTCTGGTGTAGTCTTCTGTTCCGGCCGGACCGTCCTGTGGCAAGGATGCCGCTGTTGACGCTCGCCGCGGCGGTGGCGACAACACGAGCCGTCCGCACGGTGGGCGTCGATGCAGGGATCAAGTGGCCCAACGACTTGCTCGTCGACGGACGAAAGCTGGCCGGAATCCTCACCGAGTCGGGAGGAGAACGACGCCGGGAACCGTGGGTCGTCGTCGGAATCGGCGTGAACGCGAACGTCGCCCGGACGGCACTTCCGGAAGGAGCGACCTCACTCCGGGAGGTCCGGGCGTCCAACGGAGAGCAACGTTCGGTCGACCGAAATCGGCTCATCCGCCGACTAATCGAAGAGTTCGACGCCGTTCGCACGAGCGACGACGAAATTCTCGACGCCTGGCGAGAACACGCCGTAACGCTCGGCCAGCACGTACGTGTCGAAACGCCGAACGGAACCGTCGTTGGCGATGCCGTGGACGTAGAATCGCCGGGAGCGCTGGTCGTCAGGACGGACGAGGGGCGAACGCGGATTCACGCAGGGGACTGCGAACACCTTCGACCGGTGGAGTGAACCCTAACGGGCCAACTCACGGTCGGTCGCCCAGTTCGACGTCGGTGTACTTCTGGCCGCCGGTCGGCCCGTGCGGTTCGATGTCGACCCAGTCGTACCAGAAGCGGTCGTAGATGCGGTGTTCGTACCCAACGAACACAACGTCCTCCCAGTTGGCGAACTCCATTTCGAGGAACGCTTCGTCCCGAGCCTGCTCGTGTTCGTCACTGGGTGCTGGATGGTCTTGGAAGGCCTCCCACGCCTCCTCAGCCTGGTCCGCGTATTCGGAGTCGTACCACTCGGTCACGATGATGTTACCGGGGTTGTCCTGGTGAGTGTGCGGCGGATACAGCAGTTGGAGAATCGAGCTGGGATCGTCCCATCCCATGCCCCAGCCGTCGATCATGCAGTCGATGACGCCGTTGTTGCTCTGTTCGACGAGCGTCGCGAACGGCCCGACCTCGATGTCGATCTCGATGTGTGCCGCCGCGAGCTGGTCACGCAAGAGTCCGGCGAACTGCTCGTTCACGGCGGAGTCGGTGATATGAAGCTGGAACTCGTACGGATCGTCCTCGCTGTATCCGGCCTCCTCCATCACCTCGCGCGCTTCGTCGATCATCGATCCTGGACCGTAGGGATACTCTTCCTCGACGAGTCGGTTGTACTCCTCGACGCCGCCCGGAAGGACGCTCGGCGGACACAGGAAGTAGGCCGGTTCGACCCGCTCTTTGTAGATGTCGGCGGCGATCTGCTCGTGATCCATCACATAAGCCGTCGCCTGACGGGCCGCCTTCTCCACTCGCTCCACGTTGAACGTCAGAAAGCCGGTCGACAGCGCCGGGACACTGAAGTAGTTCGCCGTCTCGTCGTTGCGCATCGGTCCGTACGTACCGATCTCCTGGCCGATGTCGGTCGTCTCCTCGATCTCGACGAGGTCGGGGTCGAACTGCGCCGTCGGCACGGACGGAACGTCGACGTTCTTGTTCATCGAGTAGTTGTAGATGGCGCTGTCGTCCGTCATGATCTGCCAGTGGACGCCGTCGATCGTGGGCCGGCCGCCGTGGTAGTCGTCGAACGCCGAGACTTCGCACTGGTTTTCGCTCTCCCAGTAGTCGAACTCGAACGGACCGCAACCGATCACGACCTCGTTCTCGATGTCGGCGTGTTCGACCTCGCCGTCATAGCCCTCGACATCGCCGACCTGACCCTCCGGAATCGGCGCGAACCCCCGGAATGTTAGCTCCTCGAGCGCCGCATAATACGGATCGGCGATCGTCATCTCGATGGTGTAGTCGTCGATCGCTTCGACGGCGAGCGACCACGGGTCGTACTCCTCGAACTCGTCGCCGTCGTCGTCCTCGACGGTCCGGGTCTCGTGGACGATCGCCAGATCGTTCAGCGCATGATGGGCGCGCCGACTGTTGGGCGAGCCGACAAGGCGCTCCCACGAGTAGACCAGGTCGTCCGCCGTGACCTCGCCGTGGCCGTCGTGAAACTGGACCCCCTCTTTGAGGTGGAACGTGTAGGTTCGGAACTCGTCGTCGATCTCGTAATCCTCGAAGAGCAGCCCTTCGAGCGACAGGACACCCTTCGGGAAATGAAATGGCGTGTCGAACACCTGTCGAATGACCTCGTTGGTGTCAGCGAGTTCGGCCCGGATGGGGTCCATCGTGTCCATCGTTCCATTGAGCAACAGGAGGATGTCCTCGTCGTCGTCGACGTCCGGCGTCTCCTCATCGTCGTCATCGGGCGTCTCCTCATCGTCGTCATCATCGTCGCTGATGTCGATATCGTCGTCGCCTTCCTCCACCTCGACATCGTCGTCGAGACAGCCGGCGAGCGAGATCACAGCCGCTGTACCGCCGGTCGTCTGGAGGAACGATCGGCGGGAAATGATCGGTCTGTCGTCTGCCATAGCAGGGATACATGGCATTACGTACAAAAATATTCCGAATGCTGTGAGAGACCTACGTGAATACGTGCCAGTAAAAACCACCAACCCTGCGAAACGCGGACCATATCAACGGTCGCCAGCATTTCTCGACCGGGTCACATCGGCCCCACGACGGCGCTTCCGTTCGAAAGACCGTATTGGAAGCTTTTACGTAGTGGCGTTTCCAACCGTCGACTAGTGCTGAGATCAGTGTTCCATCGTGGGGCCCCACGCTGGAGGTGGTTGCCGTGAGCGCGCCGACTGGCGTCATTACGGGCGTTCGCGTCACGCACGCTCGGGCGACGCTCGACGAACTCGAAGCGGCGGCCGACGACGATCCGAACGCGACCATCGAGTGGTTGCTACGTCGGGACGGCGTCGCGGAGGCGTTCACGCTCCAGACCTGCAACCGCGTCGAGGCGTACGTCGTCACCGACGACCCACGGGAGGGACAGGAGGCGCTCGCCGACTTCGCCCCGGACGTGCGCGACGCCGCCGTCGTCAGAACGGGACACGAGGAGAGTCTCCGCCACCTCATGTGCGTCGCGACGGGACTCGAATCGCTGGTGCTCGGCGAGGATCAGATCATGGGCCAACTTCGCCGTGCCTACGAGGACGCCCGCGAAGTCGGCGGAATCGGGCCGATGCTCGAAGCGGGGATTACGAAAGCGATCCGAGTCGGGGAACGTGCCCGCACGGAGACGAAAATCAACGAGGGCTCGGTGTCGCTCGGAAGCGCCGCGGTGGGGGCCCTCGACGAGGAAATCGACCTCGACGCCGCGAGCGCACTCGTCGTCGGAGCCGGCGAGATGGGAACGCTTGCCGCACGGGCGCTCGCCGACGCGAACGTCGAACGGCTCGTAATCGCCAACCGAACGGTTCGGACGGCGGAACTCCTGGCGGACGAACTCGACGCCGACGCCCAGCCGACTGGACTGGACGCGCTCTCAACCGCCGCATCGCGGGCCGACATCGTCGTCTCGGCGACCGGCGCGGACGACTACGTGATCGACCGGGAATCGCTGGCGGACGCCGGCGAGACGGTCCTCGTCGACCTCGCACGTCCCCGGGACATCGATCCCGCTGTGAACGACCGTTCGGGCGTTACACTGCTCGACCTCGACGACCTCGAGGACGTGACCGACGACGCACGCGAGCGTCGTCAGGCCGCGGCCGAGCGCGTCGAGCGAATGATCGACCGCGAGTTCGAACGCTTACTCGATCGGTACAAGCGCCGACGTGCTGACGAGGTCATCGGAGCGATGCACGCGAGCGCCGAGCGGCTGAAACGGCGTGAGGTTGAGACCGCGCTGACGAAGATGGACGCCCACGGCGAGGTGACCGACGAACAGCGTGCGGTGATCGAGGCGATGGCGGACGCGCTCGTCAGCAAACTGCTTGCAGCCCCAACCAAGAGCCTCCGGGACGCCGCGGGGGAGGACGATTGGGAGACGATCGACGCCGCCCTCAGGCTGTTCGATCCCGAGTTCAGCGGTGGAGTGCGACTCGACCCGGAACGTCGCGAAAACGTCTCCGCGGCGGTCGCCGAAGCGTTCGACGGCGAGGACTGACACCAGCCGTCGTCTCCGAAGGTCACGCGCTGTTCAATCCCCAACGATTATCGCAGTCGCGGTGCACGGGTGGGACATGGCGGATCCCCTCAGCGACGACGAGATCGAAGAACGGCTCCCCGATGGGTGGGAACGTGACGGCGACGAGATCGTCAGAACCTACGAGTTCGACGCGTACCTGTCGGGTGTCGCGTTCGCGTCCGTGGTCGGCGAAATCGCCGAGACCGAGTTTCACCATCCGGAGATCACGATCGGCTACGAAGAGGTCGAGGTCAGATTCACCACGCATGAAGCGGACGGGATCACCGAACAGGACATCGATATGGCCGAGTTGCTGGAAACCGAGGCGGGACAGTAACGTGTCACGCTTCGAATCGAGGCGGTGAGATGGCCGAGGGGTGGGCTCGATACGTCTTCGGAGTGAGCCTCCGGATCGAACCGGCGTCCACGGGAGTGACCGTCGATCCGGACACGGTCGAGTGTCGACTCTACCGACGAGCCGACCCACCCGGAGCCGATGGCTGGCTGTTCTTCCGCGACAACCTCTGGCGGGGCGAGTTGAACGATCCTGAACACTTCCGATCGCTGGTGGCGGAGGAACTCGGCGTAACCGTCACCGACGTCGAGTTTCGATCGATGGAGACGGACGAGGAGTATCTGAACGACCTTCGGGCGGCGATCGACGCGGATCTCGACGCGTTCAGGGCCGACTCGCCCCGCGAAGCCGTTCATAAGTACCTCGGGAGTTCGATTCAGGTCAGAGAGCGGCCGGACGGCGAGCGATAGCGACGAGCACCAGGGCGCGACTGCCGTCGCGTATCGGGAGAATACTTATTTCGGATGACGACCTAGCTGATGGTCCGATGGTTGCCGCCGAGTACGATTTCCTGCTGTTCGATCTCGACGGGACGCTGGTCGACACGACCCCCGAGTACCGCGCCGACGTGCTGACCCGGGTCGGTGAGCGGATGGGCTGTTCGTTCTCCGAATGGGAGGTCGAGGCGCTCTGGCACGGAATGGGCGACACGCGGGAGCGCTGTCTGCGCGAGTGTGGACTCGACGAAGCGGAGTTCTGGGACGCCTTCCACGAGGTCGAGGATCCGGAGGTTCGTGCGAACCACACGTTTCTGTACGATGATGCGGCTTCGGTAGGCGACCTCGACGTTCCCGTCGGGATCGTCACGCACTGCCAGGAGTATCTGACCGGACCGGTGCTCGATCACCTCGACATCGCGGACTGGTTCGATACGGTCGTCTGCTGCACCGACGACCTCGGCTGGAAGCCCGATCCGACCCCCGTTCGCACGGCGATGACGAACCTCGGGGTTGCCGAGAACGGCCACGAAGGAGCACTCGTCGGGGACGATCCCGTCGACATCGGTGCCGCGTGGAACGCCGGTCTCGACGGGGTGCACGTCGAACGCGTTGATCCGGAGGAACGCGGGATGT
Organism: Salinarchaeum sp.; assembly: GCA_007122875.1. Taxonomy (GTDB): domain Archaea; phylum Halobacteriota; class Halobacteria; order Halobacteriales; family QS-1-68-20; genus QS-1-68-20. Next base: position 10,891 of record SKSS01000015.1, on the reverse strand, counting down.
GCGTGTGGGGCGACTACCGCATTCGATCGGTGAGAACCCTGGCCGACGGCTTTCGGGACGAGCGGCTGAACGGCTTCAGCGACGGAGACGGTTCGGAACTTCGTGACGACCGGCTCGCCGGCATCAGCGACGACGACCTCGATCGATTCGAGGAGGAGCGGACGCCTGACCGTCGGAGCGAGACGGACGACTGACGATCGAGAGCGAATGGCGAAGAATGCAGAGCGTACACGACCCGCTGCGCTCGGCTACCGGGTCGATCCGTTCGGCTACCGATCGATCCGTCCGTATCCGTCCAGCCTGTCGATCACGGCGTCGACCTCGTTCGAGAGCCGTTCGCCGAGCTCCCGAACGCCGCTCTTTTCGACGCGATCCGGGTTCGCGAGTACGCGAACTGTCTGCTCGCCGAGCGAAACGAATCCCAGCCCGAGACGGTCGGCGGTCGCCCGCAGTCCGAGTCCGGCGTCGGCGTCGCCCGCGATGACCGCCCGAGCTGGACTCTCGTGTGCTCGGGCGGCGAGGCTCCACCCGTCGATCGAACCGACGAGGTCGTGACGATCAACGCCGCGTTCGTCGGCGAGATCGTCGATGGCGTCTTCGAGATCGGTCCGCAGCCCGGAGTCGGTCTCGCGGTTGATCAGGCGAAGATCCCGGTCGACGAGGGCTGCCAGGCCGGTCACGTCCTGAGGATTGCCCGCGGAAACGATCAGTCCCCACTCGCGCGTCCAGCCGCCGAGATCCTCGGCGTCGACCGTTCGGCGGATCGGTCCGGCCGCAACCGCCACGTCGGGCACGCCGTTTCTGAGGCGTCGAACACCCTCCCGGGTTCCGACCGCGAGATACCGGGGTCGATCGAGTCGATCGAGGAGCGCGGACCACGCCGGGTCGTCCTCGCCCATCCCCAGGACGGTCGGCGGGCGAACGTCCGACGAGAAGAGATCGACGGTCACGGCTTCGCCGGCCGCGAGGTAGGAGACCTCGGCCGGGACCGTGACGATTCCGTCGGCCTCGACGAGGCTCGTCGTGGCCCCACTTCCCTTGTCAACCGGATAGACGAGGGTCCGATCACCCTCCTCGACGATGCCGACGGGGAGCAGTCGCCGTCGACCCTCCTCGTATCGCTCCTCGACGGCCATCTCGCCGTCAACCCGACCCGTTCGCGGCTCCGGTAGGCCGGCAGCGGCCCGGATCGCCGGGGCGACGAACGCCCGGAAGATGGTGAGCGCGGAGACGGGATAGCCCGGAAGCCCGACGTAGGCCGACTCGCCGGAAGACGGCCGGCGGTCGTCGGGGTCGTCCGAGATCGACAGCCGTCCGACGAGCATCGGCTTTCCGGGTTTGACGGCGACGCCGTGGAGCAACAGCTCCCCTTGCTCTTCGATGACACGGTAGATCACGTCGACGGCGCTCGCACTGGTCGATCCCGACGAGAGAACGAGATCGCACTCGGCGGCAGCGCGCGTGAGCGTCGCTTCGAGCGCGTCCATGTCGTCGCCGACGTGAGGGTACGTCACCGCCTCGCCCCCCGCATCCTCCACGGCGGACGCGGTTGCGTAGGTGTTCACGTCGTGAATCTGTCCGGAACGATGATCGAGGTGGCCGCCGGGGCGGACGAGTTCGTCGCCGGTCGAGACGATTCCGACGCGCGGGCGGGCCAGAACGGGAACGTCGCTCACCCCGAGGGCGGAGAGCAACCCCACCTCACGGGGAGTGAGCCGCGTTCCCGGCCCGAGTGTCCGTTCGCCAGCGGCCACGTCAGCACCAGCGCGCATCACGTTGTCTCCCGGTGCGAGGGCAGTTCTGACGGCGACGGTTCCCTCCTCGGGACGGTCGGTCCGTTCGACGGGAACCATCGCGTCGGCATCGGGTGGCATCACCGCACCGGTCGATATTTCGACGGCTTCTCCGTCGTCGATCGGAACGTCGGCACGTTGGCCGGCGTGAACGGTTCCGACGAGGTCGAGCAGCGCGGGATCGGCCTCGTCCGCGCCGACGGTGTCGGCCGCGCGGAGGGCATACCCGTCGAGGGTCGCGCGATCGAACCCAGGGACATCGATCGTCGCGTCGATCCGCTCGGCGAGCACCCGTCCGCGGGCCTCTTCGATCGGAACGGATTCGACGCCGGGATCGAGATCGAGCGAGCGGATCGTCTCACGGGCTTCCTCCGGGCTGACGAGGTCGCGGAACTCCTTTCGGTCGCTCATTCGTCCCCCCATCGGGGGTGCGTCGTGTCCGTCATCCGGACCACTCCCATAGCTGAACGGAAACCCGCTCGTCGGCTGGAATTCCCTCACGAGCCTCGGGGACGACGACCCATCCGTCGGCGAGTGCGACGCTCGACAGCACGCCCGCGCCGGACGCTCTGGTCGGGACCGCGACGCGTCCGCCGGGTTCCTCCGACAGCGACACGCGGGCGAACGTCCGCGTTCCCGGCGCGCTGTCGATCTTCCGGTCGAGGCGCGCCTCGACAGACGGCAAGGGTTCGGGAGTCGCCCCCTCCAGCCAGCGAATCGTCGGGCGGAGGAACTGGACGGCGTTGACGATGCACGCGACCGGATAGCCCGGGAGCGCGAGCACCGGCGTTTCGTCGACGATGCCGAGCGCGACCGGATGGCCGGGCTTGAGCGCGACGCCGTGGACGAGCACGTCTCCGAGTTCGTCGATCGTCTCCGGTACGAGGTCGCGCTCACCGACCGAGGAGCCGCCCGTGGTGACAACGGCGTCGGCGTCGAGGTCGGATTCGATCGCCTCACGGAGTACGTCGGGATCGTCGGTGGCCACGTCGCGGTACCGCGCGGTCCCACCCCACCGTTCGACCAGCCGAGAGACGGTCAACCCGTTCGTCTCGACGATCTCTCCCGGTGCTGGATCGTCCTGGACGAGTTCCTCGCCGGTCGGGATCACCGCCACGGTCGGCCGCTCGACCACCGTGAGCGTCTCGACCCCGACGGCCTTACACAGCCCGAGATCGGACGGACGGAGCCGGTGACCGGGTTCGAAAAGCTCCCGTCCAGCGTCGACATCCTCGCCGACCGGGGCAACGTTCTCGCCGTCTGCAACGGCGTCGAAGACCTCCAGTTCCCGGCCGACCTCCTCTACGTCCTCGATCATCACGACGGCGTCGGCACCGGCGGGCAGTTCGCTGCCGGTGTGGACTCGGACGGCGGTGTTGGGGTTGACCTGAACCTGCTCGGATTCGGAGCCACCGTCCGCGATCCGGAGGACCTCCGGCGACCGGTCGCTCGCACCCACGGTGTCGGCGGCACGGACGGCGTATCCATCCATCGCTGCACGGGCGTAGTGGGGAACGTTTCGGTCGGCACGGACCGGTTCGGCCACGACCCGCCCGTCGGCGGCTTCCAGGGGGCTCGATTCCGTGCGACCGTGCGGCTCGACCGCCCTGCGAAGGTGTTCGCGGGCGTCGACCACGCGGGTCCGCTCCTTGAACCCCGACTCCTTCCTGTCGGGGGTAGTGTCGCTCATGGAACCCCGTTACCCGGCCAGCGCCAAAAGCGGTCCGGGAGGAAGACACTGCGAACGGAACCGCACCCCGTTACAGGATGAACAGGACCACTCTCCGTCACAGGGGCGGAGACCGCGGGCTTTTTCGCGGTTGCATCCGTATTCGCCCACATGTCAGCGCTCCGCAGGGCCCTTCGCGACCTTCCCGAGCCGGTCTACGTGGATGTCTTAGAGAGCGAGAACGCCTACCGAATGGTCGTCGATTTACCGGGCGTGACCCCCGAGATGGTCACCGTCGACATCGTCGACGGCCGCATCGAGATCGAGGCACAGCGGCCGAAGGAGGTGCCCGAGGGGTTCACCTACCGCAGCGAGACGCGCGATCCGATTCTCGACGTGGAGCTCCCCCTGCCGGAGGACGCGACTGGCACGGACGCGGAGGCGCTCGTCGATCGGGGCATCCTGACCCTCACGCTTCCGAAGACGGAGGACGCTGCGGAGACAGTCATCCCCATCGAGGACCGGTAACCGAGGCGACCGACCGGTGACGCTGCGCTCTCTTCGGCGGTTTCTGTCCGTCGCCCGCCAGTTCCTCCCGCTGCTGCTCGCGTACGCCCGCGACCGTCGCCGGTTCCTGCTCGTCGGTCGGTCCCGACGCACCTCGCCCGAAACCCGCCGTCTCCGGGCCGAATACCTGCTCGCGTCGTTGCTGGCGCTCGGCCCGACGTTCATCAAACTCGGCCAGTTGCTGTCGACCCGGCCGGACGTGCTACCGCCCGAGTATATCGAAGTGCTCACTGATCTTCAGGATCAGGTTCCGCCGGCGGAGTGGGATCGGGCGCGGGTCGTGATTGAGGAGGAACTCGGCGCGGTTGACGAGCACTTCGACGAGTTCGAGTCGGAGGCGATCAGCGGAGCCAGCCTCGGACAGGTCTACCGGGCGCGAATCGACGACGACCCCGTCGCGGTGAAGGTTCGCCGACCGGGTGTGGCCGACCGTATCGAGACGGATCTTCGGGTCATCCGGTGGTCGTTGCCGATCATCCTGTACTTCGTCGACGACGCCCGTGCGTTCTCGCTGTCGAACCTCGCCGACGAGTTCGAGCGGACGATCCGCGAGGAGATGGACTACGTGCGGGAGGCGTCGATGCTCCGCGAGATTCGTGGGAATTTCGAGGGAGAGGCGGGCGTGGTGATGCCGGCGGTGATCGACTCACACTCCGGCGAGCGGGTGCTCACGATGGAGTACATCGACGGGACGAAGATCACCGATGTGGCGACGCTCGACGAACGGGGCGTCGATCGAACCCAGGTCGCCGAACGCCTCGAACGGGCGTACCTCAAGATGGTGATCGAAGACGGGGTGTTCCACGCCGATCCTCATCCCGGGAACCTCGCGGTTCGGGACGACGGGACGATCGTTTTCTACGACTTCGGGATGAGCGGGCGAGTCGACGAGTTCGTCCAGGGACGGATCGTGGAGTTCTACGTCGCCGTTGCCAACCGGGACATCGACGGTATTCTCGATACGCTGATCGACCTGGGGACGCTCTCGCCGCAGGCGAACCGAGCCGTGATGGCCGAGGTGATGGAGCTAGCCATCGAGGACGCCCGCGGTCGCGAGGTCGACACGTACCGGGTGAACAGAATCATCGAGCGGATCGAAGATTCGATCTACGAGTTCCCGTTCCGGCTTCCGAAGGATCTCGCGCTCGTGTTGCGGATGGCGACCGTCGTCGAGGGGGTCTGTGTGACCCTCGATGAGGACTTCGACTTCATCGCGGTCGCCACGACGTACCTGACCGAGCAGGGCTATCGCGAGGAGAGCATTCGGCGGTACGCCGCGGAAGCCGGCGATCAGCTCAAACGATCGACCGCCTCACTGGCACGGACGCCGCCGAAGCTGGAGCGAATGCTCGACCGGTTCGAACGTGACGATTTCTACGTTCGCGCGGACATCGAGGACTCGAACGACGTGTTCGACCGGCTGGCGCTGCGAATCGTCTACGGACTCCTGCTCGCGACGACGGTCCCGTCAGCGGCGTTCCTGTACGCGTTCTCGACGCTCGAAGCCGCCATCGCGGTGACGGCCGTCTCGGCGGTGATCGTGCTACTCCTCTACCGGTCGTTCCGCGAGACCAGCACGCTCTACGCCGAGCCACAGTTCACCAGACAGGGGATGCGCGAGCGACGGCGTCGCGAGCGCGGCGGCGAGTAGCCGATGTGACTGGACGACCGCGAACGGCGGCTTTTTGGCCCCTGCGAACGCCGGATGAGTCATGCAGATCGATCCGTTCGGTCTCGAACGGTGGTTCGCCGAGTACGAACACGAGGCAGACCTGATGCTCGCAGAAAGCGGAATCAGGAGCCTCTCGACGGATCGGTTCGACCTCGATCCGGGTCGGTTCGACTACGTCATCCCCACGAACGGCGACCCCGAGTTCCGCGCCGAAATCGGCGAGCGGTACGGCCGATCCGCCGACGAGGTGTTGTTCACCGTCGGCACCCAGGAGGCGAACCTGCTCGCGTTCTTTGCGGCGATGGGCGGCGACCGAAACCACGCCGTCGTGGTGACGCCGACCTACCAGGCGCTGCATGCCGTTCCGAACGCAGTCGGCGAGGTCTCTCGAGTGTGGCTCTCACCGCCCGAGTGGGAACTCGACGTCGACGCCGTCGCCGACGCGATCCGCGAGGACACCGCGGTGATCGTCGTGAACAACCCGAACAACCCGACCGGCCGGTACCACTCCCGCGAGACGATCGAGGCACTCTACGATCTCGCGGCTGATGCCGGCGCGTACCTCCTCTGTGATGAGATCTATCGGCTGCTCGCCGACGATCCGCTGGAACCGGTCGCGTCGATGGGCGACCACGGGCTGAGTACGACCAGCCTCACGAAAGCGCACGGACTCGCCGGCATCCGCTTCGGCTGGCTCGCCGGGCCTGAGGACGTGATCGAGGAGGCCTGGCGGTGGAAGGATTACACCACGATCTCGCCGTCGATCGTCGGCCAACACGTCGCCAGACAGGCGATCGAGCAAGAGGACGAGATTCTCACAGAAAATCGCGCGCTCGCCGACCGCAACCGCGATCGGGTCCGTGCGTTCATCGACGAACACGAGCTCGACTGGCACGATCCCGTCGGCGTTAACGGCTTCGTCACCGTCCCTGACGAGTTCGAGGATGCCACCGAGTTCTGCCGGACGGTCGTCGAAGAGGAGAGCGTCGTCCTCGCGCCCGGCGAGCTGTTCGGCTACCACAGCTACTTCCGGATCGGGTTCGGGCTCTCGACCGACGAGCTAGACGACGGCCTCGAACGGGTGGCGCGGGTGATCGAGCGAGCGCAGTGATCGGCCGTTTCTCCACGGGTTTGGGCATGCCCCCACTTTTGTCCCCCCGCTCGCTCCACTCCTGCGGGGCGGCTGGCGGATCGCTTCCAAACCGTTTTTATCGGCCGGTGGCAAATCACGACCCATGGCGAAAGAGCAGAAAGAGGTTCGCGATCTCCAGGAGGGCAACTACGTCATGATCGACGACGCCCCGTGCAAAATCAACTCGTACAGTACGGCGAAGCCGGGAAAACACGGCAGCGCGAAGGCGCGGATCGACGCTCGGGGGGTCTTCGACGAGAAGAAACGGAGCCTCTCACAGCCGGTCGACGCGAAGATCTGGGTGCCGATCATCGACCGCAAGCAGGGACAGGTCGTCAGCGTCGAGAGCGAGGATGTCGCCCAGGTGATGGATCTCGACACCTACGAGACGATCACAATCAGCGTTCCGGGTGAGCTGTCGCTCTCGCCCGACGACCAGATCGAGTACCTCGAACACGACTCCCAGCGAAAGATCGTCTGATGTTTCCCGGGGCCGTCGCTGACCGCGTCGACGCAGAGTACGCCATCGTCGGCACACCGCTCGACGTGTCGACGACGTTCCAGCCCGGCACCCGATTTGGTCCCGATCGAATCCGTCGGTTCGCCCGGTCGTACGAGGACTACGATCACCGAACCGACCGTCGGTTCTCCGAGTGCGCCGTCTACGACCACGGTGACATCTACGCCGGTGGCGATCCCGAGGACTACCTGACGTACCTCGCCGGACTCTGTCGCGAACTGCGAGCGGACGGGATCGTCCCGCTTCTCCTCGGCGGCGAGCACACGGTGACGGTGGCGGGCGTTCGAGCCGTCGACCCTGAGGTCGTGATCGTTCTCGACGCCCACCTCGATCTCCGCGAAACGTACGATGACGACCCGTGGAGTCACGCGTGTGCGACACGACGGGCGCTCGAAACCGCCGACGAAGCCGTGATCCTCGGCGGTCGAGCGGGATGTGAGGCGGAGTGGCAGCGGGCGGCGGCCGACGACGTGAGCGTCGTCCCGCCCGAGGAAGTCCCGGAATGGTCGCCAACGGATCTCAGCGACGCCTCCGTCTACCTGAGCGTCGACATCGATGTCGTCGATCCCGCCGTCGCCCCCGGAACGGGAACGATGGAGCCGTTCGGGTTGTCCTCACGGGAGTGCCGGGATCTCGTTCGAGCGGTAGCGCCATATGCCGATGGCTTCGACGTCGTCGAGGTGAACGACCGTGACGACGGCCAGTCAGCCGCGCTCGCGGCGAAGCTCCTTCGGACGTTCGTCTACGAACACGCCAGCGCCGACAACGCAGACTGACCGACCATCACACCGACCGATCCATGACGATACCCCTCACCGAACTCACGAGCCGACTCGACGATCGACTCGAAACCGACGCGTACGCTGACGTGGACCCGAGTGCGAACGGACTCCAGGTTGGTCCCGACGAGCGATCGGTCGAGCGCGTCGCCTTCGCCGTCGACGCGGCTGCCGAGACGATCGAGACCGCCGTCGAACGCGACGCCGACGTGCTTGTGACCCATCACGGCCTGTCGTGGGGCGGTATCGAGCGCGTCACCGACCGAACGTACGATCGGATCGCCGCTCTGATCCGAAACGATGTGGCGCTGTACGTCTCACACCTTCCGCTCGACGGCCACCCCGAACTCGGCAACGCGGCCGGAGTGGCAGACGTACTGGGACTCGATGGATGCGAGCCGTTCGGCGAACTCGGATCGGTCACGATCGGCCAGCGCGGACGGGCGGCCGAGCGCTACGATCCCGAAAGGCTGGGTGAAGTGCTCGCCACAGAACTCGATGTCGGGCCGGGTGACGTTCGGGTCCTCGATTTCGGTCCCGAGCGGATCGAAGACGTGGCGATCGTCACCGGTGCTGGCACCGATCACCTCGACGAGGCGCTCACCGTCGGAGCGGACGCGCTCGTGACCGGCGAGGGGAAGGGACGAACCTATCACGACGCGAAGGAGGCCGGGATGAACGTCGTTCTCGCCGGCCACTACGCGACCGAGACGTTCGGCGTTCGGTCGCTTCAGGAGGCCGTTGAGGGGTGGGGGCTAGAGACGACGTTCATCGATCGCCCGACCGGGTTGTAGACCGTCGCCGAGTCGGGCTATTTCTCGCGGTGGCTGTCGTCGGTTGGTTCGTAGTCGTACTCCGAGCCGACGTGCTCGGCTGGAACCCCGAGGCGCGATCCCACCCACGCACCGAGTGACAGGCCGTAGACGACGTGACCGGCGTGGAAGATCGCGAGTTCGTCACCGTCCAGTCGAACGCCGAGCAGCCGTTTCAGGGCGACGTGTGTCCCGAACGTCGAGAGGACGAGCCCGTAGACGGTTCCCCAGAGCAACCCGCGTGGCTCCGGTTCCATCCCACGCTCGGCATCCATCGCCGCGAACAGGACGCCGAACGCCCCGCCCGCGCCAACGCCGTACAGAAGGTGGAACCCAATCCCCGCGATGGGGTGGTCCTCCGGGTCGCCGCCACCCACGTGGGTCGACCAGAAGTTCGCCGTCGGTGGAAGCGCGCGCATCGTCGGCAGTCGGAAGACAGTCATCGTCAGCGTGGCGATCAGCCCGCCCTGCATCCCGCGCAGAAGGCCGTCGGCGAGTCGCGGCCAGCGTGGCCAGTCGTCGGAGACACCCCTCGATTCGGTGGTTCCCGATTCGTCGGACGCGACGGCGTCCGACTCCTCGGCTCTCTCGACACGGTTCGACATCGCATTCGCCAGCCGCTCTATTGGAAGCGAAATCATGATCCCCCACGCCGATCGCGGATCGACGCGGAGGCGGTACCACGCGAGGGGACTTAGCTTTCGGATCGGTCGGCGGTCGCGTTTCGAATCGCGCCCGTGCTGCCGTCGACCGCAATTCAGCGTAATTCGAGGTGGAGCCTCCGACCTCAAGGAGTGAGCGACGCGAGCGAGTCGGTCGGAGAGGAAACCAACATGGCACGACACAACCGACATACTGCAGCCACCCGACTCCCGAATACTTAAGAACCGATAGTCCTACATCTGAAGTATGGAGGTGCGTCGAACCGCGCCGGTCAAACTCATCGTTCCCGATGAGCGCCGCGACGACCTCCACGAGTCAGCTCGTCAGTTCCTTCACTGCGCGAACCGTGCCGCCGACTTCTGTTGGGACGACGGCTCCTACACCAACTGCGTTACGGCGAACACGACCGCACGGGATGCACTCTATGAGGAACTCCGAGAGGAAACTGAGCTCACCGCGAACCTCGTGCAAGAAGCCATCCGACGTGCCGTCCAAGCGACGAAAGGGTGCGTCGAACGGTGGAAACAGGGCAAGCGTGTGAGCCAGCCGGAGTTCACGTCGTGGAGTATGCTTTACGACAAGCGAAGCGCCACATTCTACCGGAACAAAGTCTCGCTCTCAACCGTCAACGGGCGTGTTGAGTGTCAGTTTGAACTTCCGGTGGATAGCCCGACGCCCTACGAACAGTACGTTCTTTCGGAAGACTACGAGTTCCGGGCGAGTACATTGCAATACGACGAGGTGACCAATGAGTTCTACTTCCACATTACGACGCGGAAGGACGATGACGACGAGTCCGAGGTTTCGGCAGATACCGGGCACCAAACAGTCCTCGGTATCGACCTCGGCGTCAACAGCCTCGCAGTAGCTTCGACCGGCACGTTCTGGCAGGGTAACGACTACGATCATTGGTGCCGCGAGTTCGAGAAGCGGCGTGGTGAGATGCAACAGCGCGGAACCCAAGCCGCGCACAACGCCCTGCTTCGCCTCGGAAAGCGTGAAGAAGCGTGGCGGAAACAGTACATCCACACCGTCGCCAACGAGGTCGTTTCGGAAGCCGTCGAACACGACTGCGACGTGATCGTCTTCGAGGAGTTGACCGACATCCGCAAGCGGCTTCCATACGCGAAGTGGCACCACCTCTGGGTGTTCCGACGGCTTATCGAGTACGTCTCCTACAAGGCACCAGAACGCGGGGTTTCCGTGGAGCAAGTTGCGCCGAACCACACGTCCCAACGCTGTTCTCGGACGGACTGTGGGTTCACGCACGAGGACAACCGCCAG
>SKSS01000072.1 GCA_007122875.1 Salinarchaeum sp. | reverse complement strand
GGTCGCGGTCGTCCACAACGGGATCATCGAGAACTACCGCGAACTCCGCGAGGAGCTTCGTGACGCCGGCCACGAGTTCCGAAGCGACACCGACACGGAGGTGGTTCCCCGGCTCGTCGAGGAGGCGCTCCACGACGGCCTGTCCCCCGAAGCGGCGTTCTACCGGGCGATCTCTCGAATCGACGGGAGCTACGCGATCGCGGCGGTGATCGCGGGGGAGGACGCGGTGTTCGCGGCACGGAACGACTCGCCGCTGGTGCTTGGGATTGATGACGAGGCGACCTATCTCGGCAGCGACGTGCCGGCGTTTCTCGAACACACGAATCGGATCGTCTACCTCGAAGACGACGAATTCGCGGTGCTCCGACCCGGGGAGTGGTCGGTCACCGACGCCGAGGGAACGCCCGTCGAGAAGGCGGTCGACACCGTCGAGTGGGACGTCGAGGACACCGGCAAGGCCGGCTACGATCACTACATGAAAAAGGAGATCCACGAGCAGCCGGACGCGCTTCGACAGTGTCTCTCCGGGCGTGTCGACGAACTCGACGGCCGGGTCGAGTTGGAGGAACTCGACGAACTGCCCCGTCCGGAGCGGGTGCAGTTCGTCGCCTGCGGCACCTCCTATCACGCGGCGTTGTTCGGCGCACAGCTCTTTCGCGATCGAGGCGTCCCCGCCCAGGCGTTTCTCGCCAGCGAGTACGCCACGACGCCCCCGCCGGTCGACGGCGATCTCGTGATCGGCGTCACCCAGAGCGGGGAGACGGCCGACACGCTGGCGGCGCTTCGAACGGCGGCGGGCCGGGGCGCGAACACGCTCGCCGTGACGAACGTCGTGGAGTCGACGGCCGCCCGCGAGTGTGACGACGTCGTCTACATCCGGGCCGGCCCGGAGATCGGCGTCGCGGCGACGAAGACGTTCTCCTCACAGCTCGTCACGCTCTCGTTGCTCGTCGAGGCGACGACGGCCGACCGAACGACCGACGATCCGTGGACGGTTCTTGCCGCGCTCCGTGACCTCCCGGAGCAGGTGCAGGCGGTCCTCGATCGGTCGGCCGTCGACGACATCGTCGAGGAGTACGTCGGATCGACCGGCTACTTCTTCATCGGCCGCCGATACAACTATCCCGTCGCGCTGGAGGGTGCCCTGAAGTTCAAGGAGATCACCTACGAGCACGCCGAGGGCTTCCCGGCCGGCGAACTCAAGCACGGCACCCTGGCGCTGGTCACGGAGAAGACGCCCGTCTTCGCGGTCGTCACCGGCGACGACGAGGCCGCCCGCCGAACCGTCGACAGCGTCAAGGAGGTCGAAGCGCGGGACGCGCCGGTCGTCGCCGTCACCGACGGACGAACCGACGTCGAACGGTACGCCGACGCCGTCCTTCGCGTGCCCGAGAGTCACCCGCGAACGGCCCCGTTGCTGGCGAACGTCCACCTCCAACTGATCGCCTACCACGTCGCCGACGCCCTCGGTCGATCGATCGACAAACCCAGACACCTCGCAAAGAGCGTGACCGTGCAGTAGTCACGTCTCATCTCATCTCGTCGAGAACGTTACGGTAGTCGTTCGTCGGCTATGTGCGTTCGTTCCGGTCGATCCCTTGTTATCCAGGAGTCGTGCCGAACAGCGACGAGACGACTTTCGATTCGGCTTTTCGGAGGTGTTCGGCCGCGGTCGCCGTGGCGCAGTCGAGTTCGTCGGCGATGTCATCGATCGTCGACTCACGTGGGACGTCGTAGTACCCGAGCGCGAGCGCGACTTCTACTGCTTCTCGCTGGCGCGGTGAGAGCGCTCCGACGACACTGTCGGTGGCGACCCGCTCGCCGCCGACCTCCTCAACCGTGACGGTGACCGGGTCGGGGATGCCCTCGACCGCGGCCTGGATGTCCGCCTGCGTGCCGACGAGCGTGAACGTGCTGGTCCCGTCGGGGTTGAGCGAGACCGGCGGCACCGTCAGCAGGCTCCCCCGCGTGAAGTTCTCGAAGAGCTGTCGCGATCCGGGGGTGGCCTCACCGGTGATGAAGCAGTAGCATTCCCGATCGGTCAACGGGAGGAGCTCGTACTCCTCGACGTGCGGGCTCTCGTCTAGCTCCGGTTCCAGCGTCTCATACCTGCCGCGGATCCGGAACAGAAAGCCGGTGGGCGGATCGGAGACGTTCCAGTTGACGATGTGCGTTCGCTCGACGCGGTCGTCGCGGGTGAGGCGGTGATATAGCGGTCGCAAGGGGAGCTCGGTCGGATCGATGGTGATGCGAACGCGTTTCATCGACTGCGGGTTCGACCGTGCTCGGCAAGAGTCTTGAGTTCGAACGTGTCGAGGTGCGGACGATAAACCCCACGGAACCCTTCGGCAGCACACCTTCCCGCAATTACCCCGTCATCGTCGCTATGCATACGACACACGATTCACCGCCGCGCCGGCGGATCGGGGCGCGCATCGTGACGTGGCTCGTCATCGGACTCGTCGTCAGTTCCCTGATCGTCATACCGCTTCTCGTCTTCGGGCTTGGGACGTACGGCTGGCAGACGTCGCTGGGGCTCTCGACGACCGCGGTTGGTGCCGTTGCGATGCTCCCGGGCGTCCTGCTCGGACTCGCCTCGCTGCTCGTCATGCTCGGAAGCGCGTAATAAAGCGGGCGGAAACGTTCGGCTCAATCGTTTCCAGGAAACGACTCGTGCCATCGACTATGAGACTCGAACGGAACATGGGCCGGCTCGACCGAATCGTCAGGGGTGTCGCGGGTATCTGGCTGCTCGCGCTCGCGGTGTCGGCCGTCTTCGACGATAGGCGGACGACCGCCGTCACCGCGGCAATCGCCGGCGGCGGCTTGATCGGCAACGCAGCGTCGGGGTACTGCGGCGGGAACTCGCTTCTCGGCATCGATACGAGCTCGATCACGGAGACGGACGACGGCGCGTGCTCGGGCGAGGTGTGTTCGACGGAGTGATCTCCCGAGCAACTCGACACGGTCGATGCGTTCGAGACGGTCGGCCGGAACTCAGGCCGAGACGACCTCTAAATCCCCGATCTGGGTCGTCTGGTGGTACTGACAGACGTACGTCGTCATCTCTTCGCTGGCGACGACACCCTCTAGAGTCGTCTCCTCTCCCTCTTCGTCGACATCGTCGCTCACGTAGTCGTCGACGACCTCGTCGTCTTCGTCCCAGATCTCTAAGTTGTGTAACGCTCCGTCCCCGTTCACCCACCGGAAGTCGTACTCCTCCCCCTCGATCAGCGTGAGCGTCGGATTCTCGTCGCCTTCGATCACGTCCGGTTCGATGCCGATCCAGGCCTCGATGACCCCTTCGAAGGAGAACTCGTCGATGTCCTCCCACTCTTCGTCGACCTCCTCTTCAGGTTCGTCGTCGGGGTCGTCGTCGTCGGGATCGTCGTTCGGCTCCGCACACCCAGCGACGACAACGACGGCAGCAGCAGCTCCGAGTTCGAGCGCCTGCCGTCGGGAGAGACGGCTCGATCGTGGCATGGGGAACCTCACACCGAACGCCGTATTAAAAGGTATATCCGATTGTTCCGGACAGAACCCAAAGGTAACGCTGCCGTGTGTTGCGACGACCGATCGGTAATCGCGTTCGAGCACCGAACACACATCCGCGACTGCACCGGTGGGTCGTGGGGACAAGTGAGCGTTCCGAACGCTCCGCGAATCGGCCGAGTACAAGAAATCGCTGTTTCCCGGCTCCCCTGGGGGGTTCGAATCCGAGCCCACGAACGGCTCGTTCCGCCTCAACTAACCTGTGGAAAGATCCCGTTTCGAGGTGGTACCCCTCGCATAATCGGAAGCTGGACTGTAAAGCTACGTCGCAATTTATTGCTCCGTTCGTCGTGGCCGTGTCGTCATGGGTGAATCCGAACTACGGCGAGAGACCGGCGGAGACGAGCCGGGACTTCCGCGGGAGATCGGTCACGACGAGTTCGATCCGACAGGCACGCTCGCGCTGATCACGCTGTACTTTCTGGTACTCGTCGCGATGTGGCTGTTCACGTACTTCATCGAGTTCGTCGATAACGACCCGACTCCGATGCTTCTCACATGAACATCCACGCATACGAGCGGCTGTGGGTGGCGGGATCGATGGTGTTGATCGTCGGGTTCATTGCGACGATCACCTACGGCGCGGTCGGACTCGGTATCACCATGGTCGACGACGGCGAGGAGCCGCTGGCGCCGGACGAAATCGACGAGGACGAGCGCTTCGGGGAGCCTCGCGTCGAGGAGGTCGGAGACGACGAGTACGAAGTGTACGTCGTCTCGGCGACGTTCTTCTTCCAGCCTGATCCGATCGAGATACCTGCCGAGAGCGAGGTGACGTTCTACGTGACGAGCCGCGACGTCATCCACAGCTTCACCGTCGTCGGTACCAACACGAACACGATGGTCATTCCCGGTGAGGTGTCGGCGATGACCGTCGAGTTCGACGAACCGGGCGAGTACGGCATCGTCTGCAACGAGTACTGTGGGGCCGGCCACCACGACATGGAGGGCGAACTGATCGTCCTCGACCCGGAGGAGTTCGAGGAGCGCCAAGAGGAGAACGACGATGACGTGGACGCCATCGAGGTGTTCGACCATCGGACGGCGACCGCTGGGAACGGTGAGCTGCCGTGACGGAGCTGTTCGCCGAGCGGTATCCGGAGCAGGCCCGGCTCGTGCGAGCGGCGTTGTTGACCTCGTTCGTCGCGCTCGGTGTCGGCGCACTCTTCGGCCTCCTCCAGGCGCTCCACCGGACTGACGTGTTGCGGATCGTCGAATCGCCCACGTACTACACCGTGTTGACCGGCCACGGCGTGTTTCTTGTCGTCACGTTCACGATCTACTTCCTCGTCGGACTCTACCAGTGGGCCGTCACGGACAGTCTGGACCGCGGCCCCGTCAATCCCCGGATCACCTGGGTGTGGTACGGCCTGATGACGGTTGGCACGGTCCTCACGGCGATCACGATCCTCGCCGGGTTTCTGGACGACCCACCGGAGGTGCTCGGGTCGGAGTTGAGCGCCGACGTCCTGTTTACGTTCTACGCGCCGTTGCAAGGGAACCCGCTGTTCTACGTGGGGCTGGCCGTCTTCGTCGTCGGTACCTGGATCGCGGGGGCTGACTGGTTTCGGACGTGGTGGGCCTGGAAGGGCGATAACCCTGGCGAACGCATCCCGCTGCCGACGTTCATGGTGTTGACGACGATGATCATGTGGTATCTCTCCTCGATCGGCGTCGCGGTCGCCATCCTCGCGTTTCTCCTGCCGTGGTCGCTGGGGATCGTCGACAGCGTCAACCCGTCGTTGACTCGAACGCTGTTCTGGTACTTTGGTCACGCATTCGTCTACTTCTGGCTGTTGCCCGCGTACATGCTGTGGTACATCGTCCTCCCGAAGCTCTCCGGTGGACGGCTGTTTAGCGATCCGCTCGCTCGCGTGGTGTTCATTCTGTTCGTCGTGCTCTCGACGCCGACGGGTATCCACCACCAGTACCTCGACCCCGGCATCGCGGAGGGCTTTAAGTTCATCGTGATGACGAATACGATGTTCCTGTTGCTGCCGAGCCTCTTGACGGCGTTCACGGTCGTTGCGAGCATGGAACACGGTGCTCGCCAGCGCGGGGGTGAAGGGACGTTCGGGTGGCTCAGAACGCTTCCATGGCGGGATCCGGCGTTCACCGGAATGGCGCTGGCCGGCTTGGTCTTCGCGTTTGGTGGGTTCACCGGCATCGTCAACGCCGGAATGAACATCAACTACCTCGTCCACAACTCGGTGTGGATTCCGGGCCACATCCACACACAGGTCGGTACCGCGGTCGCGCTGACGTTCATGGCCGGTGGGTACTGGCTCGTGCCACAGCTGACCGGTAACCGGCTCGTTGGGCGGCAAGCCGCGCTCTTTCAGGTCGTTCTCTGGTTCGTCGGTATCGTGTTCATGACCAACTCGATGTATCGGGCTGGACTCGACGGTGTCCCGCGGCGCAGCGCGGAGCCGCAGTATGCCTTCGACTACGACATCAGTCTCGGTTCGATGGCCGAACTCGACGCCCAACTCGCGCTGGGCGGCGTCCTGTTGTTCATTTCGACAATTCTCTTTCTCGGAATCATGGCGTTGACCTGGCGTAACGATGGGACGGAGCCGGTTGTCGACGGGCGAATCCCGCCGGCGCTGTCCGGACCGGAAGACGCCCCGCGGGTC
This sequence comes from Salinarchaeum sp., assembly GCA_007122875.1. Taxonomy (GTDB): domain Archaea; phylum Halobacteriota; class Halobacteria; order Halobacteriales; family QS-1-68-20; genus QS-1-68-20. The sequence continues at coordinate 1,493 of SKSS01000072.1, read as the reverse complement.
ATCGACGACCTGCGGGTATGGACCGCACTCGCGGTCGTACTGATCGTGCTCGCGTACACTCTCCCGCTCGTAGCCGTTGCGAGTCGTGGGGGCCTCTTCGGTCCCGACATCACCCCATTGCCCGTGGCCGTCGATTACTGGCTCCCCGTTCTCGCCGATCTCGTGGGGGCGTCGATCGGCTGATGCGCATCGCTCCTGCAAAGGTACTGATCTTGATCGCGCTGTTTCTCGTGGTACTTGTCGAGACCCGGACGGTCCTCGCGTTCTTCGATGTCGATGTCGCCTGGAGCACGCTTGCCACCGCCGGGATCGTCGCGATCGTCGCCTTTCTCGTCTGGGCGACGCGGCCGGCCAACGGAGAGTCGCCCGATCAATAAGGGAACCCGACTGGGTGAGAGCACACCGGGGCGGATTACAGATTCTCCCCCTGATAGCTCCCGTCGTACGTGCCCACGTGATCCGCGTGTGCGAGCACGAACTGCCCGATTCGGGCCCCTTCCTCGATCTCGATGTCGTAGCCTACCTGCAACAGTCCCTCGCCGCGCCCCTCGTAGCCGGCGTCCCAGACCGCTGTCTGGAGCGTACAGGAGTTTCGCAGCAGGGTCGATCGCGGGAGGACGAACCCGACGTGCCCCTCGGGGACGCTGATTCGCTCTGCGTAGCGGACGACGTACGCCCCACGCGGAAGGTAGTGGACGCCGCGGTCGTCGTCGCCAAGCGTCTCGACCGGTCGGGCGCTTCGGGTTCCGACCTCCTTGCCGTCGCGGCCGATTCGCCCCGGTTCCCGCTGCTCGAACACCGTCTCGAGGGTGAGATCGACGCCGTTTGGCTGAACCTGTTCGTCGGTCACCGGATCGAGGTGGTCGGCGACGAAACTGCCGTCCCGAAACATGGCCGATCCACTTCCCGGCATCATCAAGGCCGTTTCGTTCCCGACCGACGGGTGGATCGTCACTCCTCGTGACCCATTTGCCTCCACCAGCGGCTACGGCCGTCGACGTGCCGCTAGCAACGCCGACGCGAGCAGGGTGATCAGCGCGACCGCCACGCCGAATCCGGGCGTGTCCTCATCGTCGCTTTCGGTGGCTGTCGGCGTGTCGGTCGGCTCCGGAGTCCCGGTGGATGTCGGCGTTTCCGCAACCTCTGGGGTGGGAGTTGCCGTGGCCTGCTCCGGCGTCGATGTCGGTGTGGCCTGTTCGGGCGTTGGAGTCGGCGTCGGTTGCTCCGGCGTCGGGGTGGGCTGTTCGGGTGTCGGGGTCGGCGTTGGTGTGGATTCCGGCGTCGGAGTCGGTGCGGGCCCTTCCGACGGTGTCTCTGTGGCTTCGATTGTCATCTGCACGGGATCGACCCCGTTGATCGAGATGATTTTCGTCCCGCTCTCGCGAAGCTCGTGCTCGAGTTCAACGATTTTTGTCGAATCAGCATTGACTTCGACCGTCTCGTTGCTAACCACCTCTTCGTCGACGATGTACTCAACCTCGAACTCGCCGGAT
>SKSS01000104.1 GCA_007122875.1 Salinarchaeum sp. | reverse complement strand
TGGGTTGGGGCGGATTCGAACCGCCGACCTGCTCCGTGTGAAGGAGCCGTCATAACCGGGCTAGACCACCAACCCGTGGTCGTTGGTTCCGCCCCGCCGGCCTTAAACGTTGCTTTCGGTTATCGGGTCAGCGGCGGCCGACTTCGAAGCTCGGTCACGCGCTTCCGGGCTCTCCCTTCGGCCTCGCGGAACTCCTCGCGTACCCGCCCGAATCGCGTCTCCGCTTCGGGTTCCGATTCCTCATCATCGTCCTCTCCGACGACCGTCCGCACTCGATCCTCGACTGGCGTTAGCCGCTCGCGAGTCCGCTCCGCGACTGGTTCGACCTCCTCCTGAACTCCCGCACGGAAGTGTTCGCCAGCACGCTTCAGGTAGTACGCCGCGTCAGTGAAGTGACGGTTCATATCTGACCTAATGGTAGGAACAGATAAGTGCCTTTCGCCTACCTGGTGGTCACATCACCCTGGATCACCCCACAGAAACCGCATGTAATCCTATTGTGTCGGGAGTGAATCAACTCTAAAATCCGACCTCAGTAGGTCGGTGACTCCTCGGGGACGCCGTCACGGGCATTGACGACCCGCGCGAGGATGAACAGCGCGTCGGAGAGTCGGTTGAGATACCGAATCGGCTCCTGTCGGACGGACTCGACGCTGGCGAGTGCGACCGCTCGCCGTTCCGCCCGTCGGCACACCGTTCGGGCGTGATGGACGTGCGCTCCGGCTTCGGATCCCCCAGGGAGAATGAACGACCTCAACGGCTCCAGTTCGTCGTCGTATTCGTCGATCCATCCCTCGACCGTTTCGACGTGCTCCGCTCGGATTCGGGGATCGTCGTCAGCGAGGTCGGGAGTCGCGAACTCCGCCTGAACGACGTGAAGGTGGTTTTGGACGGCCGCAAGCTGGTCGTCGACATCGTCGTATCCGGTCGGACGGGCACGCCCGACCAGCGCGTTCAACTCGTCGACCGTGCCGTAGGCCTCGATACGCTCGCTGGCCTTCGACACCCGCGTCATGTCCCGGAGATCGGTCTCACCCTCGTCGCCGCGACCGGTGTAGATCCGCATGCCGGAGACGACGGGCGCGGAGAACTTAGGGGTTCAGGGACGGGAGACTCAGGCGTCCGCCAGCGTCCGCTCGACGTACTCGACGATGTTCTCGCTCTCGGCCATCGTCACGCCCCGTTCCTCGTCGACGATCACGGGGACGGCACGCTGACCGCTGACGCGTTTGACCTCGTTTCGTTGCGAGTGCAGCGCCTCTACCCACTCGGTCTCGTAGTCGATGCCGTGGTCGTCGAGCGTCTCCTCGACGAGTTCGCAGTACGGACAGCCGTCGAGCGAGTACAGCGTGATCGCGCTCATGGACGGGCGTTAGGGTGGTGGCGGCAAGAAGGTTGGTGTGGGAGCGATCCGATCCCGAGGGGACGACCGCCGAAATGTATCGTGCGTGGTGATTTATCGACATCCCAGGCGGCCGACACGGAACACAGCGAGAGCGCCCACGACTGAAGTCGTGGGAGGATGTCAGAGCGACACCTCGAACGGTTTCTCGTTGTCCCACCCGTCAGTGATCGCCAATTCGACACCCGCAGGCCACCCCTCGTCGGGCGTCACGCGGACGAGTATCGACGGATACATCGGTGCCTCGTCGGCGAACTTCTCATCGATCGTTTGGATCTCCGCCCGCCCGACAACGACTCCGTCCTCGACGTCGAGGGTGGTGATCTCCATCTCGCGGTAGTTCGAGTTGGGTCCCTCCGAGGCGACGTACAGCAGGAACTCGGAATCGAAGTCGGTTTTCTCGACGAAGGCGTCCACGTCGTCGCGGCGGTCGTCGTCGACCTCGTCGAAGTCGAGTTCGTCCGACGCACGGTCGGCGGACGTAATGGCCGCCAGATGCCCGGTCGACGGTCTGTTTGGATCGGCCCACTCGGGAACGCTGAACGTCGCCGCGAAGGCCGTCACCTCGTATTCGATCGAGGCGACCGCCCCGGATTGTCGTTCCGAATCGTTCGGACCGTCGCCCAGACAGCCAGCAGGGATCGTCGAGAGGAGGGCTGCGCCAGTCGCGAGAAGGGACCGTCGGAACGAGTCCATGTGGATATCACGATCTTATGGGTCGTGATTATTGTGTGTTTCTCCGTCGATGTCCGCGTCCCGGTCGCGTCAAACCAGTACGTTCAATTAGCCGCTGGCCACAACGTCCGACATGGCCCTGGAACTCGACCACGACTGTCCGGAGTGCGAGGAGGAACGGACGTTCTATCGTGCCGCGAGCACCACCCTCCACCTGGGAACGAAGGTGAAGTGGCGCTGCCCGGACTGTGACTACACGTTCGTCCGCATCGACGGTGAGATCGACACCAGTCAGCCCGCGTGAACGCTGGCGAGCCGTTTTGTTCCGATTTTCACCGTCTCATGGTGTGACGGAATCTCTGTTGATACACCATATGGCGCTATACCCAATACAGTATTCGTAGGCCCCCCCATCGCCCGCCTCTCGACGCAAGCGAAATACGGTGTATTCGACGTTCACGGCACTGGGGGAAGCAGTTTCGTGAACCGATCTCACTTCAAACCACTTATCATAACTCCGGAGAAATAACGCTCTACTGTATGGATCGGCGTCAGTTTCTGACGGGGATCGGACTATTCTCCACAGGAGTGATAGCGGGCTGTCTCGATGATGGTAAAGAACGCCCCGAGACGAAGTGGCACCAGCAGACAGTACCATCCAGCGGTGTTCGTCGCCCGCCGACAGTCGTCGACGACATGGTGTTCGTCGGTGGCGGAACGGGAAACAGATACGTGTCGGCGCTGGATGCGGCTGACGGGACTATCGAGTGGACGTTCCGGACCGACGGTCCTGTCGTTACCAGCCCGCAGGTGGTCGATGGGGCCGTGTTCGTCGGCAGTGAGGATGGCAACGTGTATGCCCTCGATGCGAAAACCGGCGACGAGCACTGGCGGGTCGAAACCAACGGCATGGGATGGTCCTCACCAACGGTGTGGGACGACATCGTATACGTTGGCGGGACCGATGCGACCGTCTACGCACTCGGCACGACCGGCGGGGAGAAACGCTGGCAGTTCGAAACTGGTGATCAGATCCTCTCGTCACCCACCGTCGTCGATGACCGGGTCTTCATCGGAAGCAACGACGGGTACGTGTATGCCCTCGACGCGAAAACCGGTGACGAGGACTGGCGGTTCAAAACCAGCAACCACGTTCGCTCCTCACCAACGGTCTGGGATGACACAGTCTTCGTCGGCAGCCACGACGGCGCGGTCTACGCGCTGGAAGCCGGAACCGGCGATCTCCTCTGGGAGTTCGACACGACGGTTTCGGAGAGGCTTTCGTCACCGACAGTTGACGACGGGACGCTCTACATCGGGTCCTGGCACGGCACGGTCTATGCGGTGGAGGCCGCGACCGGTGACGTAATGTGGGAGTTCGATGAGACCGAAGGACCGAACCTCTCTCCGGCAACGGTGGCCGGCGATCTCGTCGTCTTCAGTGGCTGGCAGGACGACACGGCAACGTTGTTCGGTCTCGACGCCACGTCTGGTGCCACTGAATGGAAGCTTGACACTCCGATTGCCTCTGGTGTGACGGTCGTCGATGGAACGATCTTCGTCGGAACCGACGGTGTCCTTGCGCTGGATGCCGAGGGGGTCGATTCGAGTGCAGATTCTCGCGTCGCACTCGGGACGCTCGGTCACCATCACGAGTGGGCGAATAGCCACGGTGGGTGACGCCGAAAAAAGTAGCTCCAGATAGCTCGATCATCTGGGTAGTTCGGGCACTGCTTCTATTCCCTTTCCTGGCGTGAACGCTTCGCATCCTGTGGCACGCAACACGTAACGCGATGTACTCTGAAAGAGAGGATTTCGGCGGAGATACTCGGTGTTAACTGCGTTGTCCGCCGCCACCCACACCGTTTTGGTCCGTCCCGACCGCGATTCGAGTCATGTCCGATCACGTTCCACCGCCGGACGACGGCTGGACGCTCCACGACCCCGAGACTCTCGCTATCGACCCCGATGCGCTCGACGAGGCGGTCGCGTACGCTCGCCTTCACGACACCTCGCCCGATCAGGTCGCCTACGACTTCTCGAACACGCACCCGTGGGACGAGAGCGAAGGCGAGTTGGGCCACGCACTCGGCCCGATGCCGGATCGGCGCGGGAGCGGAGCCGGTGTGATTCTCCGTCAGGGCCGGCCCGTCGCGGAGTGGGGCGACACGCTCCGCGTCGATCACACGTTCAGCGTCGCGAAGTCGTTTCTCTCGATCGTCGCCGGTCTCGCCTGGGATCGCGACCTGATCGAGGACGTCCACGACCCGGTCGGCGAGTACGTCGACGACGGTGGGTTCGGGGGACGAAACGCGGCGATCACGTGGCAGCACTTCCTGCAGGGAACCAGCGAGTGGGAGGGGACGCTGTTCGACCGCCCGGACTCGGTCGACCGGAATCGCCCCGTCGGCAGGGACGCCGACGAACTGGGTGAACAGGGCGACCGCGAGCTTCGCGACCCGGGTGAGTACTGGGAGTACAACGACGTGCGGATCAACCGACTCGCACTCTCGTTGCTCCGAATCTGGAACAAACCGCTCCCGCGCGTCCTGGCACACGAGGTGATGGATCCGATCGGGGCTTCCAGCCGGTGGGAATGGCACGGCTACTACAACTCCGACGTACTCGTCGATGGCACTCGGATGAAATCCGTCTCCGGGGGCGGTCACTGGGGCGGTGGGCTGTGGATCCCGGCCCGCGATCTCGCACGCGTCGGTCATCTGCTGCTCTCCGGCGGCGAGTGGGGCGGAAACCAGCTTCTCTCCAACGAGTGGCTGAATCTGGCGACCGATCCCTGCCCGGAGAACCCGAACTACGGCTCCCTCCTGTGGTTGAATACGGACCGTGAACTCTGGCCGAGTGCACCGGCATCGAGCTTTGCGGCGCTCGGGCACGGTCGAAACGTCGTCTGGGTCGATCCGGAACACGACCTCGTGGCCGTCCTCCGGTGGCTGTCGAGCGAGGAGGACGAGGACGGACGAGCGCCCCTCGACGCGTTTTTAGCACGGTTGCTCGACGCCGTCGAGTAGCGAAGACGGGCTAAGATCCGGTGAACGTTGGGTGATCGCTCACGTACCGCGGGAGGTAGCGCGGTCGCTGTGGCAACTCACCCACGTCGTCGAGAACGGTTGCTTCGAGTTCCTCGGCGCTCATATCGGTTTCCTCGCCCGTCGCGCGGGCGTTCACGCCGTACGTTCCGCTTTCGATCTCGCGGTCGCCGACGACGACGTAGTAGGGAACCCAGTCGGTTTCGGCTCCCGCGATGCGCTTTCCGACCGACTCGTTTCGCTCGTCGATGTCCGCGCGGATGCCCACGGATTCGAGCCGATCGACCACCTCGTCACAGTGTTCGACGTGCTCGTCGCCGACCGGGATGAATCGAACCTGCGTCGGCGAAAGCCAAGTCGGCAGCCGCGGCGTGTCCATCTTCGCGGTCTCCTCTAAGAGCGCGGCGAGCACGCGTTCGATCCCGCCGGACGGCGAGTAGTGCAGGATGGGTGGACGGTGCTTCCCGTCCTCGTCGGTGTAGGCGATGTCGAAGCGCTCGGCGCTCTCGACGTCGATCTGGACCGTCGGGTTCTCGATTGGACGACCGAGACCGTCGATCGCCGCGAAGTCGATCTTCGCCGACCAGTAGTGATGACGGTCGGGCAGCACTTCGAGGAGAACCGGGGTTCCGAGTTCGGCGACGAGCGCTTCGACCCACGCCTCGTTCTCCTCGTAGAACTGTGCGGTCATCCGGAGTGCAGGCTCGTAGTTGATTCCAAGATCCTCGCTGGTGCGCAGCGAGAGCTTCGCCTGCCGAAGGAGTTCCGCTCGGGCTTGCTCCATGTCGCGCGTCGCGGTGTGCATGTCGGGCATCGTGAACGCTCGCTGGCGTTTGAGCCCGACGACCTCGCCTTTCTGCTCGCGGCGGAACGAGTACGTGCTCATCTCGTAGATCCGCAGCGGGAGGTCGTTCGCCGAGATGTGCATGTCGCGCATGATCGAGAACTGCCCGAAACACGCCGCGAACCGCAGCATCATCCGGCGTTCGCCGCTCTCGAAACGATACTGACGCTCGCCGAACTTATCGGAGTGTTCGCTGATCGCCCGCGCGCCGAGGTCGTACATGATCGGCGTCTCGACCGGCATCCCGCCGTACTCGATCACGAGGTCGTCGACGTATGCCATCAGGGCGTCTCGGACCAGCTTTCCGCGTGGGTACCACCGGAGATTGCCGACGTCGGAGAGCCCATCGTAGCCGACGAGCTCTTTTTCGCGCATCAACGCCACGTGAGGTGGCTCTTCTCCCTTACTCGCGGTGACGCCGTCCACCTCGTCTTCGATGAACGAACGCATGTCGTCGCTGACCTCGGATTTCGCCGCGTCGGTATCGAGGAGGTCACCAGCAGGGGTGAGGACGTGCCACTCGCTCGGTTCACGGTCGGTCTCGTCGTCGTCGGGGTCCTCCTCGGTGTGACAGTCGACGTGCCGGGAGAGTTCGGAGAGCGGGTGGCCCTTACAGGAGACCTCGAAGGCCTTGTACCAGCCGAAGGGCGCGCGGAGAATCTCGTACTCCTCCGTGAGCGTCGCTTCAAGCTCCTGCATGACGGTCGTTGCGCTGTCGGGCGCGGCGAGGTCTTCGCTTAGGTGAGCGTAGGGATAGAGGACGATCCGGTCGGTGTTCAACTGTCCGGCGACGTCCCGAAGCTCGGTCGCGGCGTTCTCGACGACGCCCTCGATCGACGCCTCGTCGTCGGATTCGACGCTGATGAACGCCGTCAGGCAGTCTTCCATCCGCCCGTCCATCGGCACACCGTCGGTCTCAGCGAGATCGTCGCCGCCGGCCTTCTCGATCGCCTCGAACTCGAGGTGGTCCGAGTGGATGAACAGCAGTTTCATACCGGAACGAATCCGGTGGCGGGTAAAAAGCGTGGCGAACCGGCCACCGACTGGCGTATGCTGGGGACGATCGGACGGCACAGTATGACGTACGTTGGCTGCCAGCCGCCGTGATACGTGAACATAGCTCGGACGCGTCCGTCCCTCGCCGTTCAGGTTCCGTCTTTCAGCTCTTCGAGTTCCTCTTCGATGTCGGGATCCGCGTCGGCATCGACAGATTCGTCGCCTCCACCGTTGCCAGCGTCACCGTCGTCGTCACCGACTTCGGCACGGAGCGTTTCGAGTTCGGCCTCCACTTCGCCTTCCGTCTGTACCTCCGCGAGTTCCCGATCGAGCGCGTCCTGATCGCTCAGCGCGTCGTCGAACGCGCCGGTTTCCTGTAGCTCGTCGAGCGCCTCCGAACGGGCTTCCATCTCTTCGGTCTGTGCTTCGGCTCGTTCGATCGCTCGACTCACGTCGGCCATCTCGTCTCCGGCACCCGTGATCGCCTCGGAGACCCGCGCGCTCGCCTCGGCGGCGTCGTGCTGGGCCTTCATCGTCTCCTTTTTCGTGCGGAACTCCTCGATACGCTGTTCGAGCTTGTTCTTCTGTTCGACGAGCTGATCCTGTTGCCCCTGTAACGAGTCGATCTGGGTTTCGAGCTCCTCGATCTGCGTCATCTTCGTCTTCTTCTTCTCCAGCGCGCGCCGTGCGAGATCCTCACGGTCCTGATTGACGGCCTGGCGCGCCTGATCGTTGTGCTTTTCGACGTTGCGTTCGAGGCGCTGTTTCTGTTTCTCCAGGCGTTTTTTCTGCGTCGTCAGGTCGGCGATTCCCTGCTTTACGTCCTGTAGCTCGTCACGCATCTGTTCGTAGGAGTAATCGAGTGTCTCGTGGGGGTTCTCGGCTCGGTTGACGAGGGCGTTGAGCTTCGAACGAACCACGTACGACAGTCGCGAGAGTACGCCCATACCAGTGCTGTTCGCTCGCGGGACTTAAAACCGTCACCCTCCGACTCTGGATATGGACGACGCGAACGAATCAGGGGCTGCGACCGGAACCGACGTGCTCGTCCCCGGTACGCGGGACGTCAGGGCGACGCTCGACCGTGCCCCGGACGCCTCGGCGGTCGTCGTCGCCTGTCCACCCCACCCGCAGCATCGTGGACACCGTGGCGATCCACGGCTGACAGCCGTTTCTGCAGCACTCGTCGAGCGCGATGTCGCCTGCTTGCGAATCGACTACGGCGAGTGGGACGAGGGCTACGGCGAACGCGCGGACGCGATCAACGCGGTCAGGTGGACACGCAACCGGTTCGACCGCGTGGCGCTGTTCGGGTACAGCTTCGGCGGTGCGATCGCCTTGCTGACTGCCGCCGAGGAATCTTCGAGTGACGTAGCCGGCGTCTCCGCGCTCGCTCCAGCGCCACGAATCGACCACGAGTTGGATGTCCTCGGGGCCCTCGACGCGATCGGCGGTCCCGTACAGATCCACTACGGAGCGCGAGACGACATGGTGGACTCGACCCCGCTCGCGGAGGCGGTGCGCAAGCGGGGTGGAGACGTCGTGGAACTTTCGGCCGATCACTTCTTCGTCGGTCAACACGACCGGATCGGCGAGCGAGTGGCCGACTTTCTCGTCGAAGCGGTCGCTTGATTGGATTGGTCGCTCGTAGCACGTCTTGAAGGATGCGGCTCGGAATCAACCGTCGTCACACGGGGCTCGGTGCGGGGGTATGCGTTCTCGTCATCGCCGCACCGGCGGGTTGGGCGTCGGGAACGGTCAATGTTCTCATCGGGCGGAGCGAGGGCACCTCGCCGGTCACTCAGTGCCGGTTATCACACCGTCGAGAGTGAGGGGAACCGACCCCTTCCGATACCCCTCGACGCGTCCGTTCGGCCGAGCGCGATACACGACGGCCGGTCGGTGGCGGACATCCGGTTGCTCGGTTCGGACGGTCGACCAGGCCTCCGCCGAAAAGTTCGAACAGTCGACGAAGAGAACGGCCCCGCCGCCGTGTTTCGCGAGTTGCCCGTCAGTTTTCGTTCCTGCGGTGTCCCTGACGGCGGCGACGGGACCCGACGCCGAACGGTGTTTCGGCCGCTGGGGGCGGGTCACCTCGACGAGGACGTTCGTCTCCGCGTCGGTCGCCCGGAAGTCGAGTGAGTGTCCCGTCGCCACCTCGATCTCGGGGGTGATCTCGTACCCGGCGTCGACGAGGATCTTCGCCGCGACGAACTCACCCATCGCTGCGCTCATGCGGACGTGATCGACGTGCTCGCTCGTCCCAAGTTTCCCGGCCATCGTGTGTCGGTACTCGTCCAGCACGCCGGTGGTCAGAAACTCATCGAAAAAGCGCGCGGACTCCCGCCAGTCCGCTTCAGGAAAACCGGCTGCGTGTTCGCGAAAGAACGTCCGGGTCGACTCACGACCGTCTTTCGACATAAAGACGGGCAGGAAGAACCATGACAGGTACGGATAGTCGGCCAGCCACGGGTCTTCCTCGTGAAGCGTCGAGAGGAGTTCTCGCTGAGTCCAGCGTGCGACCTGATACGGCACCTCACGCCAACCGAACTTATCGGTTCGCCAGAGCGATCTGGGCGTTTCGGTGTTACCCATCCAGTAAGCGTCGTCGGATCGGCGTGCGAACAGCGCGAGATCACCGTTGGCCATCTCGAAGCGGTAGGTGTCCCACCCGCCGTTGATCTCAGCGTGGGAGGCGACCGATCTGGCCCCGATGTTGCTCCGGAGCGGCTGGAGAATGTCCCGTCGAACGCGCTGGTCGCTCCAGGTCTCGGGCGAGTACCGAAAGCGAAGCGGCTGCGCCACAATCTACAGTAGGGATTCGAGACCAATACGTGTTCCCCCTTCACCGCACCTGAGCGCACACCTTCATGTGCGGACGGCCCGAGCGTGAGCGCATGTACACTGTTGGCATCGTCGGCTGTGGCGTGATCGGGAATCGACTGGCCGAAACGTTCACCGACCACGCGGAGACGACCGTCCATGCCGCGTGCGACCTCGACGAAGCGAAACTCGACGCGTTCGTGACGGAGTACGACTGCGAACGATTCACCGATCACCGATCCCTGGTCGGCGACGATTCGATTGACATCGTCTACGTCGGTGTCCCACCGGTTCACCACCGCGACGTGGTTCTCGACGCGCTCGACGCCGAAAAGCACGTCATCTGCGAGAAGCCGATCGCCGAGCACGCCGGCGCAGGCGAGGAGATGGTCGAAGCCGCCCGTCGGAGCGATCGAACCACGGCGGTCAATCTCCCGTTTCGGTACACTGCCGGCTTCGTCGAGATGCGCGAGCGGATCGAGCGCGGGGCGATCGGCGATCCAAAACGGGTCATGCTCCGGTTTCGATTCCCGGAGTGGCCCCGCGAGTGGCAGGACGTCGACTGGCTTCGGGGACGCGAGCAGGGCGGTCCGCTTCGGGAGGTCGGAACACACTTTCTGTTCGGCACCCAGGAACTGTTCGGACCGATCGACGAGGTGTGTGCCGACGTGCGGTACACTGCCCCCGATCGGTACGAGGAGTCGATCGTGGGTCACTTCACGGTCGACGGCGTTCACGGAATCATCGACCTCCTCTGCGATCACGACGCACCGGAGGAGAACTCGATCACCGTGGAGGGGACGGAGTCGTCGCTCTCGTTGACCGAGTGGTACAAACTGATCGAGCGGCCGGACACGGACGCGGCGAGCGCAGTGGTCGACGATCGGATTCGAACCACCATGCGGTTAGTCGACGAGTTCGTGACCGAACTCGACGGTGGTGACGGCGACCTCGTGAGCTTCGGGGAGGCGACAAGCGTCCAGCGAGTGGTGGACGCCGTGTTCGCTGATGTGGTGGACGGATCGGCCGAGCGGAGCGGTTAGTCACCGTTGATTTCCGTCGAAATCGAGAAATCAGCCGAGTGGACGGTCGCCCACTACGCTCGGTCGACCATCTGGAGCAATGTCGGCGCTTACACGAAGAGCGATCGCGCACGCTGTACGTAGCTGTTCGACTCCCAGCTTCGAACAGCGCTGATGCCTTCGAGAAGTTCGAGGGCATCGGGCGATTCGAGACGGCCCGACCGAACGAATACGGCGAGAAGCGTCGGTGTAGTCACGAGCCGGGTGGTAGCTAACGAGGCGTGGATAAGGCCGAGCCGATTGAACTCATCGCACAGAAAGAGGGAGGCTTCGATTTCGTTGGCCAGTGTTACGGCAGCGTTCTCGCCGTCGTCGAGCGGGAATTTCGTGTCGAGTGTACCCGATTGCACCGTCGAGTTACCTAACCGTTCGAGAACCAAACTGGCCGAGTCCCCGTGTGCATCGTCGTAGGCTGCGGTTTCACGAAGCTCTTCGACGATAGTTTCCGGCAGAAAGACATCGTACACGTCGAAACAGAGCGCAAGCGGACTGGGATCGTTGTCGCTGGCAATTCCGAGACTAACCAGGCCGGACGTATCGGCAACGAGCGTCGTCATTGTTACGACTGGGCGACCTCATCTACGTAGGCGTCGTCCAACTGCTGTTTCAGCAAGCGGAAGTTCGCTGCCTCTTCCGCGCCGACGAGTGATTTGAGCTGCGTATCGGTGATTTCGCCGTCGTAGTATGCATCTGCAATCTCCTGAACCAGCGTGTCATCATGGGCGGCGTCTTGTAAATACTCACGAAGTGCAGTCACGAGCACGTTGGTCCTGTCCTCGCCGAGTACTGCGGCAAGCGCATCCGCTCTGTCGATCAGTCGGTTCGGTGCGCGGAACTGGACTCGCCGTTTCTCCGAACCCATCGTGTGTACATTGTGAGCCACATTACTTAGCCGTTGTTGTGAGGGCAGTGAAAAGTGGAACACCGGAACGAGAGGATAACCTCGTCGAAGCGGTCCTTTTGGAAACCGGACCGGTTCCGCTCTCGTTCGACAGGTAGATTCTCGAAGAGCGGTGGATCGGAACTCGGGCGCGTAGTGCCCGTGTTTTCGGACTGTTCCTACGCCCGTCCGAACATCTGGCGCATCATCGGGTGCATCTCCATCAGCTGCTCTTCGGCGATCTCCTCGTAGAGCTTGTAGGTGATCGACACCGTCAACAGCAAGCCGGTGCCGTCCACCTGTCCGATGGTTCCCAGCATGTTCGCCATCACCGCGAGGAAGCCGACGAGCGCGCCGCCAACGACGGTCACCTGCGGGATGTACCGTTGCATCACCTTCTCCAGCACGTCGACGTTCTGTCGGAAGCCGGGAATCTGCATCCCGGAGCGCTGGATCTGTTCGGCCGTCGCGTCCGGCCCCATGCCGGTCGTCTCGACCCAGAACACCGCGAATATCGCGCCGCCGATGACCATGAAGCTCATGTCGACGGCGACGCGGATCGCTACCTGCCAGGGTTCGGCCCCGATGGCCGCCGCCTGTCCCGCCCCCCACCACATCCAGTCTCCCGGTTGGTGGATCGGGGCGAGATAGTAGAACAGCCCGCCGGTGGGCTGGCCGTCGCTGAACGTACCGGCCCAGGCGGGGAGGTCGGTCTGGTTGTCGAGGATTCGCCCCATGAACTGGATGTTCGCCTGCAGCGCCCGGACGAGAATGATCGGCAGGACGCTCGCGTACATCAGCTTCACGGGGAACCGTCCGCGGGCACCCTTCACCCGGGCGTGTGCCAGCGGAATCTCGACGCGCACGCTCTCGGCGTAGACGACGATTGCGAAGATCAGCACCGTCGTGACCAGGGCGATGATCTCGCCCTCGCCGAGAAACAGCGCGTAGATGCCATCGGGCGTCAACAGCGATGGGAAGCCCTCGGCCCGTCCAAGGATGATGTTGACCCACGTCGGGATCAGGCCCGAGTGGCCTGTCAGGCTCTCCCAGCCGATGAAGCCGGAGAAGAGCCGCTGGCTGACCCCAGCGATGATGAACAGACCGATACCGCTGCCGATCCCCCACTTACTCACGATCTCGTCCATAAACAGGATCAAGATCCCGCCGACGACGACCTGCGCGAACACGATAAACATGAGCATCTCGGGGCTGACGCCGAGACTCGCGGCGACGGCTCCGTCGATCGGCAGGAAGCCGCCAGCGAACACCATCGGGAACGCGGTCAACACGGTCATCACGATGACCAGCAGCTTCTGGAGGCCCTGATAGAGGACCTGGTCACGCGGATCGTTCGTGTCGAGTCCGAGCAGGTCGGCACCGCCGAGTAGCTGCATCACGATGCTCGCAGTGACGATCGGGCCGATCCCGACCTGCATGATCGAGCCGTGTTCGCCCGCGAGAATCGAGCGGAACTGCCCGAAGAAGTCGTCACCCGGTTGCGCGCCTTCGAGCCCATAAAGGGTGACGTTCGTCAGGTAGAAATACAGCACGAGGATCCCCGCCGTCCACAGGAGCTTGCGCTTGAACGGCACGTGCCCCTCTGGCCGGTTGACGGCAGGCATCCGGACCAGGACCGGTTCGGCGGCCTCCTTCCAGCTCATGTTCAGTCCTCGGTGTCGTCTCCGTCGGTCGTGCGCTCGCTCAGTAGGGCTTCACCGCCAGCGTCCTCGATACGCTCGCGAGCGCTCGCCGAAAACGCGTCCGCGACGACTTCGAGGGCGTTGTGTACTTGCCCGCCTCCGAGGACCTTCACGGCGTCCGCATCGTAGCCGTCGTCGACCACGTCGCGGGCATCGATTCGGTAGCCGTCGTCGGTCTCTTCGGCAAGGCCCTCAGCTGCCAGAACCGTGGCGTCCTCGTCGAGGGTGCGGACCTCGACGGTTCGGACATCGTCCTGGACGCTGCTTGGACGAGTGAAGCCGTGCTTGCCGAGCGGTTCGCTCCCGTGCAGTTCGTGCTTGCTGCGACCCGCGTTCCCACGGCCGCCGCGGTGGCCGGCACCGCGACGATTCTTGCTCGAACCGCCGCCGTGCGAACGAGTGCCGCGCTGACGTCGTTTCTTCTTGCTCATGGTTAGCGCATCGCGGTGAGGAGTTCGTCGATCCCCTCGGTGTCGTGGTTGCCGAGCTGACCGGCCTCGGCGGTCGGGTGCTTGATGCCGTCGTGACCGCCACGGGGTGGGTGGAGTCGCAACGCGGGTTCCAACCCTGCCTCCCGCAGCGTCGTCTCCTCGTCGAGGAGTGCCGACGCGAGTTCGTCGACGTCATTGTAGTCGGTGTTGTCGGCGACCCACTCGTCGTCGATCTCGCCCTCGCCGTCAGCAGGCTCACCGCGGCGTGTCAGCAGTGTGGCGACGACCTCCTCGCTCGGTTCACCGTACGCGACGTAGTCGTGAACCTTCGTGATCATCCCGCGGTAGGTGTCGGCTTCCGGGACGAACGTACAGTGGTTCACCGCGTGGAGGTTCAACATCTTCAGCGTGTCTCGAACGTCGCCGTTCATGTTGACCTCGCCCCGAAGCTGGACGATCGCTTGCATCACTCGGCCACCTCCTCGGTGACGCTTGGCGGGGTCCGTGAGCGCGAAGCGTTCTTCAGCGCGTTGAACGTCGCCTTCGCGAAGTTGACGGTTGTTCTCGTCTTTCCGTTGCTCTCTGTCCAGGCGTCCTCGATGCCGGCCAGCGAGAGGATGTTCTGCGGGGTTTCCGCCGCCGCGAGTCCGAGCCCCTTCGGGGCCGGAATTAGCGTCACCTCGACGCTGCCAGCCTTGCCGGTCGATCGTCGAGCCAGCGAGTGGGTTCCGCCAGCGCGGTCCTCCCAGGAGCCGCTGCCGCGCTCGACTTCGATGATGTTCAGCTTGGCGACGTCGATGGCCTTCTGGATCGCCGATCCGACCTGGTCGTCACGGGCCTCGGCGTAGCCGACGTAGCCGTCGCGGTTGCCGATGGCGACGACACAGCGGAACTTCACCCGCCGGCCGGAGTCAGTCATTCGCTGGACCATGTTGATGTCCAGCACCTCGTCGTCGAGGTTCGGCAGGAGGCGATCGACGATCTCCGGCTCCTTCAGCGGGAGACCGGAGGCGAGCGCCTCCTCCATCGAGTCGATCTCGCCGGCCTGTACCTGCCGGCCGAGTCTCGTGACCGGCTCCCAGCCGTCGTTTCCGTTTCGTCCATTACTCATTGGTCTTCCAGTCCTTCGAGGATCGTCTCGCGCACCTCGTCGAAGTGCGCGGGTAGTTCGGTCGCGTCGAACGACCCACTGTAGAGGGGCTCGTCGAGCGTTTCGGCGTACTCGGCGATGTGCTCGCCGCGGTTGCGCGACCAGTCGGGCAGCACCGAGTCGTTGTGGGGAATTTCCACACCGGCGTCGATCGCGCCTTCCTGTATCGCGAACATCTTGCTGCCGGGGACCGGCTCGTGAAGGCCGATGTCGAGAACGGCCTCCTCGACGCCGGCTTCGATCGCTCGCACGCCCGCCAGCAGTCCGGTCAGGTACGCGCTCGGAAGGTTACCGGTCGGGGCTTCCCAGCCGAACTCGCTCAGATCGTCCGAGGTCGCTCCCGCGACCGTCTCATCTCCGTGCGGGCCGGCCATGATCAGCTGCGCCCTGAGGTGGCGGTTGCTCTTGCGTGCAACGAGCCGGGGCCGCCCTGATTTCAGCAGGCGCAACCTCTGGTGGTAGTCGGTCCGCACCTCGCGGCGTCGCCGCATCGGTACGTTGTATCGTGGTCCTGTCGCCATCGTCGGTCACTCAAGCTCCGTGTGCTCGCGTTCGATGTAGTTTTCGAGGTCGCGGACGCTGTCGAACTCTCCACCCCGGGCCTTGTCGTAGCAGTCCCGATACTGGGTGGGCGTCAGCGTGCCGTCGTCGCGAAGCGCCCGCAGCCGCTTTCGCTGGGCCCGGATCGTCTTCGTCCAGGCTCGCTTCTCGTTCTCCCGCCCACCGGCTTTCCCCTTGCGGTTTCCGGGTCCGGTCTGGTGGCCGTAGTCGCGCTTTCGTGCGCGCTCTCTGGCACGGCCGCGGGAGTTCGACTTGGCGTTCTCGGCGCGGATCGTTCCCTCGTCGACTAGCTGTCGAACGTCTTCTCTCGTGATCGCTCCCGCGATCTCGGCCTGTTCTTCCGGATCGAACCATACGCGGCTCTCGCCGACGTCGAGGACGTCGGCTGCGAGCCGCCGCTGTGCTCGCAGATCGGTCATTTCTCGGATTCCTCCTCGGTGGTGTCGTCACCGGAATCAGCGTCGTCGCCTTCCGATTCGGCGTCGTCGGAAGAGGATTCGTCGTCTTCGACTTCCTCGTCCTCTTCCGACTCTGCTTCCTCATCCTCTTCCGCCTCATCGTCCTCGGTATCCTCGATCTCGATCTCGACTTCCTCGTACGTCGGATTGAGCACGCGGATACCCTCGTCCTCGGCGATCTCCTCGATTCGCTCGCGCTTGCGCCCACCGACGGCCGAGGCGATTCGAACCGCCTCCCGGGCGGGGTCGACCCCGTCGAGATCGTCGACGGTGTGAACGCGAACCTCCTCGAAACCGCTCGGGTGGCGACCGCGAACCGCTACCGGCGATCGGTAGCCGGCCTCGACGGTCGCACCCTTCCCTTTGATCCCACGGCGCTGCTTCGAGAGATCCCCGCGGGGTGCGCGCCACGACTCGGGGACGCGCTTTTTCTTGTGGTGGTCCTGCCGTCGGAACACCGTCCCGCCGTCGCTCCGGCGGGCCGTCAGCAGCCGCGCCTCCTCGTCGTCGAGATCGGGCGTCTTATCGACGTGGCCGATGGGACGGTGCTCGATCTCGACTTCGACGTCGGGTTCGGCTTCGTCCTCCTCGTCCTCGTCTTCGATCTCGGCGTCGACTTCCTCGTCCACTTCGAGTCCGCCGACGTCCGCTTTGATCCGAGCGGCAAGCGCGTTTCCGATTCCCTCGACATCGGCCAGGTCGTCCTGGCTCGCCAAGCGGACGTCGTCGACCGTCTGATACCCCTCCTCGCGTAGCGCCTCGGCTTTCGCCTCGCCGACGCCGCTGATGTCGGTCAGCTTCTCGTGTTCGTCGTCAGCCATCTCAGGCACCTCCCTTACCCGGCTTGCCGGTGATGTACACGCCGTCCTGGAAGACGCGAGTGTCCTTCCCCGGCACCTTCGTCAACTGCTCGATGTCGGCGGCCGTCTGGCCGACGTCATCCTTGCTTGGTCCGCGAAGGACGACGTCCTCTCCGTCGACGGTCACCTCGGTGTCGCCGCGGATCGGCGTCCGCCTGGCGGCCCGTTCACCGAGGAAGTTCTCGATGACGATTTCGTCGCCCTGAACGGACACCTGCATCGGGAAGTGTGAGTAGAACACTTCCATCCGGTACTCCCAGCCCTCGGTGACGCCGTGGAGCATGTTCTCGATGTGGCTCTCGAACGTGCCGACCGTCGCCGTGGTCTTCGCGTCGTCCGCATCGCTCTCGATGACGACCTCGTCATCATTGACGGAGACCTCGATTCCCGGATACCAGAGTCGGCGCGTTACCGATCCCTCCGGTCCCTCCACGGTCAGTTCGAGATGATCCACCTCGGCGGTCACCTCCTCCGGAACGTCGATTGTCGTTCGTGCCATGATCAGTACACGTATGCGATCACCTGGCCACCGATGCCCTGTTCGCGGGCCTCGTAGTGGCTCATGATCCCGTGGCTGGTGGTCACGACGAGCGTCCCGTAGTCGCGGGCGGGGAGGTATCGCTTCTCCCAGGTCTCGAACTCGTCAGCGCTCGCCGAGTAGCGAGGCTTCACCGAGCCACACTCGTTGATCGCACCTTTCAGTTCGACCTCGAACGAACCGGCTCTCCCGTCCTCGACGAACTCGAAACCACGGATGTAGCCGCGGTCATAGAGCACTTCGAGGACGCTGCCGATCTCGTTCGAGGCGGGCCGTACTTCGTGAGTCAGGTGGCCGACGCTCTCGGCGTTGTCGAGCCCCGAGAGCGCGCCGCTGAGCGGGTCGTTGTCCACCATGATTATCGGTACTTTTTGAATCCCATCGATCGGGCGATCTCCCGGAAACACTGCCGGCAGACCCAGATGTCATACTTTCCAACGAGGCCCTGCTTTCGCTCACAGCGCGTACACTCCTCTCGCTGTCCGGTCCGCTTCGAGACGTGTTCGCCGGCCTCGCCCGTCGAATCGGTTTCGGGTTCACTTTCACTCATCGGTTACCTCCACGTCGAACGTTCGCTCAAGGAACGCGACCGCGTCGTCGGGATCGAGCTGATGACTCGACGGGATCGACCGCGTCGCGACATCCCGTTTCGTGACCCGGTAGCCGGGTCGGACCAGGTTGACGGTCACGTCGAGTCCGTAGATCCCGACGGTCGGGTCGTACTCCTGGCTCGGGAACTCCGTGTGTTCGGCGATCCCAAAGCTCACGTTCCCGGTGTCGTCGAACGACGATCGGGAGAGCTCCGCGAGCGGAAGCGCCCGTTCGAGGAACTCGTGAGCGTCGTCACCTCGAAGCGTGACCTTCGCGCCGATCGGATCACCCTGACGGATGTCGAACGTCGGCTCGGTCATCTTCGCTTCCGTCCGGACGCTCTGTTGCTCGGTCAGCGCTTCGAGGATTTCCTCGACGTGACCTAGCTCCCGGCCGCCGGTTCCGACCCCGGCGTGAACGACGACCTTCTCGATGCGGGGTTCACGCATCTCGTGGAACGCCGCGTCGGCGTCGGTCTCGCTCATTCGTCCTCACCTCCGCCGACGAAGTTCTCGTCGATCACGACGACGTACTCTTCGATCGTCTCGAACGCCTCGTCGTCGTCGATCGGATCGACGACGACGACGTTGTCGGCGCTCCCAGGCATCACGCGAATCTCCTCGATCTCACCAATCTCGCCCGCGTGACTTCCACTGACAGCGGTCACCAGCGCGCCCTCCTCGTAGACGAAGTGGGCGACGATCTCGCCGCTCTCGTTGTCGATCACGGCCGAGTCGCCGGGGCTGTACGTCCTCTCGTCGTCGACGAGGAGCGTCTCGCCGTCGTGGAACTGTAGCTGTGTGCGACCGCCAGGAATCTGGTTCTTCCCGGCGATCTTCCCGAGCTTGCTGTCGGCAGCGTCCGCCTCGATCGGCGTCAACGCCAGCCGACCGCCAACCTCCGGGAACACCCGGTAGAACTCCTCGCGCTCTTCGAACGCCAGGATGTCGAACATTCCGACCGGCCGTTCCTCGTCGTCGACCGGCTCTCCGTTGATCAGGACGCGCCCGGACGAGAGGGCGTACCGGGCCTCCTTTCGGTTGTCGACGTATCCGAGGACGTCACGCAGAACGATCAACAGCGGTACTCCCGCTTCGCCGTGGGGGCTCGCGCCGACCTTCACCGTGAACGTCTCGGTCTTTCGCTCGACCGGCCACGCGATCGGCGCGGACAGTCGCTTCTGATGGTTCGTCATTCGTCCTCACCGTCCGTCAGTCGTTCCTCGCGACGATCGTCGTCGAGGTTCAGCGCCGTCACGCGGAGGTTGCTCGTGTCGATCGGACGGGGAACCTCCTCCCCGTCTGCCGTCTCGAGCGTCACACCCTCGACGTGGACGACACCCGCAGTGAGATCGACGGTGACGACTTCGCCGTCCTCGCCGGCGTCGTCTCCGCGCATCACCTCGACGGTGTCACCTTGATTCACGCGCACGCTGCGCTGTCCGTACTCCTCGCGGAGGTCGTCCGACAGCGTCGCGCGCACCTGATCGTGGCGTCGGTGCAGCGGCGCGCGCTCCGTACTCGTTCGCTGTTTGCGTGGTTGTTGACTCATACGATCATCGTCGCAGTGCTGGCGATGGGTCCGTACCGTTCGGCGACCTCGCGGGCGATGGGGCCCTTGATCTCGGTCCCCCTCGGTTCGCCCACGTCGTCGATGATCACCGCCGCGTTGTCTTCGAACTTTACTCGCGTCCCGTCGGGACGGCGGATGGGCTTTCGCTGCCGGACGACGACGGCCTCCAGAATCTGGCGGCGCATCTCCGGGGTGCCCTTGGTGACCGAGACGGTCACCGTGTCGCCGAGCCCCGCACGGGGGTGGCGGTTCAGCCGACCCGAATACCCCTTCACGCTGAGGATCTTGAGCTCACGAGCGCCCGTGTTGTCGGCACACTCGATCAGCGAGCCCTTCTCCAGCCCTGGGGTCACGTCGGCGTTCAGCGCTTCCATCAGTCGGCACCTCCCGCCGTTGCGGTCGAGGCGACCTCGACCACGACGTGTGATTTCGTCTTCGAGAGCGGACGGCACTCCGCGATCCGCACCGTGTCACCGACCGAAAGCGGTTCGAGGACCCCCGGCACGTGGGCCGGAATCCGCGAACGGCGCTTCATCTGTCGGTCGTACTTTGGCACGGTCACGTCGTACTCGCGCTCGACGATGACGGTCTTTTCCATGTCCGTCGAGACGACTTCTCCTTCCAGGATCTGCCCCCGGACGGAGAGTTCGCCGTAGAACGGACACGTCTCGTAATCGTAACTGTCCGGATCGTCCGGCTCAGGTGGTTGTTGTACGTCTAGGCCGATTCCCATGTCGAAACACCTCGCTTCTCTGTTCGTCGGGCAGGTCGTGAGAGCAATCGCGCCCCGTCCACCGTAACGTGGGTCACGCCCTCGCCGGCGGCGACCGCATCGCCGTCCGGTTCGGACGTGATCCCCTGGGCCTTGCGGTCCCCGGCAGCTTCATCCGTGAGCGTGAATTCGAACGTGGTTCCATCCTTTGGAACCCGCTTTTCGACCCGAGACCGCGCTCTGCAGTCGCTCGCCTCACCGTCCTCGTCGCGTTCGACCTCGATCAGGAGGGTCTTCGTCGTCTCGGAGACGACGGTCCCCTCGATTCCGACGAGGTCGCGGTTGGCAGCCGCCACGACGCGAACCGGAAGGCCCGCGAGTTCGTGTCGGCACAGGGTCTCGGGTGTCAGTGGCATCTCACTCCTCTCCGTCGACGTCGTCCTCACGGGCAAAGCCCGTTCGGCGTTCGGATCTCATTCGAGATCCCCTTCCTCTCGTTGGATCGTCTTGATCCGCGCGATGGTCCGGCCGAGCTCGCCGATCCGCCCCGGGTTCTCCGGGGCACCACCGGCGGCCTGGACGGCCTTCGTGTTGAGAAGCTCGGTTTCGAGCTCCTCGATCTCCGCCTCGCGCTCTGCGGGCGTCATGTCACGGATCTCCTCGACGTGTAAGATTGCCATTTCAGCTCTCCTCCTCGTCTTCCATCTCCGAGAGCAGTTCGTCAGCCTCCTCGGCGACCTCATCTTCGAGGTCGTCGAGATCCTCGCCGGCGTCTTCAGCGTCGTCGGCCGAGTCGGCGTCTTCAGCGTCGTCGGCATCACCGTCCGCCGCCTCGTCGGCGACCTCCTCGATCGCCTCCTCGACGACCTCCTCTTCGATCGCCTCGGCTGGCTCTGGGGCCTCCGGTTCGCTCTCGTCTTCGTCGTCCTCGTCGGCGGCGTCCACCGGCTCATCGAGTAACGCTTCGACGCCCTCGTCGACGATCGCGTCCTCGGGGGTGAGCGGCTCGGTGTCCGCGTCGGTGTGTACTCGGAAGTCATCGGGAAGCTGGGCGTCCGGCGGGATGATCTTCACCGTCACGCCGATCGTGCCGAGTTTCATCACCGCGGTCGCCTGTCCCTCGTCGACGATCTCCTCGGCGGGTTCACCGTTGTGCTTGATGTACCCCCGGTTGAACTTCTCGACGCGCGACCGTGCGCCCGTGACCTTCCCGGAGAGGACGATCTCGGCACCCAGCGCGCCGACGTCCATGATCCGGTCGATCGTGGTGTGACCGGCCTTCCGGAAGTACCAACCGCGTTCGAGCGCGTTCGCCAGTCGGTCGGCGACGATCCGGGCGTTGAGATCCGGCTCGTCGACCTCCTGAACGTCGATCTGCGGGTCGTCAAGGTTGAACCGGCGTTCAAGTTCGGAGGTGACCTCGCGGATGTTCTGTCCGCCCTTGCCGATCACCATGCCGGGCTTTTCGGCTTTGAGCACGATCTGGGTGCCCATCGGCGTCTTCGCCAACTTCATGCCGCCGTAGCCGGCGCGGCCGAGTTCCTCGGCGAAGAACTCGTCGATCTGCGAGCGCTGCAGACCGTCCTCGATGAACTTGTGTTCGTCTGCCATCACTCATCACCTCCCGTCGCGTCCGGGTCCTGGAGGACGAGTTCGACGTCGACCTGCGGGGTGTTCCACGGGCTTGCCCGTCCGAATGCCCGCGGTCGCCGTCCTCGAACCTCGCCGACCTTGTGGGCGGCGACGTGGAGGATTTCCATCCCCTCGCCGTCGAAGCCCTGATGATCCGCGTTTCCGACGGCGTTCTCCAGCAGGTCGAGGAACGCCTCGCTGGCCTTCTCCGGGAAGCGCCCGGCGTCCCAGCCGTCGACGTTCTTTCGGTGTCCGGCTCCGGTGTTGTGTCGTCGGAACGGCACCGCTTGCTCGCCGTCGATCACGGCCTGGAGATACTCGCGGGCCTCTCCCGCCGTCATCCCCTTGATCTCGCGGGCGATCTCGGTGCTGTGCTTGGGGCTGATCTGTCGCTCCCGGAGCATCGCCTTGGCGGTCGTGTCCGGGTCCGCGTCCACGCTGTAGCTGATTCCCATTCTGTCACCTCATTTGAGCGGGACGAACTTCGAAGACCGGGTCGCCCCGATGCCGGCCTGTCCGTGTTCGACTTTCCCTCGGGTGAGCTGGAACTCGCCGAGATAGTGGCCGATCATCTCCGGCTCGACCTCGACGCGCTCGAACGCCTGGCCGTTGTGGACCGAGAAGTGGAGCCCAACCATCTCCGGCAGCACCGGCATGTCGCGCAGGTGCGTCCGGAGCGGGTTGCTCGCCGTCTCCTCCGGGTCCACGTCGCGGGCCTTTTCGAGCAGCTTTCGGTGCTGGTGGGACAGACCGCGTTCGATGGTTCGCCGCTGTCGTGCGGGAAGCAGTTCCGCGACGTCCTCGAGCGTCATGCCCTCCAGGTCGTCGAGCGTGTGGCCGCGGTAGGTGAACTCACCCTCGCGACCGGTTCGGTAGTCGGATTGGCTCATGTGTCACCACCCCGTCCCGTCCGTCGGGACGCGATGTCCCCGACCTTCCGGCCGGGTGGCGTGTCCCGGGAGACGCTCTTTGGCTTCCCCGGGTGCTGTCGACCGCCCCCGCCGAAGGGGTGATCGACCGCGTTCATCGCCACACCGCGAACCCGCGGCCATTTCGTGCCCCGGGCGCGCATCTTGTGGTACTTGTTTCCGGCTTTCACCATCGGCTTCTCGGTCCGTCCGCCACCGGCGACCACGCCGATCGTCGCACGGCACTCCGGATCGAGCCGCTTTACCTCGCCGCTGGGAAGCTGGACGACCGCCGCGTTGCGATCGTGGGTGATCAGGTCGGCGTTCACGCCGCCCGCGCGGGCGAACGTCCCGCCGTCACCGGGCTTGGACTCGACGTTGCAGATCGGGATCCC
>SKSS01000029.1 GCA_007122875.1 Salinarchaeum sp. | reverse complement strand
GTCGTCGACGCCGGCCGTGAGCGCCAACAGGCCGGCCTTGACGTCGGGATCAGCCGATCGTGGGAGGAGCGTGCCCGTTCGAAAGCCGATCGTGTCCAGAATCGAGCACGGGAGCACGCCGATCGCCACGAGATCGACATCCGAACGGAGACGAGTGTTGGGATTCCCCACCGGGAGATCCTCGATCACGTCGCGGGTCGTGACGTCGACCACGTCTCAATAGGGAGTCACGGGGAGTCGCCGATCACCCATCCGTTCGTGGGCCACGTCACCGAAGCCGTCGTTCGGCGGGCACCCGTTCCGGTGACGGTGGTCCCCGAGACGGCGGATCGGATCCGGAGCCGGGAGCTTCCCGGTGATATCCTGGCTCCGGTCGACGGATCCGAACAGTCGCGTGCCGCGCTGGAGTACGCGCTCGCGGAGTTTCCCGATTCGACGATCACCGCGTTACACGTCGTCGAGCTACCGTTCGAGTACGCCGAAGAGCGGATCGCAGGCACGTACCTCGAGGAGATGCTCGACGACCTCCGGAAGGAAGCCGAACGGATCGTCGCGGACGCCGAAGCGGTCGCAAGCGACGTCGGTCGTGACGTGTCGACGGCGATCGAGTACGGGAAGCCGGCACGGGAAATCGTCGACGGTGCGGCGACGCGGGATGTCGACCAAATCGTCATGGGTGGACACGGTCGCTCGACCCTCGCACGACTCCTGCTCGGGAGCGTCGCGGAGACGGTCGCCCGACGGACGCCCGTTCCGGTGACACTCGTCCGGGGCCGTCCCTCCGAGCCATGACGCCGGAGGGGTGAGCGCGACAGCGATCACCCGCGCCGGTCGATCGAACGGGACGCGATAGCGAAGCCGGGGACTAGTCCCGGTCGACGCCCACCCCAAGGAACAACTCCTCAGTCGGGTCCGGAATCGGCCGCGTCCTGGTACGGCTGGCACGGCGTCGGCACCTCCGGCCGCACGATCGGCATCGACGCGTGTTGGAACGTACGTGGTCCGTACGATCCGAGGGCCCGACCACAAACGACGGCGACCGGTCACCATCCGAGGGCGACTTCACGTAGTTGGGATGATCGCTTTTTTTCACTCCGACTCGACTGGTCAACCCATGAGGGGACTCCGCTGGGTCCAACTGTCCGAGGATGAGCGCGACGAATTTCTGGGTACTGGTGGCACAGGGGTGCTTTCGTTCGGGACGGGGGTGGAGGAGCCGCCATCGGCGTTACCGGTCTCGTACGGCTACTCGGCAGCCACCGAGGGGTTCTACTTCCGGCTGTCGTCACCGCCGGGGAGTGACAAGGAGGCGATCACCGACAGGATGGTCTCGTTTGTGACGTACGACGAGACCGACGAGGGGTGGCGAAGCGTGGTCGCCACCGGCCGCCTCGGGAGAATCCGGGACCTTCCGTACGACTCGACTGCCGTCCAGGGGATGTGGGCGATCGAGATCCCGACGGTCGATATGTTCGACCGCCCACCGTCGGAGGTAGAGTTCGACGAGTACTGCCTCGAACCAGATACGATCACGGGGCGGAAAGAAGTTCGGTAAGCTACCCACTTCCTGTTACCGTCCTGCCGTCGGCGTGGGTGCATTTGTGATGCCTCCCACTCCGACCGACGACGAGGATTGTCCCGCCGGTTTAATTCCCGGTGTTCTCACACTCTACCCTCAATCGAGGGGCGGGGGGCGAACCCGCTCGCGGTCACAGTCCCCGAGTTCGGGGCCAGCCTACTCATGGCCCGTACAGGCAACGACTTGTGCGTCACCTGCACTACTCTGACAAACGTTACGAAACCCGGTCAAACACTCGCGCATCGCCTGTTGAGTACCCTGTCGGCTTCCTCCCACGACTGAAGTCGTGGGGTTCCGCCTCGAACTATGTCTGACTCCACCGGGACCGCTAGCAGGAAGTGTCCACCCACACCGGAGGTCGGGTTCGGACGACGACAGTGTTCGCCGACCTACGGCACTGAGTCACAGACCGTGAGACGAGAACGGGGGGAACCGTCACGCCAGTATTCACGGACACCGAACGAGTCCGCGACGATCGGTCGGTATCCGGGGACAGCGTTCTTTAGGCTTCGTGGCGACGCATCCCTATGGAACACACCGAATACGTGTACACGACCGGAATGGACGGTGCTGCCATCGAGGATCGCCTCCGATCCGAGGATCACGGCGTCCTCGCGGTCGCCGACGGCGACGATGCCTACGCGGTGCCGCTGAACTACCGGTACGACGGCGATACGTTCCTTCTCCGGGTGAGCGATCACGACGACGACGCCGAGAAACGCCGGTACCTGGAGACGACCGACACCGCCACGTTCGTCTGCTACTCGGGCACCTCGAAGGAGTCGTGGAGCATCCAGATCCGCGGGCCCGTGAGCCGGTCGGAGCAGTCCGTCGACGAGGAGACGCTCAACGAGTGGTTTCCACCGTTTCGCCTGTTCGACGAAGCGATCGGCGACGTCGAGTTCGTTCTGTATGAACTCGAGGTGGTGACTGCCCTGGGCCGAACGACGATCGAATAGTCGTCACAGCTGTCGGTGGACCACTTCTCGCCGTTCGATCCGAGTCCGTCGGACCGCCCCCTTGAAAACGCTTAGTAGGCCGGAACGGTCAGCTATCGCATGACCGATTCGTCCCCGACGGCCGTGCACACGACCCGTGAGGGGATGATAGAGCGCGCGCACACGACCGAGTACGACGTCGTCGTGATCGGCGGTGGAATCGCGGGGACGGGGATCGCTCGTGATGCGGCGATGCGCGGCCTGAAGACGCTGCTCGTCGAACGGAACGACGTTTCGTCCGGGACGACCGCCGGATCGACTCGCCTCGTCCACGGCGGCCTCCGCTACCTCGAACTGCTGGAGTTCGGCCTCGTCTTCGAGAGCTTACGGGAGCGCGAGACGCTCGCGGAGATCGCTCCCCACCTCGTCGAACCGCTGACGTTCATCGTTCCGACGTACGACGCGGGCCTCACGACCCACGCCAAGCGCCGACTGGGGATGGTGCTGTACGATCTGCTCTCCTACGGCAAGACGATGCCGCGACACGAACATCTCTCTCCCTCGGCGGTCGTCGAACGGGAGCCGACCCTTCCTGAGGAGGGGTTGCGTGGCGGATTCACCTATCACGACCGGACGGTGGCGTTCGTCGAACGGCTCTGCGTCGAGAACGTAATCGACGCCGTCGAACACGGCGGGGACGTGGTGAATCATCTCGAAGCCGAGGAACTGCTGACCGAGGACGGCCACGTCACCGGCATCGTGGCTCGCGAGACGCTCACCGACGAGACGTTCAGCGTGAACGCCCGCTCGGTTCTCAACGCGGCCGGCCCGTGGGCTGACGAGGTCGTCGAGGGGGTCGCTACGGAACGGCTCGTCCGACCCACCAAGGGCGTCCATCTCGTGTTGCCGTCGCTGACCGACCACGCGCTGACGCTGCCGACGACGGACGACCGGGTCATCTTCGTCGTCCCCTGGAACGAACTGTCGCTCGTCGGCACGACTGACACCGACTACCGGTCCGATCCAGCCGAGGCAGCGGCCGACGGCGAGGACGTGGCGTACCTCCTCGACGAACTCCAGCAGTACTTCCCCGACATCGATGAATCGGCCGTCCACTATACGTACGCCGCCGTTCGACCGCTCTACAACAGCGGATCGGGAACGGACGCCTCGGCGGTCTCACGCAAGCACTGCGTCGTCGACCACGGCGACGAGTGTGCGGGGCTGTTCTCGCTCATCGGCGCGAAGATCACGCCCTACCGGGCGGCGGCGGCGGAGGCGGTTACGGCCGTCGAAACTCATCTGGGTCGGAAGACACCCTGTCGGACGGCGACGACACCGCTTCCTGGGGCCCGTGGACGGTGGGAAGCGGACGACGAGGGCAGGCTCTCGGAGCGGACGATCGATCACCTTCGGGGACTGTACGGCTCCCGCGCCGAGTCCGTTGCCGCTCGCATTCGTCGGGAACCGGCCCTCGCCGAGCCGCTCTGTGAACACACCCAGGACGTGCTCGCGCAGGTACCCGTCGCCGTCGAGGAGGAGTACGCACGCACGCTCACCGACGTGCTGTTCAGGCGGTGTACCGTCGGCTACGCCGAATGTGAGGGACGGTGTGCCGTCGAGACGGTCGCCGAGCACATGGCCGGGTTGCTCGACTGGGACGCCGAGCGTACGGCGCGGGAAATCGAAGCGTACGAACGGGTACTCGACCGACGCCACGCGTTCTCACACACCGATTGAGGCAGACGGTGAGCGAACGAACTCGTGACTCGTTCGCTCGGAACATCCTTTCCGTATCACGTCCTCGCGACGGGGATGAACGAACGTGGCAGAAACAGTTACTGGCCACCTATGATACACGCAAGAACTGTCGGCCGACGTAACGCCGAAAGAGGGTGTCTCTGACCGACTGATCCGCAGTACGGCTCGGTTCCGATCTACCTCGGAACGTATATATCCACCATCTATACAATGAACCAAACTTTTTTCCGGTCGTCTGTTGACCGGCCCCACGTATGTCGATCGATCACAACACAACCGACCGGCGATCGTTCCTGAAGCGGGTGACTGCTGCGGGTGGAGTGACCGCGCTCGCCGCCAATGCGGGATGTCTCGAGGACGATGATGACGAGGAGGTTGACGAGGATGAAGCGGGCGATCCGCTGCCGTCGTTCGAGTACTTCAACAATCCGGAAGACTACAACCCGGCCCGCCACGACCTGATCAACATCATCGCCGAGAACATCCAGGAAGTCGGCCTTGATGTTGAGGTCGAAGTGCTGGAGTGGGCGACGCTGCTGTCGTCCGTTTCCGATGAGTACGACTTCGGGTTGGCGACGTGGAGTCAGTTCCCCGGTGTGGATCCGGCGCTGAATATCACGTCGCGGTACACGTCCGATCACGCTGACGAGCCGGGAACCGGCAACTACCACGGCTATCAGGACGAGCGGATGGACGAACTCATCGACATCCAGAACGAGACGCTGGATGAAGACGAACGGATCGACGCCATCCACGAGATCCAGGAGATGGTCGCCGAGGAGCTCCCGATGCATCCGATCCTGATGGAGATGGAGCTGATGCCGCACCGGAACGATCAGCTCGACGGGTGGGTCGACCACATCGAGGGCTACCACCGGCTGACCAACTACGTGAACGTCGAGCCGCTCGACGACAACCCGGACAACCAGCTGCGCGGGTTCTGGACGGAGGCGCTCGAAAACATGAACGTCTGGGACCACGCGGGCCTGAGCAAGCACCAGCACCTCCAGTCGGCGCTCCAAGAGCGCGTCATGTGGATGACGCCCGACCTCGAGCACGACGAGGAGCTGAGCTTCGCGCACACGATCGAGCGCCCGGACGACGAAACGATCGTCCTCGAATGTCACGACGGCACCTGGAGCGACGGTGAGGAGAAAAACGCCGAGGACGTCGAATTCACCTACCAGGTACTCATCGACCAGACGCCGTCCCAGAACAGCACGACGGCGGGCTTCCTCGAAAGTGCCGAACTGATCGACGACGACACCGTCGAGATCGGTCTCAACGAACCGCTCGGGATCGCCGCCGAATCGCTGATCCTGTACCCGATCTACGTCGCGCCACAGCACGTCTGGGAGGGCGTCGATCCGGTCGAGGACGAACTCGACGAGGATCCCGTCACCGGCGGGATGATGACGGTCGACTACTGGGACGTCGGCCAGGAGATCCAGCTGGTCGCTCGCGACGACTTCCGCCTCGACTTCGAGATCGAAGGCATCTACTGGGAGATCATCCCGGAGACCGCAACGATCTGGGAGAACTTCGAGCGCGGTGACATCAACTACATCACGTTCGCGCAGCCGTCGCGCGAACTGCACGAGGCCGACCAGGAGATGGACGAGATGTCCATCGCCGAAATCGAGGGCAGCGGCTGGACGCACATGAACATCAACATGCGCGAAGCGCCACTTGATGAGCAGGCCGTCCGCCAGGCGATCGCCCACTCGATCCCGAAGGAGACGCTGAGCGAGGAGGTCTACTACGACTACTACCCGCCGGCACACTCGTACATCAACCCGTCGTACGGCGATCTGCACAACCCGGACGTCATGGAGTACGACCAGTCGCTCGAGTCCGCTCAGGAGACGCTCGAAGAGGAGGGCTTCGTCGTAACCGACGACGAGGTCCGCTATCCCGCCGAGTAGCCGATCGAACTGGTGACGACGGCCACCCGACCGGACACCGTCGACGGCCCGCGAGGTCGCGGCGAACTCGGGACGGCGAGCGAACGCTCCCTCGGTGGCGTACAGCGGACCGAATCGACTCGGGGTCATCGATTTATACATAGTCGAGGAGAATACCTGACCCTCAAGTATCGGGAATCGTAGATCCGACCGAGGCGTTTCCCGTGGGAGACGAATCAAATGACACGCCCGAGTGCGGGGTCGAGGAGCCAACCGGGTCACCGACCGACCCCACCGAGACGACGCCACCGGAGACCGACGCCCTCGATTCCGAGACCGTCGGACAGGAATCCGACGGAAGTGACGCCCGAACCCCTCTTCTCGACGGCCCTGACGTCGAACGATGGGCCACGATACTGGACGTGCGGGAGTTCAGGACATCCCTCGACGCCCTGGACGAGATATTTCGGACGTACGACTACGCCGTCGAGCTGCACGTCGGACGGCCGTCGTTCAAACAGGTCGAGTACGATCACCGACCGAAGCCGGATCGACTGTTCCTGCTCATCGACGACGAATACGAGGCGTTCACGAAACGGATCCGACATCCGTTCTTTGTGTCGATGGATCGAGACGAATTCAGGACGCCGAAGAACGCAAGCGTCGTGCTCGGGTTCGGAGGATACGGCGAGACGAAACCGATCCCGACGGATCTCGAGTACGCGGAGATACACGTCCCTACCTACGACGCGTACTACCACTACGTCATTCAGGAGTTCTTCGACCAATACGGAACGTCGGGTTTTTCCAACGGCTAACACCGTGGGCTTTCTCCTGCATCTCCGTGAATGCCGAACGCCAACGACGATCTCTGGAACGAACGCCAACGACGATCTCTGGAACGAGCGCCTACCGACGTCTCCCTACCCCGACAAAAGACCTTTACAGTTCCTAATTATATCTAATTACGACGCATGCAGACCGAGTTTCCGGAGTACGTCGACGTGGACTACAGTGCGGGGGAAAACGAGGGACCGGACGAGTATCCGAGCGTCGAACACTGCATCGAGACCGCAGCCGATATCGTCGCCGTGGCGCTGGAGGAATACCGGAATCCAGCGGTGATGTGGACCGGCGGGAAGGATTCGACGCTCGTGCTGTACGTCGTGCGTGAGGTCGCCCGAGAGATGGGCGTCGACATGCCGCCCGCGGTGTTCATCGATCACTTCCAGCACTTCCAAGAAATTCACGACTTCGTCGAACGGTGGGCCGACGAATGGGACGTCGACGTGATCTACGCGCGCAACGAGGACGTGGGAGCGCTCGCCGACGAACCGGGTGAGACGATCCGCGTCGACGACCTGAATGAGCGCAACCGTCGGGAGGTGCGCGAGAAACTCGAGTACGACGAAGAGACGTTCCCGTTCCTGCTCGACACCTACGTGGGCAACCACCTGCTGAAGACGGTCGCGCTGAACGACGCCATCGAAGAACACGGGTTCGACGGGATCGTCTCGGGCGTCCGGTGGGACGAACAGGAGGCGCGCGCGGACGAAACGTTCTTCAGCCCCAGACACGACGTGGAGCGCTATCCGCCACACGACCGGGTCCACCCGATCGTCCAGTTCGACGAAGCGGATGTCTGGGACGCGATGTGGGGGTACGTCGTTCCGGATTCGGTCGAGGGGTTCCCGGTGGGATACACCCCGGAGAGCAAAACGGACCTCCCGGACGGCGTGACCGTCGATGACGTCCCGGTCAGTCCGAAGTACTGGGAGGGGTTCCGCTCGCTCGGCAGCGAGGTCTCGACGGAACGGGCGGCCGAGGAACCGGCCTGGCTGCAGGATCTCGATCACACCACCGAGCGCGCGGGCCGGGCGCAGGACAAGGAGGATCTGATGGAACGGCTGCGCGACCTCGGCTACATGTAGGCGTCGGATCGCCGGTCGAACGGGCCGCAGTCACCGTGCAGTCGCGCGGTGCTCGCCGTGCTTGAGGCCGATCAGCAGCGCCACCGCGCCGAAGATCACCATCGACGGTAGGACCATCATCAGAATCGTGTCGGTCGCCATCCCACCCATCTCGGCTGGCATGGCGAACAGCGTACCGACGCCGACGGCGATCAACAGCACGAACGCGATCACGGTCGTCTGCAGGTCGAACTCCATACGGGAGACTACGACCGCCAAACGCCTAACAGTATCGACAGACGACGCAGTCTGGCGGTAGACAGCAATCCGACAGGGGATGAGAGAACAGTCAGGACTCGATCGGCTCGACGCGCACGTCTCGGGCGACGTGTTCGGGCAGCGAAACCGTCTCGTCGCCACCGCCACGGACGGTTACCATCCCAAACGGCGCGATTTCGACGAGGACGAGCTCGACGCCGGGTCGGACGCCGTGCGTTTCCAGATAGTCGAGCACCTCGGGATCCCGGTCGCTAACCGCCTCAACGACGACGACATCGCCCTCGTCGTGTTCGGTCAACGCCGTCGCCGTTCCGTACTCCGGGGGTTCGAGATCCGCTCCGGGGATCGGATCGCCGTGGGGATCTACCTCCGGATCGTCGAGCGTCTCGGCGACGCGACGCTCGAACTCCTCGCTGATGTGGTGTTCGAGTCGGTCGGCCTCGTCGTGAACGTCGCTCCAGCTATAGTCGAGTTCCTCGGTCAGGAACAGCTCGAGCAACCGGTGATGGCGGATCACTTCGAGGGCGACCCGCTCGCCGTCCTCGGTGAGTTCGACGCCGGCGTACTTCTCACGGTCGACCAGTCCCCGCTTTTCGAGCTTCCCCACCATGCTCGTCACCGTCGGCGGCTCGACGTCCACCGCCTCGGCGATTGCCGACGTCGACACCCGACCCGGCTCGTTGAGTTGGAGCTGATAGATCGCCTTGAGGTAGTCCTCCATAACCGCGCTGAGCATCATCCACTTGCTGACCGTAGATGTGGTATCCTAATAACATCCCTGGTTGGCCGGACGCGCTCACGTTCACCGGACTGTGGTCGCGTCCGTTCTCCACTCACTTCGTCGACCGGTACTCGCCGTGTTTGATTCCCAAAATGACGAACAACACCGAGAACACGACGATCCCGACCGCGACCGGAACCGTGACGTTTCGGGGCATGTCCCCGGAGAGGATCCCCGCGAGCAGCACCACGAGCAACACGACGTACGCGGCTGCCGTGCGGGTCCGGTCGAACTCCATGTCATCGAATCGAACGGCCGACTAATAAAGGCTGACGGAACGATTCACCGATCGGTCGGCCGTGCCAGATCCGCGACAGTGACGACGAGTCCGAGCAACCAGCCAACCGGGACCGCGATTCCGAACCACATGGCGACGTAGGCCGCGCCTTCGAGCGTGTAGTTCGCTCGAAGCGTCTCGTTGAGACCGGCGACGACGAGGACGTTATCGAGCAGCCAGACTGCGAGGGTGTAACTGCCGGGGAAGATCATCGAGGCGAGCGTCGGCGAGAACAGCGCCGCGACGACCGGCGGCAGAAACAGCGCGTTGGTCGCCGCGGGATACGCCAGCACGACGGTCGTTGCACGCCCGCCGACACCGGCGAACACGTATGCGGCCCCGGCCGAACAGGTCGCGACGATCGCCGCGCCACCGACAGCCAGAAAACCGGTCGTCGAGAACTGGAAATGGGCGAGGACCGTGAGTGCGCCCCACACGAGCGCCGTTACAGCGAGCACCCCGACGAGTCCGAGACCCGCGGCCACGCTGTCGATCCGGCGGGCGTAGTAACGCGTGACGAAACCCGTCAGCGCGAGCGGATACAACAACGCGATGATCGGCGCGCCGATCAGCCACCACGTTCGATACGCGATCCATCCGTGACGTGTGTGTGGCGTCCACTTTCCCAGAACGTCGTGTTCACTCTCCCGCTGGCGCGGGTAGAGAAGCGCCATCCAGTTTTCGTGCAGCCGCCGAAGATCGTACGCGAGCGCGTCCAGAACGCCCCCCGACTGGCCGGACTCGACTGCCATTACTCACCAGTGTTACGTCCCGACGCTTGAACGTTTGGGAACGGCGGTCGAGGACGAAAACACACCGACCGAACCGGATCACCGGCTTCCGTTTCGGAGCCGCTCCCTCGCGAGTCGGGATAGGAGCGGCACGTCCCTGAATCGCAGGAGTTTCGTGATCGCCAGCTTGCCTCCCTGATTGGCCTTGCTCAACGTCTCCAGATCGGCTCGCGTTAGATCCCGCATCAGGGTGTCGTAGCGGTCGTTCGACGCGAGATAGAGCAGTTCGGTCATCAATAGCCGGGACCGCATTTTCGGAGCGACCTGTTCGTGCCAGAGATCGTCGTACAACGAGAGCCGGTCGGCGGAGGTCTCCGGATCGCTGTAGGTCAGACAGTGGTCGGCGGTGATCGCCGCCGCCCGCGCCGACTGCATCCCTTTGTTGATCCCCTCGCCCCAGAGCGGATCGATCGTCGGGACAGTGTCGCCGATCGCCATGAAGTTGTCCGTGCTCATGCTCTTTGGCAGCTGTATGTGCGCGGAGCCACGGTGGTCCTGTGTCCCCTCGATACGCTCTGCGTTCTCGAATCTGGGATCGGTGTCGAGCCAGTAGTGAAGGTAGTCGTCGATGCTCATCCCGTCACGGGCGTACTCGCGATGGCGCTCGTTTTGAATGTAACAGAGCCCGACCTTCGCCGTGTCCTCGCCGGTGTGGAAGATCCAGGAGTACCCTCCTGGAGCGAGATCGTGGTCAAGCCGAAGCATCATCGCATCGGTGAGGTCGGCGTAGTTCTCGTGGTCGATCGCGATGCCCTCGAACTCGTACTCGATGCCGATCGCCTGCTTCTCGCGTTTGAGATCACACACGTCGAGTGCCTTCGCCAAGGGCGCGGCCGGCCCCGTCGCGTCGATGACGATGTCGCCGTACACCTCCTCGGAGCCGGCGTACCGGACGCCGACGATCTCGTCGTCTTCCATCACCGGCTTCGAGACCCGTGCGTCGAATCGATACTCGGCCCCCCGCTCCCGACCGTCCTCGACCAGGAAGCGCTTGAAGTCAGCGAACTCGAGGACGGCACCCGACTGCTCGCTGACGTAGTGTTCGTTCGGCGATTCGAGTACCACCCAGTCGGTGTAGTTCATCACCACGTCGTCGGGGATCCCGAACGACGCCATCATCGACGGGAACGTCCCCGCCGTCGACTTGTTGCTTTGGCGTGGGAACTCCTCTTCCGACTCCGTTTCGAGAACGACGACGTCGTAATTCCTCGAGGCGAGATCGCGTGCACACTGCGCACCGGCAGGGCCCGCGCCGGCAATCACCACGTCAAAGTGATCGTCCATGAGAGTTGGTTATTCCTTCCCCTAATCAGTTTTGCTGAACTCCCGTGTGGGAGGGATCGATCGTGTACGCTGCCCCACGTCGTCCAGCGAATCACGCATGACTGTTACTATTCTGGAGCAAAATCGATATCTCGAACGATCCTGTTCTCCCCGAAGGGACGTTCGACGGATCACTTTCCGTATCGATACCGTGAGTCACCCGGACTCGTGATCGCCGTTTCTCTCGTCCGTCCGCGACGGGACGTTCGTCAGCAACTGCGCCACGTCGCGGACGTTGTGCGTCTCGACGAGCGCTTCCGCGGCGGTTCGAAGCGTCGCCTCGGATTCGATCTCCGCGCCGTAACAGCGGGCGTACAGCGCGAGCCACTCGTTCATCAGCCGTTCGAGTCGGGAGAACTCCTCCGGCGAGAACTGAACCATCCGACCGCCGGTACGGCCTTCGACGTAGATCCACACGGTCGGTCCGAACCCCTCCCGGAGAATCCGCATGGCACGGTCCTCGTCCGGCGGGTCTGCAGGTGACTCGAACCGGTCGCGAGCCTCACGGAGGCGGGCTTCGAGGTCGTCGATCCGGTCGGTGGGTTCCATTCGATTGGGTGGGGTTGATCAGCCCTGCTTGAACTCGACGCCCTTCCCGCCGGACGGGTGTTCCCAGTGGGTGTCGGCGACGACCGCGCAGGTGCCACACTCGACGCAGGGTTGGGTGTCGAGACTGACGGCCCGTTCGGTGCTGCCGTTCGTCTCGACGGTTTCTTCCCGGTAACAGCCACCGCCGAAGCCGCGCGCGCTGACCGGACACGACCAGACGGCCGCGCCGCTGGCTTCCCACGACTCGTCTTCGACCACGATGTGCGGGTTGCCCACGTCGGTGTTGTACGTCAGGTTCCCGATTCGTTCGGTCAGGTCCGGCGGCTCAACGTGACTCTCGCCCTCAACGGGTTCGCCGAGGCGCTCTGCGATCACCGTCGGCATGGTGACGTACGGCGTTCGCGTGTCGGGGACCATCATCGCCATGAACGGCGAGTCGTACAGCCGTCCGAGCAGTTTATCCGACACGCGATTGCCGAGCGCGAGCCGACCGACCGGCGATGCGACGACGCTGTCGACGAGCCCGCTGATCGGCTCCGGCTCGCCGAGGGCGGCCGCGATCTTGTACCGGCGCGGACGCAGTTTGCCCATCGTTCCCGTGCTGTCGAGTTTCCGTTCGTATCGCTCGCCGGCGGCGTGTGGGTCGCCATCACGACGGGCCTCGACGAACGCCTCCGCGGCGAGTGCGCCGGCCGTGACTGCGTGATTCATCCCCTTGATGATCGGTCCCTGTGCCTGCATCTGACCGGCGGCGTCGCCGACGAGCACTAACCGATCCTCGTGAGGCGACGGGTGTGCCACCTTCTTTGAGTCGGGGACCAGCTTCGCGGAGTATTCGAGCTCCTCGTAGTCCTCGCCGATCCAGTCGGCCAGCAACGGATGGGTCAGGAGGGCGTCGAGCAGTTCGTGCGGTTCGACCTGCTCGTCGACGATGCTGTCGAGGTGGAAGACGGTCCCGATCGACAGCGAGTCGTCGTTGGTGTAGACGAACCCGCCGCCGCGCGCACCCTCGAAGAGATCACCCGAGAACAGGTGTGCTGCGCCCTCTCCCTCAGGGAGGTCGAAGCGCGTTTCGATCTCGTCGGCCGGGAGGTCGACGACGGCCTTGACGCCCTGGAACCACTCCTCGGGGTCTTCCCAGTCCATCAGGCCGGCGTCGCGCGCGAGTTCGCTGTTCACGCCGTCGGCGGCGACGATCAAGTCGGCCGTGATCGGTTCGATCTCGTCACAGGTGACGCCGACGATCTCGCCGTCCTCACGGAGCAAGCCGTTCACGCGAACGTCGGTCAGGAGTCCGCCGCCAGTCTCCCGGCAGCGCTCGTGAACCTCGTCGGCGAGCCACGCGTCCATCTTTCGGCGGAGTACCGCGTCGGACCACTCGGTGTCGTGGCCGTGGAGTCCGGAGATGTCGTACGTCTTGACCTTGTTCCCGGCGACGTTGTGCAGGTAGTACTCGGTGACCGGCCGGTCGGTCGCCTCCGAGCGCACGTCCGGGAACAGATCATCGATCGTGTAGGGGGCCGACTCCTCGGCGTAGATTAGCCCGCCCGTGACGTTCTTCGACCCCGCCTCTACTCCTCGCTCCAGTACGAGCGTCTCGACGTCACGGTCGGCCAGCGCGGCCGCGGCAGCCGCACCGCCCGGACCTGCACCGACGACGATCGCTTCGTAGTGTTCGTACTCATCAGTCATTCGTTAGAACCTCCATCGCCGTCTGCAGCACCGCCATCCGCGAGCGCCTGTACGTCCAGTTCGCCCTCCGCGACCGCTTCGGTCAGCTTCGGCAGCACGTCGAAGAGGTCGCCCTCGATGTAGTAGTCGCTGAAATCACGGATGCGAGCGTCCGTATCCGTGTTGATCGTCACGATCGTGTCGGACTCGTCCATCCCGACTTTATGCTGGACCGCCCCGCTCACGCCCGCTGCGATGTAGAGTTCGGGTTCGACGATGACGCCCGTCTCGCCGATCTGGCGCTCCTCGGAGACGTACTCCTCGACGTGGCCGTCGACGTTGTACGACGCGGTGACGATCCCGCGGGTGAGTCCGAGCGCGGCGTCGTCGAACGCGTCGACGAGATCCAGCGCGAGTTCGATCCCCTTCGTCGGGTCGTCGCCGATCCCGCGACCGATACAGACGACGACGTCGTGGCCGGTGATGTCGACGCCCTCGTCGAGTTGGTCGTAGTCGGTGACCTCCACGGTGAGCCAGTCGTCGGCGATCTCAATCTCGTGGGCGATCACCTCGACCTCGCGCTCGGGGTCAGGGTCGGGAACCTCGAACGTCCCCGGAATCACCGACGCACCCTGCGGGTGGAACTCCCGACCGGGGTTGTCGATACAGAGGATCGTCGAGTACTCGAACCCGGAGAAGTCCGGACGCTTCATGTGGAAGATGCGCTCGAACTCCTTGTTGTCGACGTTCTCGCCGGTCTTCGCCGGGTTCGAGATCATCACGTCCGTGATGAACAGGTCCGAACAGTCACTGGCGAGTCCGCTGTCGAGTTCGCCCTGCACCAGCGCCGAGAGGTCGCGCCCGTTGTTCGTCGCCGGAAACATGGTGTAGCGCGGCTCGTCGTACTCCTTCCAGTCGTACGACTCCGCTCGGGCCATGTCACAGAAGATCTCGGTGTACGGCTTGTGCAGGAACCGTTCGAGCCGATCGTCCTCGGTGTAGAGCACCACGTCCGCACCGTAGGTGGCCGCCTCCTCGGCGAGTTCGGCGGTTCCCTCCCCGCCGATCACGACAGCGACGACTTGTTCGTCTTCGTCGTAGTCGTCGTTGTAGGTGTCCATGAGTTCGCGGGCCTTCCCGAGCATCTCCTTCGAGACGTCGATCAGTTCGCCCGCCTGCGTCTCACAGTACACCCACATGTCGCGATACTCCCCGTCCTCTAACGCGTTCACGTACTGCTTGTCGGCGGTCGGGTGATCGAGGTGTGGGTGTTTCTCCTCCGGCGGAACGATCTCGACATCGGCGTCTTCGCTCCCCTCGACGCTATCGAGCCGGTTCTCGATGAGTCGAACCGCAGTGTCGCGGTTCTCGCCGTCCTTCTCGGCTTCCAGAATCGCCCGGAGTCGGTCGGGCTCGTTGACCTTCCGGATCTCGTTTCCGAGGTCCGCGACGGTCAGCTCTGTCGGATCGAGGTCGACGTCCTCGTCGCCGTCGTCGGTCACCTTCTCGATGCGGTCTTCGATTAGCGTGATCACGGGAGCGCGGGCCTCGCCGTCCTGTTCGGCGGCGAGCATCGCTTCGAGCTCCTCGGCGTCCTCGATCTCGAGCAGCTTCGGTCCCAGCTCTGCGATCTCGTGGTCTGTTGGGTCGATCTCCATAGTTAGTCGGCGTAGGGCAGCAGTTCGTCGAGCACCTCACCCATCGCGTCCTCGTCGGCGGGATCGATCATCGTCGCCTCCCGCTCGGAGGGCGCTTTGGGGATCGGATCGACGGACTCGACGATCGTCGGCGAGCCGTCAAGCCCGATGTAGTCGGGGTCGAGATTCAGGTCCTCGTGGTTCCACACCGTCACGAGGTCGTCGATGTCATTCACGCGCTCGCGCGTTTCGGCGCGCAGATCCTTGTGGGTGAGTCGGTGGCTCGCCCTGTGATAGCTTGGCGCGAACTCGGGGTCGGGGACGATGAGCGCCGGCAGTTCCGTCTCGACCGTCTCGATCTCCTCGATGTCGCCTTCGACGAGCCGTTTCGCGCGAACGGTTCGCTCCTCCTCGTCGACGTCGAGGGCGATGACGTGCGTGATCATCGGCCAGTCGAGACACCAAGCCGTCTGCGGTCCGGTGTGGCCCGTCTCGCCGTCTGCCGTCTTGAAGCCCGCGAACACGAGGTCGACCTCCTCGCCCGCCTCCGCTTCCAGCTTGTGGATCCCGGTGGCGACCGTGATCGCCGTCGCCCAGGTGTCCGCTGCGGCCATCTCGCGGTCCGAGAGCAGATAGGCGTCGTCGGCGTACACCGACTCCATCGCCTCTTCGAGAACCTCCTGGTAGCCGGGCGGACCCATGCTCATGACGCTCACGGTTCCGCCGTGGCGAACCTTCGTCTGAAGGGCGGCTTCGAGGGCGTACGCGTCGTTCGGGTTCATCACCGTCGGCGTCTTTCCCCGTTCGAGGTGGCCGTCCTCGTCGAACGAGACGACTCCCTCGCTGAAGTCCGGGACGCCCTTGGTCATTACAACCGACCGCACGGCTGGTCCCTCCCGTGAATGGCGTTGTCTCTCATGTAGCGTGTAAACGAAACCCCTCATAGACCATTATAGTGTCGGACCCGTCGTCCAGAGACGGTGAGAGGAGGTGAATTGGCCCGGAAGTTTATACGTGATGGCGGCATAGTCACGCGTGCCGGCGACCGACGCTTTTCTCGTCGTAGCCGGTACAACGGACGCCACGCCGTCGCTCGGGGACGCTGCTCCCGTGTGGGACCGCCTCGAACGGTTCCACCCCGGCCGCCTCGCTTGGTTTCGAACGTACGAGTTGAGACTTTCGAACGACATCGAGCGGCCGTGCGGTCCGACGACTGGCCGATCGTCACGGTAGCTGCGAATCGAGCATCCAGGTGGTCGCAAAAAGAGCGTCCAGGGCTGCGTCAACGGCTTCAGCCGTGGGATCGCCGCCCGGTCGGCCCTGGAGTGGCCAATCAGTCGTCCTGCGATGGAATGACCGATCAGTCGTCCTGGGTCGTGATCTCCGCGGAGAGACCCTGGGCCATCTGGATGTCCTTCGAGTTGTTGAGCGTCCAGGCGGTGCGCTCGGTGACGGCCTCGATCACTTCGCGAGCGCTCGGGTAGCCGTTGCCGGACTTCTTGACGCCGCCGAACGGCAACTGGACCTCCGCGCCGATGCAGGGCAGGTTCGCGTACGCCAACCCGACCTCGGCGTGGTCCCGGTAGTAGTTGATCTGGCGGTAGTCCTCGGAGATGATCGCACCGGACAGCCCGTACGGCGTGTCGTTGTGGATCTCGACGGCGCGCTCGATGTCACCGTCGTACTCAACGAGCGCGACGTGCGGCCCGAACACCTCCTCTTTCAGACAGCGAAGCTCCGGATCGTATCCGATCTCGTAGACGAACGGGCCGGCCCAGTGGCCGTCCTCGTGTCCGTCCGGGATCTCCGCGTCGTCGAGGTCTTCGCGGTCGACGAGGACGGTCGCGCCCTCGTCGCGGGCGAGCTGGTTGAACTGGCCGAACTTCTCGACCTGATCCGTCGTCGTCAGCGGACCCATAAACGTGTCCTCGTCGAGGGGGTCCCCGACGGCGACGTTCTCGGCGAGTTCGACGTACCGCTCTTTGAACTCGTCGTACACGTCGGTGTGAACGATCAGCCGTTCGGAGGAGACACATCGCTGGCCGGTCGTCTTGAAACTCGACATGATCGCGCTGTGGACGGCCACGTCGAGGTCGGCGTCCTCCGTGACGATGATGCCGTTTTTGCCGCCCATCTCACACGCCGCGAGCTTCCCGGGTTCGCCGCCGACGGTGTCGGCGATCGCGTGACCGACCTCCGAGGAACCCGTAAACAGCACCGTCGCGATCCGTTCGTCGTCGACGAGCGGGTTGCCCACCTCGCTGCCGAAGCCCTGAACGAGATTGAACACGCCGTCCGGGATCCCCACGTCCTCGAACATCTCGGCGATGATCTGACCGCACCACGGGGTGACCGAGGAGGGCTTCCAGACGACGGTGTTGCCCTCGACCAGCGCGACTGCCATGTGCCAAAACGGGATGGCGACCGGGAAGTTCCACGGCGTGATGCAGGCGATCACGCCACGGGGCTTTCGCCGCATGTAGGAGTCCTTGCTCCCGATTTCGGACGGGACCACGTCGCCCTTCGGGTGGCGGGCGTCGCCGGCGGCCCACTCCACCATGTGTGCGGCCTCGACCACGTCGGCTTTGCCTTCGGAGATCTCCTTGCCACACTCCTTGGTGACGATTTCGCCGAGTTCGTCGGTGCGCTCGCGGAGTTCGTGGTAGATGTCCCAGAGATACTCGGCCCGGTCGATGTGGGACAGTTCACGCCACTCGTCGAACGCCTCGTCGGCGGCCTCGATCGCCCGGTCGACGTCGCTTTCGACGCCGGCGTGGAACTCGCCGAGCGTCTCGTCGTTCGCCGGGTTGACGCTCTCGAACGTCTCCGACCCGTCACCCTCGACCCACTCGCCGTCGATGTAGTGTTTGTACGTCTCCTGAATCTGTTCGCTCATTGGAATCCTCGTGACGAATTGGCGTTCCGTGAGTATAAAATCCTCCTGCTTCCGCTTCTCCACCGGACGATGCCGCAGCCTCCCCGACACACGACGCTGAGGGGGCGTTCTCAGGGTCGCCCCGTGCCGACACACGACGCTGAGGGGACGTTCTCAGGAGGCTCGTTTTTCGATCTCGCCTTTCACGAGCGCGGCGTCGAAGTCGTGGTCGGGCCGCAGGCTCACGAAGTCGAGAAACTCCCGCGCGGCAAGCAGGTCGAGTCGATCGTAGTGTTCGAGGGCGGCGGCGACCGCGGCACGACAGCCGATCAGCGGCGTCAACACTGCGAGCGCACACGCGAGATCGTACGATCGAGCGTCGGAGATGGCCTGCTCGTCGACGCTCGTCGCGTCGATGAAGTACAGGTTTCCGTGTGAGATCAGCACGTTCTCAGCACGCAGATCGCCGTGGGCCAGTCGAGCGTCGTGCATCGTCGAGAGGGCGTCGAACAGTTCCGGGGCGAACCGAAGCACCTCTTCGGTTGTGGTCTCGTCGAGTGCGCGGTAATCCGGAAGATATTCGAAGACGAGGACGCCCAGATCCTCGACCTCGAACACCTCAATCGGCTCGGGGGCGTTGATTCCGAGGTCGCGAATTTTCCGGGTCGCTTCGAGTTCGTGTTGGGCCATCTCCACCGGTCCGTCGAATCGCTCGAAGAATCCTTCGGTACCGCTCGAGAACGCGCCGAGGTTCCGGCCGGTTGTAAAGAGCGCGTGG
Organism: Salinarchaeum sp.; assembly: GCA_007122875.1. GTDB lineage: Archaea > Halobacteriota > Halobacteria > Halobacteriales > QS-1-68-20 > QS-1-68-20. The sequence continues at coordinate 4,292 of SKSS01000029.1, read as the reverse complement.
ACGAGCGCGTTCTGCGTCGAGACGATTTTCACGAACCACCGGTCGTCGATGACACACGGCGTCGACAGCCAATTATCAGTGTTGAGAAATCGGATCCGAACGCCGTCGCTGTCGGCGCGCTCTGCGAGCGCCAGTCCGACCGCCTCTAGGCGCTCCCACTCGATCGTTCCGCGGAGCAGCCGACGCAGTTCCATCACCGATCCCTGCGGTCCCCTTACATAAAGCTCTCGCGGCGGGTCGGCGGACCGGCCCGGTCGAGTTTCCTGCGCCGGATTCGTTCGGTGACTTTATGCGCCGAGTACACGAGAGTTCGGTATGGACTTCCGCCTGCCCGACGAACACCGGATGATACGGGACGCCGTCCGGGAGTTCTGCGACGAGGAGATCGACCCGATCGCCCAGGAGATCGAGAACGAACACCGATACCCGGCGGAGATCTTCGAGCAACTCGGCGAGATGGATGTCCTCGGGGTGCCGGTCTCCGAGGAGTACGGCGGGCTGGGCGGCGATCAGCTCATGTACTCGCTGGTCTGTGAAGAACTCGGCCGCGTCTCCGGCTCCGTTGGCCTTTCGTACGCCGCCCACGTCTCGCTGGCGACGAAGCCGATCGAAAACTACGGCACCGAGGAGCAAAAGGAGCGCTGGCTCCGCCCGCTCGCGGAGGGCGAGTACGTCGGCGGCTGGGCGTTGACCGAACCGGGGAGCGGCAGCGACGCCTCCGACATGGACACGACCGCCGAACGGGACGGTGACGGGTGGGTGCTCGACGGCACCAAGCAGTTCATCACCAACGCCAGCGTCGCGGGAAGCGTCCTCGTGAAAGCCGTGACCGAGCCAGGTGCTGGCTACGACGGGATCTCCACGTTCATCGTCGATCCGGAGGCCGACGACGGCTTTTCGGTCACGACCGAGTGGGAGAAGATGGGGCTGAACGCCTCCCCGACCTGTGAGATCGCCCTCGACGACGTGTGGATCCCTGAGGACCGACTGCTCGGTGAGGAGGGCGACGGCTGGGAGCAGACGAAAGAGACGCTCAACGGCGGTCGGATCTCGATCGCGTCGCTCTCGGTCGGGCTGGCACAGGGGGCCTCCGAGGCCGCACGGGAGTACGCGCGCGAGCGCGAGCAGTTCGGGCAGTCGATCGCCCGCTTCGACGCGATTCGGGACAAACTCGTCGAGATGGAGCGAAAGACCGAACGAGCGCGCCTGCTCACCCACAAATCCGCCTGGAACTACGATCAGGGAGAGGACGTGACCCTCGAGAGTTCGCTTGCGAAACTCGACGCCAGCGAGGCCGCCCGCGAGGTCGCCGAGGAGGCCGTCCAGGTTCTCGGCGGCTACGGCTACGTCGAGGATTTCTCCCCGCAGCGGTTCTACCGGGACGCGAAGCTGATGGAGATCGGTGAGGGAACGAGCGAGATCCAGCGGCTCGTCATCGGGCGAGAACTCGGGCTCTGAGCGGATGCGTGGTGATCGGGACGAGCACCCGGAAACGGCGATTCGAGAGCGGCTCCTCGCCGATCATCGGGACACGATCGTTGCCACGTTCGATGCCGCGAAGGCGGCTGCGGAACGCTGGGAGGGGTCGACGGCCGACCGCACGGTCGTGGTGGCGACGCTCTCGGACGAACTCACCGAGAGAGCGCTACAGAATCGGCTTCCGGCCGTGATCGAGACCGCAGCCGAGGCTGCCGACATCGAACTTCCCGCGCCGCCGGTGCCGGCTCCGCCGTACGTGGTGATGACCGGGCGCGGGCCGATCCTCCGTGCGACCGGGGAACGCCGCCGAGTCGTGATCGTCGTGGCGGCGTTTGCCGCCGTCGGCCGGACCGAGCGTGGTCCACGGTACCGTTTTCGTGGTGCCAATCCGATGGACGCACTCACCGTCTCGATCGTTCGGTGATCGTGCGAGACTGTCGATCGGTCGGTGATCGTGCGGGAATGTCCGCCATCCAGTGATCGTGTGGGCAACGTGTACGTACATGGAAGCATTCGTCACCAGTCGGCACGAATCCCGCCAGAACCGCTTTTCGGGGAGGGTTCGCGTACTCACCTATGGTTGTCAACTTCCGTCCCGTCGAGTCGACGGAGACGATGGGGGTGGTCGCATGGCCGGCGGAGTGATGCGGTCGCACCCGTTTCGGGCGATTCGGGCGACCGTCGAGGCGCTCGCGTTCTGGACCGCGATCGTGCTGCCGCTGGCGTACGTTCCGGCGCTGCTCGGGGGGCCGCCCCACCTCACGTTCGAGACGCTACTTGGACTGCTCGGACTCCACCTCGTCACGATCGTTCTCGGCCACGGATACGGCTCGGAGGTGAGCGGATCGGAACGAGGCGGGTGAGGCGGTGTGTCATTCTCCGTGAGTGCTTCGATCGCGACAAGGAAGCATCCGAACCGAGCGGTCGTTCGTCTGTTCGTGGTGGAATGATTATCCCCGCTCGGATACAACCGTCTTGCATGGAGTACGAGGAGCGAGAGGAGGTGTACGGACGGGACGAATATTACTGGGGGACGGAGCCGACCGGGCTCGCGAAGACGGCTGAGCAGTACGTTCCCGACGATCCAGAGGGGAAACGACTGATCGACATCGGTGCCGGGGAAGGCCGTGACGCGGTGTTCTTCGCCGAACGGGGCTTCGATGTCTCTGCCGTCGACGTTTCGCCAGCCGGGCTGACGAAGGCGAATCGACTCGCGGAGGAACGCGGCGTGACGATAACGACCATCGAGGCTGACGCCAACGAGTTCGAATTTTCGGAGCCGATGGACATCGTCTTCTCCTGTGGGGCTGTCCAGTTCATCCGCCCCGCTGTTCGAGCACGACAGTTCGAACGGTTCCAGCGAATGACCACTCCGGGCGGACTCCACGCGATGTTCGCGTTCGTTGACCATCCGGATGTCCCGCCAGCGCCAGACACGACCGAGGACCAGTTTCCATTCGGCCGAGATGAGCTACAGAACTACTACGAGGGGTGGGAACCGCTCCACTCAGAGGAGGTTATCTTCGACGACGACTCCGGCGGCATCCCCCATCAACACGCCGCGAGAGTCCATATCGCCCGCGCTCCCGTCTCACCGGCTACGGATCGAATCGAATGAGTTCGTTCGCCTCCGTGGCGAACGCCGCCGCCGTCTCGCCGAACGAGTCGGCGTACCGCACGACCAGCGTGAGGACGGTTTCGGGATCCTCGATCGTGTATCCATCGTCGGCCGAGAGCAATCCGTCGTCGGCCAGCCGGTTCGCGTGCTTGCTGACGGTAGCCGCGGACACGTCGAGCGTCGCCGCGAGTTCAGCACCGGAACTGCCGGGCGACCGGAGCAGGTGAACGATCATCCGACGCGGCGTCTCCCGGCGAAGATGGCCGAGTGCGACCTGCTCGAACGTCGAAAACCGATCAGCCGGGTAGAACCGACGATAATCGCCGTCCTTGCGGCTCTCGATCGCCCCCGTCTCTTCGAGCGACCGGAGGTGATGTTGTGTCTCGCCGGTTCCGAGCCGAAGGTCATCACGGAGCTTCGAGAAGTGCGCGCCGGGGGTCGACGAGAGGTAGCCACGGATCGCCGAACGAACGTCGCCCTCGTCGGCGTCGGTGTCCGCCAGCTTCGTCAGCGGGCTGGCGGCTCCGATCGCCGCAAACCGTCGGAGCGTCGCGCGTTTGTCCGGGTCGACTCCGCGACTCGTCATCGTCTCGAAATTCGAGCGCCCGTCTGATAACGGTATCGTCTCTTCGACCCCTCGGTACGAAAACGGACAGTTCAGGAACGAACCGAGAGCGAACCCGTCACGATCGGTTCGACGGGACGTGGTGGGTGGTCGAATGATCGTGATGTCTGGACGCCGCTACTCCACTTCGGTTTCCAACCCTTCCTCGTCCATCTCCTCAATGACGTCGTCGGGGTCTTTGATCTCCGTCGGATCCTCGCCCTCTTTGATCGCCTGGGCCTGCTCTTCCATCTCTTCGACGTTGACCTCGCTCTCCTGGTCGATCTCACCGAGCATCCGTCCGATGTCGTCGAGACCGAGTAGCTCGCGGGTTTCGTCATCGAAGTCGAGCGCTTCGAGTTCCTGGCCGTCCTCGCGGACGTCCGAGCCGGTGAGGTGTTTGCCGTAGCGCCCGACGAGCGACGAAAGCTCCTGGGGCAGGACGAACGTCGTGGAGTCGCCCTTGCCGATCTGCTCTAAGGTCTCCATTCCCTTGTCGATGACCGCGCGCTCACCCATCGATTCGGCGGACTTCGCGCGCAGGACCGTCGAGACCGCATCACCCTGCGCCTCCAGAATCTGGCTCTGTTT
>SKSS01000082.1 GCA_007122875.1 Salinarchaeum sp. | reverse complement strand
CCGAGTTCGTCCGCGTGGGCGTCGTCGAGGTGATCGCGGTAGGCCGCCTCGTCGTCGAAGGTGGCGCCGCAGTACTCACAGTCGGGCATCGGTCGGGCTACGACGGATCGGCACTTCAAGGCTCGTCGCTCACCCGCGTCGCTCCGCGATTGCGTTCCCGTTTCGTTCGACGAGATCGGCGAACGCCGCCGCTTCGGCGGCTTCGCGCTCGTCGACCGGCCCGTCGTCGCGAAGGCGGGTCGCCAGCGTTTCGAGCGCGGCCGGATCGCAGGCCGCGACCTCGCGGGCGACGTCGAGTGGATCGTCCACGACGCGCGAGACGAGTCCGATCCGACGGGCGTCGTCGGCGTCGAGGACGCGACCGGAGAGCGCGAGATCCATCGCCTCGCCGAGACCGACGATGCGGGGCAGGCGGACGGTCCCACCCCACGCACCGAACAGCCCGAGTCGAACACCCGTCTCCGCAATCGTCGCGTCCGGCGTGGCGACCCGAATGTCACACGCCAACGCGAGTTCGACCCCACCGCCACGCGCCGCCCCGTCGATTCCAGCGATAGTGACCGCGTCCGCCCGTTCGATCGCGCTCGCGGTTCGCTGCCCACGACGAGCGAACGCGGCGGCCGACTCGCGGTCGAGGTCGGCGACCACGTCGAGGTCCGCGCCCGCACAGAACGCCTCGCCGGCTCCCCGAAGGAGAATGACGGGTTCGTCGGCGTCGGTCACGGTCTCGCGGAGGGCGTCAAGTTCCGCCCTGGTGAGTGCGTTTCGGCGCTCGGGCCGCGCGATTCGGATATCGAGGACATCGCCATCGGTCGTCGTCTCGATCACAGCCGGCCCTCGGTGGGGAGGTCCCATAGCGATTCCCGTCGGGTTGTGCAGTCGCGGAGCCGATCCCGAACCCGGTGAGCGACCCGCACGGTTTTGGCTTCGCGCGCTCAATCGGTCGGTCATGTCGACCGACGACCCGTACGCCGAGCGGCTCGACCGAACCAGAGAAGCGATGGCCGCCGTCGGCGCGGACCTACTCGTTTGTGCGCCGAGTCCGACGATGCGCTATCTCGCTGGCTGGACGGAACACCCGAGCGAGCGCCACCTGCTACTGTTCGTGACCGACGACGACGTGCTGTTTCTCGCCCCGGAGATGTACGGCGACCAACTTGAGGCGGACTCCTGGGTGCCGTCGATCCAAACCTGGGACGATGGCGACGATCCGCGTGCGTTGATCGAGGCGCTGGCCGCCGATCTCGAAATCGGTGACGGACGGGTGCTGGTCGACGATCGGATGTGGGCCCGGTTCACGTTCGATCTCCGGGGCGCGATTCCCGACGCGTCGTTCGGGCTAGCGAGTGCGGTCACGACCGACCTCCGGATCAGGAAGGACGACACCGAACTCGATCGCCTTCGGGAGGCCGCCCGGATCACCGACGCCGTCTGCGTCGAGCTCCGTGAACTCGGCGAGGAGGCGATCGGGTTGACCGAGCGCGACCTCGCCGAGGAGATCGAGCGGCGGTTGAGCGCACACGGCGGGGAGGGAAACTCGTTCGAACCGATCGTCGGATCGGGACCGAACGGCGCGCGACCGCACCACGGCCACGGCGACCGAACGATCGAGCGCGGCGATCCGGTCGTCCTCGACTTCGGCACGCTCGTGGACGGCTATCCCGGCGACCAGACCCGAACGGTCGTGTTCGCTGGCGATCCACCCGAGGGCTACGAGGAGGTGCACGAAACCGTCCTGAACGCGCATCATGCGGGCGTCGACGCGGTCGAACCGGGCGTGACGGCCGAGTCGATCGACCGCGCCGCCCGCGAAGTTATCGAGGACGCCGGGTACGGGGACGAGTTCCTCCACCGGACGGGCCACGGCGTCGGACTGGAAGTTCACGAACCGCCGTACATCGTCGAGGGGAACGACCGCGAGCTAGAGCCGGGGATGGTGTTCAGCGTCGAACCCGGAATCTATCTGGAGGGCGAATTCGGCGTCCGGATCGAGGATCTCGTCGTCGTCACCGAGAACGGCTGTGAGCGGCTGAACGATACGCCACGGACGTGGTGAGTCAGTAGCCCCGCTCGATGAGGTAGTCGGCTAGCTGTTCAAGGCGCGTTCGTGACTCGTTGTCCGGGAGCACCGACAGCCGCTCTTTGCCCCGTTCGGTCAGTTCTCGTGCGTGCTGGCTCGCGTACTCGATGCTCCCCGCTTCGTGCAGCCGATCGACGGCCGCATCGATCTCGGCTTCGGTCACGGCATCGACGTCGTCCGTGCCGATCAAGCCGTCCACGTCGATGCCCTGCTGGCGAGCGTGGACGGTGATGATCGTTCGCTTGTTCTCGACGAGGTCGCTTCCGCGCTGCTTGCCGAGCACCTCACTTGGGACCGTCAGGTCGAGGACGTCGTCCTGGATCTGGAACGCCTGCCCCACGTCGATACCGTAGCCGTACAGCGCCTCGGCCACCTCGTCGTCGGCACCGAGTAAGTGGGCGGGGATGACTGCCGCAGCCGCATAGAGCACGGCCGTCTTCTTTCGAACCATCTCCAGGTACTCCTCGGTGGTCACGTCGGGGCGATTTTCGAACTCCACGTCGAGGGCCTGTCCCTCACAGATCTCCGTGCAGGTCGTCGCGAGCACGTCCATCGCCGAGAGCGCTCGATCCGGGGTCGCGCCGGCTCTGAGCATGATCTCGAAGGCGCTCGAATAGAGCGTATCCCCCGCGAGAATCGCCGTCGAGAGGTCGAACTCCCGATGGACCGACGGCACCCCTCGTCGGAGGTCGTCGTCGTCCATGATGTCGTCGTGGATCAGCGTGAACGTCTGGATGACCTCGATGCTGACCGCGGCGGCCATCAGGTCGATATCGTCGCCATCGAGGGCTGGAAACGCGCGATAGTCGACGCTCCGCGGGACGACATCCGAGAGCGCTTCGCCGACCAGCAGCACCATCGCGGGCCGAAGCCGCTTTCCCCCCGCGTCGAGCAAGTATCGGGACGCCTCGTAGAGCCGTTCGGGATGCTCGACCGGGAGCTGCTCGACGATGGCTTCGTTGACCAGCTCCCGCCGGTACGCGACCGCATCAGTGACCGCCTTCTCGCGGGCCTCGGGACTGGTCATGATCACTCGTTTACGAGCTGGATGATGTTGCCGTTTCGCGTGGCGTGCAGGTCGCGACCGAGGGTGTAGCCCTCGCCCTCACAGAGGTTCACGTAGGCAGCGTAGTGACCCATGTCCTGGTGGGCTGGGATCACGTGCTGTGGCTGGAGCGCGTCGAGCATCTGGTAGTGACCTTCCTCGCTGAGGTGTCCGGAGACGTGAATGTCGTCGTACACCCGTGCGCCCTGCATGCCAAGCAGCCGTTCACACTGGTAGCGCTGGCCCTCGTTGGTCGGCTCCGGAATGACGCGCGCGGAGAAGATCACCTTGTCGCCGTTCTCCAAGTCGAACGGTGTCTCGCCACGAGCCATTCGCGTGAGCATCGCTCGCGGTTCGCCCTGGTGGCCGGTCACGACCGGGAGGAACTTCTCCTTTCCTTCCTGCATGATCCGCTTGAACGTCCGGTCGACCGACTTGCGGTGACCGAACATCCCGAGGTCGTCCGGGAAGTCAACGAAGTCAAGGCGCTCTGCGGTTCCGGAGTACTTCTCCATCGACCGGCCAAGCAAGACGGGTTGACGGCCGATGTCGTCGGCGAACTCGACGAGGCTCTTCACGCGGGCGATGTGACTCGAGAAGGTCGTGGCGACGATCCCCCCGTCGTAGTCCTGCATACTGTAGAGCACGTCGCGAAGGTGTTCGCGGGCGACCGACTCGCTCGGGGTCCGTCCCTTGCGTCCCGCGTTCGTACAGTCCTCGATGTAACAGAGGACACCATTTCCTTGGCGGCCGATCTCGCGGAACCGATCCATGTCGATCGGGTCTCCGAGGACGGGCGTGTGATCCATCCGCTTGTCGAGTCCGTACACGATGGCGCCCTCCGGCGTGTGGAGAACGGGGTTGATCGCGTCGATGATCGAGTGGGCGACGTTGACGAACTCGAGTCGCACGTTGCCGTGGTCGTCGATCGTCATCGTTTCACCGGGATCCATCTTCACGAGGTCGTTTTCGACCCCGAACTTCTCTTCGCTCTCGATCTGCTGTTTGACCAGCTCGATCGTAAAGGGCGTCCCGACGACGGGCGCATCGTAACGGTGGGCGAGCTTGCTGATCGCGCCGATGTGGTCTAAGTGACCGTGCGTCGGCACGATCGCCTGCACGTCACCCTCTAAATCCGACATGACGCGATCGTCCGGGATCGCGCCCATGTCGATCAGATCGAGACTGTGCATCTTCTCGGTCTCGACGTTATCGTGGATCAGGACCTGCGACAGGTTGAGTCCCATGTCGAAGATGACCACGTCTTGACCGGCGCGGACGGCGGTGCACTGCCGTCCGACCTCTTCGTAACCGCCAATGGTTGCGATTTCGATTTCCATGGTTTGTCCGAGCATTGAAAGCCGCGCGGCGCGCGGCACAGCGCTCACTGAAACGCCGCGGGCGAGGTCCCGGCATCTTACAGCCGTGGGCCCCACCGCTGTACGCCCTCTGACGCACAGGGGCCCGCGTATCGCGTTACGAGCCGTACGTGGCGGGGTATTAAAAACTGCGTGGCTTCGTCGCGCCGACCGCCCAGTAGCTCTCGGCGGATGAGCCGGCGAGGGGGTGTCGTACCGGTGGGTCGTCCGTGGCTCGATTCCGTTCTCAGCCAGCGGTTGAGGACGACTCGGGACGGTACTGTTCGCTGATCGCCTTCCACTTGCCGGTCGAAAATCGGTAGTAGTTGACGAGCGCGGGGATGAGCGACTGACCGAAAAACGACAGGTACAGTCCCCACAGCCCGAGGGCGGTCGTCGCCCCGAGATACACCACCGGGATCGTGAAGCCGAACATCCCGACGACGTAGGCGTAGAACGTCCAGGTCGTATCGCCCGCGGCGTCGAGCGCTCCCGCGTACGTTCCCGTGATTCCGCGAGCGATCACCGCGATACAGGACGCGTGTACCAGCGCCACCGCAACGGGAATCGTCTCGGCGGCGGTCTCGGGATCGTCGACGAAGAGGTGGACGATCGGTTCGGCGAACGCGAACACGATACCGGCCGCGACGGCGTACGTCGTGACGGAGACCCTGGCGATGTCGTGGCTGTATCGTTCGGCCTCTGGGACGTTGCCGTCCCCGAGCGACTGGCCGACGAGGCTGCTCGTCGCGAGTCCGAAGCCCCAGCCGGGCGTGTTCATCAGCCCCCAGACCCGTTCGGCGATGACGTACGCCGCCACCACGTGCGAGCCGAACAGCGCAAGAAACGCGAACAGCGGAAATCGTGCGCCCGTCCAGACGGAGTTACGGCCCATGACCGGCACGCTGATCTTGACGAGGTCGCGGATCGTTTCGAGGTGAACGTACTTCCCGCGCGGTGAGACCGTCACGGGGAACGCTCCGACGCCCGGCAGTCCCCCGGCGAGCAGCCCGGCCGCGAACGCGACGGTGACCACAAGGTTCGCGAGCGCGGTTCCGAGCGCGGCACCGACGACGCCCATCCCGAACCCGAAGATGAGTACGGCGTTGAGTCCGATGTTCGCGACCGCACCACCCGCGCGCAGCACCATCGGCGTCCACGCGTCGTCCGCGCCGATGAGGACGCGTCCGCCGATGAGATTGAGCGCGCCGAACGGGATGCCGAGCGCGACGATCTGTAAGTACGCCGCGCCCTGCTCGATCGCCTCGGTGTCGTCGGTGAGCAAGGAGACGAGTTCGGTCGGGAACGTCCACAGAAGCACGACGAGCGGCAGCGTCCCGACGACGACAGTGATGAAACTGGAGCGGACGGCCTGTCCGAGCTGATCGAACGCCTCCGCACCGTATCGCTGTGAGACGAGTGCGATCGTGCCGGTGGCGAGTCCACCCCCCACGACGAAGGCGATGCCCCAGAACGGTCCGGCGAAACCGATGCCGGCGATTGCCGCCGGCCCGACCGCGATTCCGACCATCGCCACGTCGACGGCGCTTTTCGACATCCGGGCCAACCCCGTCACGATTCGTGGCCACGCGAGATCCGTCATCCGGCGGATCCGCCGTTCGTCGACCAGACCCACCCGGACGAGTCCAAGCCCGATCCAGAGGATTCCGAGGCGAATCGGGTTCGGGAGCCTACTCAGAGACATTCGACGGCTCCCACTGAGTGAATCGACGTGGCCGTCGTCGCTCGTCGCGCGGTATCGTAATCGAGTCCGAGTTCATTGGGACGGTGACTAACCGGTCGGTCAGGCCGACAGGGTAGTTAAGGCTACTGAACCGGTAAGGCGAGAGCACGCGAGACGGCCTCGTACTGATTTCATCCGACCGTTACGGTGAGTGTGTGCACAACAGGACCGCATACCGGACAACGATAGACAATAATTATTCATTATGTAGTTATCGTACTGGTCGGCCTATTCAGTGGTGTCCTGGAGAGACCGATCACACGTCTCGGACTTTCCGGGGAACAACCCAGGGGGAAACCCAATGGCAACCACATCCGCAACGGGATATCGGGAAACGCTCGAAGACATCGAATCGACGATAGGGATCGTTCCGGGATTCATGGCGACGCTTCCGGAGGACGACCTCGTCCACGAGTGGCCGGTGTTCAAGCAGTACGTCCTCGGTGAGAGTACGATTCCGCCGAAGTATCGCGAACTCATGGGGCTAGCGGTCGCAGCGAGCCTCAAGTGTCCATACTGCCAGGCGTTCCACAAAGGGGCGGCCCAACTCCACGGCGCGACCGAGGAGGAGCTGAGCGAGGTCGCCGTCCTCGCCGGACTCACCTCGCGGTGGAGTTCGATGATCCACGCACAGAACTACGACTACGACACCTTCGTAGAGGAGTTCGAACAGATCGGAGCGTTCCTCCAGGAACAGTAGCTCACCGACTGATCTCGTCTCAGCGGCACTCCTCCCGTTCGATTTTGCTCGGCAACTCTACGAAAACCGTCACCGTCCATCGTACTCGACACCGCGAGTCAGCTCCCGGACGGTCTCGTCTTCGTCGGGAATGATCGAGGGATACACACCAACGACGACGAGATAGTCGTCGTCGACGGAGACGGGATCCGAGATTCGAAGGTCGACACCGATTCGGACGCCCCCTGTGACGACGGCCTCCGCGTCGAACACGCCGATCGTCGTCGGAGAGCCGAGCAACTCGACGGTCTCGTCGACGACGTGCTCGACCGCGTCGAGTTCGTCGTACTCGCTCTGGACCTCCTCGGCGAGATCGCGGCTGGACATGTCGGCTACCGGGTTGAACTCCCGGCCGGGGAGGCTCACCTGCGGAGTGGTCAGGACGGTGAAGACGGCCATCTGGGCAGTTCCGAGCGACCCGAGTTCGAGGGCGCGGTGGTACTCGGCAGCCCAGTTCCGGACCACGACGTCGCGGTCGCCGATCGGCGTGCTGACGGTGCGCTCGTGGACGATCGGGTCGGTGTCAGCGTGGGTGTAGCCGGTGGCGTCGAGTGTCGCGTCGGAGACGGCTGCTGGCTCGGCTTCGAATTCGACGGGTTCGCGGCCGGTGAGCGCGTTGAGACAGCCGGCCATCGTGGTCACGAGACCGAATCCGGCAGTTCCGCGGAGAACCGTTCGGCGGTGCACTGGATGAGGTCGTCTGCGGGAGGTGATGGGCCTTCCGGCCGCGCTGGCTGGCGATTCGAAACCCTTTTTTCCCCCGTCGTCAACCATCCGAGTGCGACAGGGCGTCGCGCCGCCTTAGCTCAGACTGGGAGAGCACTCGACTGAAGATCGAGCTGTCCCCGGTTCAAATCCGGGAGGCGGCAT
>SKSS01000051.1 GCA_007122875.1 Salinarchaeum sp. | reverse complement strand
GCGTTCGGCGACGAGGACGACGCTCGACGACTCCTCGACGAGATCGTGAGCCGGGAGACGCCGCTGGGCGATGCGCTCGCCGACGGGATCGAGACCGCAGCCGAGCGCTTCGGCGGGGCGGCTCTCGTCCCGACGAGCAAGGCGATGGCGTTTCCGGCGTACGATCCCCGAGGAGCGCCGAGCATGGCGCTCGCGTACGCCACGAGCGATCGGGGGGCCTGCCACCGACGGGCGCGTCCAGTCGAGCGGGAGGCGTTCGACGAGCCGTGGTCGCCCGAGCGGACCGCACGGGCCGTCGTCGAAGAGCAGGACCGGCGTTCGACGCTCTGGAGCCTCGTTCTCGACGACTTCGTCGGGGAGGCGTTCGACGACCTCGGAGCCGAGTGGCTCGCGGCCGTCGGCGTCGATCCCGACGGCGACCTCAGGACGGTCGGCGAGCGGATCTGGACGCTGACCCGGCTGTTCAACTGTCGGGAGGGGTTCACTCGCGCGGACGACGCGTTTCCGGATGCGCTCGCGGGAGGTGACGGGGTCGATCCGGAGACGTTCGACGCGATGCTCGACGCGTACTATCGTGAGCGAGAGTGGGACGAGGAGGGTCGGCCGACGCGGCCGCTGCTCGATCGGCTCGGACTGGACGAGGTGGAGGAGCCGACCGGATAGCGAACGACGAACAGCCACCGTCCTCGTCGGCGGTCAACAGTCGTCCGGCGGGGAGACCCGAGAGTCGAGCGAGCCGTCGGCGGTCACGACGATCGTCACGCAGGCGTCGTCGCTTCCCCACCCGGAATCCTCCAGCCGCTCGGTGATCGTCGCGGCGTCGAGGGTGAGGGAGTGGTCGTCGTACCTCGCCTCGATCGTGTACTCGTCCGCGACCTTTCGCCAGCGATACTCGAACCGCTCGCGGTCGCCGGGCGACACCACGAGGGTCTCCTCGCGGGAGTGTCTGTTTCCCGACACGGCGACGGTCACGGAAACCTCGTCGTCGGACTCGTTGCGGAGGGCGAGCGGCTGGAGTCGGACGTGATGGCGTCGATCGTAGGATCGGTAGGCGAGGGTTCCCGTACCGAGAACGCCGAGACCGCCCACCGCGCCAGCGATGACGGTTCGTCGGCTGTAGCCGGAGGGCATATCTCTCCGATTTCGGGGAATCGACAAGACTCTTCCGCCGCGTATGGCGATCGTGACCGGCGTTTCACGTGTCGATCCACGGATACAGTTATCTACTCCCGGTGGATCGTGTGAGCATGCGAAAGCGTGGACGCTCAACGTGGTTACCTGCCCGATTGCTGGGCGGTCGGTTTCGAGATGCCGAGATCGTCAGACACTCGCTGCCCTATCACGTCCAGCGAACGATCGCCCAGCCAGTCACAACGGTGATCTCGGGGCTCCTATTCACGGTGGTCGCCGTCATCGTGGTGTCCTACCTACTGAATCCCGACGGCTTTCTGCTGTTCGTCGAGGAGGGAACCGCTCCGGCCGACGCACTCGGACTCCTCCCGAACCCACTGTTGTTGGCTCCCGTGATCGTACTCTCGTTCGTCGCTGGAATCGTCTTCCGGATCACGAACGGCGTACAGCGGGACGTTCGGCATCGTCGGTATCGGCGCGACTGAGCGTCTGATCGTCACGAACCTATAAGGGATCTCGTCCGGGTACGAGTGACATGACCGACACCGACGACCGATTCTCGGATCTTCCCGATCACGCCGGCATCGCGGGGTACGAACCGAGGTTCGTCGACGTCGACGGGATCAGAACCCGATACTACGATCTCGGGAGCGGCGAACCGCTCGTCCTCGTTCACGGTGGGGACTGGAGCGGCAAGTCGAGTGCCAACACGTGGTCGACGAACTTCGAGGGACTCGCCGACCGATTTCGGGTGATCGCGTTCGATCGCGTGGGGTGTGGGATGACCGACAACCCCGAGACCGTCGACGACTATCGGTATCGAACCGACTTCACTCACGCCCTCTCGGTTCTCGATACGCTGGGGATCGACCGGTGTCACATCGCCGGCATCTCCCGCGGTGGTGGACTCGCCCTGCGGATGGCGGTCGAGGATCCCGACCGCTTCGAGACGCTCGTCGTCGTCAACAGCGCCACGTTCGGACCGCCATCCGGCGACGAGGACTTCCGGCGGGATCGGGTCTTCGACCAGTCCGCACCGGACGTCGAACCGACGGATCCCGAGGCGACCCGGCAGTTTCTCTACCAGTACTGCTACCAGACCGACCATATCACCGACGAGTACTGCCGGCTCTGTGCCTACATGCGGAGCCTGCCGAAAGCACAGGAGACCGCCGAGATCATGCAAGAGCAGGGACGGCTGGATCACTGGAAGGAGACGATGCGCGAGCAGATGACCGAGACCTACCGTCGGATTGGCGACGGCGTCCTCACCGTTCCCGTACTCTATACGTACGGCAGAAACGACCTCACGGTCCCGATCGAGATGGTGACCGCGGCGTACGACATGCTCGCCCAGGAGAACCCCGATGTTCGGTTGACGGTGTTCAACGAGTCCGGCCACCTCGTCTATCGAGAGCACCCCGAGGAGTGGAACCGGACCGTCATCGACTTCATCGACTACTGGGGCTGAGGATCGAATCAACCGGAGCGAGACGATTGCGGCAGCATCGGATGGCACGCCATCGCTTACGTACCGGGACGACGATAGACGGGCATGACCGTTCAGCCCAGCGTCGACGCGTCCGTCGACGACAGCTTCGACCGGTATCTCGACGACCTCGAAACGCTCGTCTCCCAGCCGTCGGTCAGCGCGACCGGCGAGGGGATCGAGGAGTGTGCGCGACTGCTCGAATCGCTCTGTCTCGACTACGGCTTCGACGACGCCGAGATCGTCGAGACGGCCGGCCATCCGGCCGTCGTCGCCCATGCGTACGTCGACCACGACCCGGACAACGACGCACCGACCGTGCTGGTGTACGGCCACTACGACGTCCAGCCCGTCGATCCGGACGCCTGGGAGACCCCGCCGTTCGAACCGATCCGCCGCGAGGTCGACGGTGACGAACTGCTGTACGGACGAGGCACGGTCGACAACAAAGGCCAGCACTTCACGTATCTCTGTGCGGTCGACGCGCTTCGCGAGACCACGGGGCTACCGGTGAACGTCGCCTTGCTCCTCGACGGCGAGGAGGAAAGCGGCAGTCCGAACCTCCTGGATGCGGTCGAGGCCAGAGCGGACGATCTGGACGCGGATGTCGCGGTGAACTCCGACGGACCGGTCGACGAATCGGGACGGCCGACCGTCGTCTTCGGCAATCGCGGGATCCTCATCGCCCACCTCTCGGTGAGCGGTCTCGATGGCGACCTCCACTCTGGCCACTACGGCGGGGCGGTCCCGAACCCCGTCTGGGAACTCGTCCACCTCCTCGGGACGATGCAAGACGAGTCGGGACGGATCACGATCGACGGGTTCTACGAGGACGTACAGCCGGTGACCGAGCACGATCGGGAACTGCTCGATCGGTTCGAGCCGGACCCGGACGACCTCGCCGACAAACTCGATGTCGGGGGGTTCACGAACGGTCCCGGCGAGACGTTCCTCGAACAGACGCTGTACTATCCCACGCTCAACGTCAACGGCATCACGGGCGGCCACGGTGACGAGGGCTACAAGACGATCGTTCCGAGCGAGGCGTCGGCGTCGATCGACATGCGTCTCGTTCCGGACCAGGATCCCGACGACATCTACGAGCTGTTCGCCGCGCACGTCGAAGAACACGCCTCCGACCGCGTCTCGACGACGGTTACGCGGGGTGCGTCGATGGATCCGACGCGAACCCCGATCGACACGCCGTACCGCGAGCCTGTCGCGGAGGCCGTCGCCGACGGGTGGGGCGAGACGCCGATCGTCAAGCCCTCCTCGGGCGGGTCCGCGCCGTACGCGCTGTTCACGAACTACCTGGATCTCCCGCACGTCAGCATCCCCTACGGCCAGCAGGCCAACAATCAGCACTCGCCGAACGAGCACTTCTCGATCGATCACTTCGAGAAGGGGATTCGGACGAGCGTGCGAGTCCTCACCGCCACCGGCGACGTTTGAGAAGGACGCCATCTGCCCCCGTCCGAATGTATCAACCGGCCAGTAGAGGTGCGTGGGAGGGGACGAAGACGCGATGGTTCACGAGCGGGCGGATCCGAATTTCGCGCAGTGTGCCGCGTGATCTGGCGTGGACACTGAAGCGAGGATGCTGCTCACAACCCGAGCGGGCGGAGCCCACGACCGTCAGCCGTCGAAACGGAGCAGTCGCAATCCGATCAGGCTGACGAGCACGGTCGATCCCTCGTGACCAACCACCGCGACCGGAAGCGGAATGCCCGCCGTGAGGATCGCCGCCACCATGAGCACGATTGCGCCGAACGCGATGGTGAAGTTGATATACAGCGTCTTTCGCGTCTCGCGACTCAGCGCGAACGCGTACGGGAGTCGATCGAGCTTATCCGACATGAGCACGATGTCGGCGGTTTCGAGCGCCACGTCGGTTCCGGCACCCCCCATTCCGACGCTGATGTCCGCGGTTGCGAGTGCGGGGGCATCGTTCACGCCGTCGCCGACCATCGCAACGCCTTCGTGCCGATCCTGAAGCCGCTCGATGTGCGCCACCTTCTCCTCCGGGAGCAACTCCGCGTACACCTCGTCGATCCCGAGTTCGTCGGCGATGTACTGTGCGACACGATCGTTGTCGCCGGTGAGCATGACGATCCGATCGATACCCCGTTCGCGGAGCCGTTCGATCGTCCCGGCCGCATCCGAACGGATCGTATCGGTGAACCCGAGCCAGCCAAGCACTCGCAGTCGGTCGTCGGTTTCACTGACGACGAGGACGCCCGTCTTTCCGCGTTCTTCCAACTCACGCACCGAAGCGAGCCCGGACTCGAGCCCCTCGATCGATCGCTGGTCGGTCACCGACTCGAAGTACCGAGGGTTCCCGATGTGAATCGTGTGCCGCTGTACCCTCGCGTGAACGCCCTTCCCAACCACCGCTTCGAACCCCGTCGCATCGGGAACGTCGAGCGAGCGCTCGTCGGCGGCCTCGACCGTTGCCTCTGCCAGGTGGTGTTCCGACCGGGACTGGACTGCGGCTGCAAGCGCCACCAGTCGATCGTCGGTGAGCGGCTCACCGTCGATGGTCGCATCGGTGAGTGCAGTGGCGTCAGTCACCCTGGTGTTCCCCTCCGTTAGCGTTCCCGTCTTGTCGAAGGCGATCGCATCGACGTTTCCGGCCGTCTCGATGTGCTCACCACCCTTGAACAGGACTCCCTGTCGTCCACCCGCGGAAATCGCCGACAGAACTGCTGCCGGCGTCGAAATGATGACCGCACAGGGTGAGGCGGCGACCATGAGCGTCATGGCACGGTAGAACGTCGGCTCGAACGGGTGTTCTAACAGCGCGAGTGGGAGGATGACCGCAATCGCGGTCATCGTCAGGACGCTCAGGACGTAGGGCTGCTCGAACCGGTCGATGAGTTGCTGAGTCGGCGCTCGTTTGCTCTGGGCCTTCTCAACCATGTGAATGAGTCGGGAAATCGCGGATTCGTGGGCCGGTCGAGTGACTCGCACTTCGAGGCTCCCGGTTTCGTTGATCGTTCCACCGAACACCTCGTCACCGGGTTCTTTGGTCACGGGAACGGACTCACCGGTGAGCGACGATTGATCGACCGTGCTCTCGCCGGATTCGACGACGCCGTCGAGCGGGACGCGACCACCGGGCCGAACGACGAACACGTCGCCGATTTCGACGTCCTCGATCGGAACCGTGACCTCCTCACGGCCACGCCGTATTCGAGCCGACTCCGGACGCATCTCGATAAGTGACCTGATCGCGGTTCGTGACCGCCCGATTGCGTACGCTTCCAACACGCCGGCCAACGAGAAGAGAAACAGGAGCATCGCCCCCTCGAACGGAGCCCCGATGATCAACGCACCGAGCGCCGCGAGAATCATCAAGAGGTCGATCTCCACGGCCGGTTCCTGGAGGCTCCTGATGCTCTCTTTGAGACCGTACCACCCACCGAAGACGTATGCGATGGAGTAACTGAACCACACGAACGAGGAGGGTGCATCGAACCAGCCACCGAGGAGACCGCCACTCATCCCGAGGAAGGTGAGCGCGACGAAGACGGCCTGTCGGCGCATCACCGACCGCTCTGCGGGGACCTCCGGTTGTGTGGAGGTCACTGACACGGGATCAGAGGCCGTCTCCATGACTGAACCTATCGATCTGTCCGGATAAGCGTTCGTCTCGGCACGCCCACGATATCTGATAGAACGCGGCACCGAGCGAAAACGCGGTCACAATCGAGGGGCGTCCGTTCCCGCCTACAGGATGTAGAACAGCGGGAACAGGAACACCCAGACGATGTCCACGAAGTGCCAGTAGAGCCCGAAGTTCTCCACTGGGCGGTGGTCTTTCAGATACTTGCCCTGGTAGGCTCGGGCGATCAGGAAGACCGCGATCAGCATCCCGAGGAACACGTGGAACATGTGCAGTCCCGTCGTGAGGTAGAACGTCGACTCACGGACGCCCGAACTCAGCGTGTAGCCCTCGGCATAGAGGACGCTGTACTCCCAGGTCTTGATGGCGAAGAACGTCCCACCGAGGACGAACGTCGCGCCGAGACTGGCCATCATTCCGCGGGTGTTCCCGCGCTTTGAGTACTCCAGCGCGAGAATGACCGTGAGACTGGAGGTCAACAGGACGAATGTGTTCACCAGTCCGGGAAGCGGATCATGGGGAACCGGATCCCACGAGGTCCATCCAGCGTGCCAGCGGGTAAACACGAACGCGCTGATGATCGCCCCGAAGACGACCACGTCGGAGGCGAGGAAGAACCACGTTCCGAGTTTCGTCTTCTCGACGCCCTCGAACGGCCACCGCTCGGTCAGTGCCATCTCGGGCGCGTAGAAGTCCTCTAAGCCCCACTCGAGCATCGTATACAGCGTCAGCACGACGCCGAGACCGAACAGTCCGAGATACAGCCCGGAGCCGTCCTCCCGACCGCCATGGCCGGCCAGTCCGAGGAACAGCACGAGCAGCGAGCTCGCGAGGGCGAACGGCCAGATGCTGGCGTGACTGTGTTCGTGATCACCGTGGCTAGCGTGCTCGGCAGCGGCGGCCGTCCCGCCATCGGTCGCAGCGTCCTCCCCCTCGACGACGCCGCCGTCCGCGGGCGTCGGGTCGAGGAAGTTCAGATACCCCTCGCGGTAGCTCGGCATGCCTTTCGACCAGTTTTCGAGCGGCGGTGGCGATTCGACCGCCCACTCGGCGGTCTGGGAGTGGTCCCACGGGTTGTCGGGAGCCGGCTCGCCGGCCCACAGACTCTTCGTGAGGTTGTAGAACATGATCAGGAACGACGCGGCGACGACGAGGCCGCCGATCGTCGCCAGCTGGTGCCACCCGATCAGATCGACGTTGTAGTGGAAGACACGCCGCGGCGTCTCCCACGCGACGAACAGCGGGAAGTACAGCAGGTTGAACCCGATGAAGAAGATCGCGAAGTGGAGCCGGCCGAGGAACTCGTTGTACATCCGGCCGGTCATCTTCGGATACCAGTAATACAGCGCCCCGAACAGCGCGGTCGCACCGCCGAACATCACGTAGTGGAAGTGTGCGACGACCCAGTAGGTGCCCCGGAACTCGTAGTCGAGGACGACCGCCCCGAGGAAGACGCCGGTGATCCCGCCGAGGATGAACAACACGAGCGCGCCGAGCGCGAACAGGAACGGCGTGGTAAAGCGGATCCGCCCCTTCACCATCGTGTAGATCAGCGCGAACACCATCAGGTCGAACGGCAGCGAAATCCCGATGGTGGTCGCCATCAT
>SKSS01000092.1 GCA_007122875.1 Salinarchaeum sp. | reverse complement strand
GTTCCCGGTGCGCTAAAGCGTTTTGACTCTCCGCGTTCGTCGTGTCTCACTCCAGTGTCTCGACGTACTCGTACTCTCGCTCCCGTGCCTCCGGCCGCTCCCCATCCAGCCTGATTCGCCAGCCGTGGAGCCGTTCGGGGTCGTGCTGGGCGTTCGTGAGGACGGTCCGAACGTCGAGGAGGTCGACGCCGTAGTAATCGTTCGGAACGCCGACGAAGTACTGGAGTGCGGTCCCGAACAGCGAGCGCATCCCGTCATCGTCAGCGAAATCGAAGTGCTTGTACGCGCCGGCGGCCACCTGCACCATCCCGTGGAGGAACTTCGACTCCGTCGTTCCCGCCCCGTAGTTGTACCACTCGTCCTCGAAACAATCGTGCGACTCGTGGAACGCCCCCGCGTTGTACAGCCTGACGCCGTGGATCGTCGCCCGCCGAAGCGTGCCGTGTTCCCATCGGCGGTCCTCCGGAAGCCACCCGGTCGGATTGCCGGCAGCCGGCGGCCCGACGCTGTCGTCACGGGTGTGCCCGTCCATGCCGGACGTTGGATCGCCGGTCGGGTAACTCCGTCGCCTCCGTCCGAGTCCCGCGAACCGCTCATTCCGCATCCCGACGTTCGTCGATCACCCGATCGGTCCCGCCGGAACGCTCCCTGTAGAACCGAGGCAACCGGAGCAGGAGACCGACCAGCACCATGAGTACGACCGTGCCGACGAGTGAGCCGTCCAGCGGGACGAGTCCGGGGGCGAGGGCCGCGAGCAATAGTCCCGGAAGGAGCCCCCACGCGAGCGACTTCACGCCCAGGTGGACGACCGCGTTCGTGACGTACTCCGGGGCGGTCCGAAGGGTGAACGGCGGTGGCGCGAGCCGCTTCTCGATGCGGAGACGGGCACCCTCGGCGTCATCGGGGAACCGGATCGTTCGCGTGGTGGTCGCGCCGGTTCCGTCCTCGAACTCGACGGTCGTGTAGGTCGCGTCCGCGGTGTAGCGGACATCTCGATGGCGACGGACGCCTCCGGACCACGCCGACGGCTCGTGGAGCGTTCCGTCCGTGTCGATGCGTCGGATCGGATCGAACGAGGTGAACGCACCCCGAAGGCCGGTGAACAGGGGAACGATCCGGACGCGGTGGGACGGACTCGACCGGGGGACGTATCCCCGCTCGACGAGCAGTCCGTGGAGGTCCGATCCGGCGCGTCGGGCGGTCTCGGGACTGGTCGGGACGGTCGCGGCGGTGATGGCGTGGCGGTTCTCCCCCGGTCGACTCGTCTCCGCGAGCCGGTCGAGGTCGGTCGCAAGCGCCTCGTTTCCGTACGGGGTTCGAACGACGGCCACCACGTCCTCGGCCTCCTCGTCGGGAAAGACCGGGGCGTCGTGGACCGTCCCCTTCCTCCGGCGGTCCGTCGGGTGCATCAGCGCGTGACAGTGGATACAGAGTCCGACGAGATTGTCGAGTTGATTGCCACCCCCGTTTCCCAGGTGGAGAAGGTGGTGTACCTCGGCACCGTCGCCCTCGCGGCTGTGGATGCCACACCGTCCACACCGGTGCTGCTGACGCTTCCAGACCGCCCGACGGCGAGCGGCCCAGTCCGGCGGATAGCGTCCTCGGCCGTAATGGGACTCCTCCGTTCCGTACGCTCGCGGATCGTCGTATCGCGGATCGATCTCGTGGCGGGTACCGCTCGGCTCCGAACGTCCCATCGTCCAGTCGGTGATTCACGGCCGATCACATAACGTCATGGGGGTGGACCTTACGTCTCCACTTCCACCTCATCGACTGGCCGCAACTCCGCCGTAAAGTGCCGGATCTCCGGGATCGCGGGTTCCTCGATAATCTCCAGTCCCGGGATCTCGTCTCGCCGATCGAGCACGCCCTCGAACGTCTCGACGACGTGATCGAGGTGTTCGTCGTGATACATCCGCCGGGGGAGCGCCAGCCGGACGAGTTCGGGCCGATCCGTCCCGGGGAACGCGAGGCTGCCGAGTTCGACGGCTCGAACGCCCCCCTCGCGGTAGAGTTCGCACACGAGCGCCTGTCCGGGGAAGCGCTCCGAGGGGACGTGTGACAGGAGTGTGCCAGCGTCGACGTAGACGGCGTGACCACCAACCGGACGGTAGACAGGGACGCCAGCGTCGGCAAGGGCATCCGCCAGCCGGTGGACCTGCCCGATCCGCTCGGTCACGTAGCCCTCCTCGACGGCTTCGCGGAGTCCGACCGCCATCGCGGCCAGATCCCGACCGGCCATCCCGCCGTAGGTCGGAAACCCCTCGTAGAGGATCGCCCGCGAGCGAAGCGTCGCGAGCAGGTCGTCGTCGACGGGGGCGTTCAACCCGACGAACCCACCGACGTTGACGAGTCCGTCCTTCTTGCCGCTCATCACGACCGCGTCGGCGTACTGGAGTTGTTCGCGGGCGATGGCGGCCACCGATCGGCCGTCGTCTTCGATCGCCCGGATCAGGCCGGCGTTCTCGGCGAATCGACAGGCATCGATCACGAGCAGGGCGTCGGCGTCGTCGGCGAGTTCACGGGCGGCCGCCACGTTCTCGACGCTCACCGGCTGGCCGGCCATCGAGTTGTTGGTGATCGTCACGACGATCGCCGGGACGCGTTCGGCTCCGGCCTCATCGATTAGCTGCCGGACGCGTTCGGTCGAGATGTCCCCCTTGTACGGACCGTCCGCGTCGGGATCGGTGGCACCCTCGGCCGGACAGTCGACCGGCTCACCGCCGTTCGCGGCGACGTGTGCACGGGTCGTATCGAAGTGTGCGTTCGCCGGCACCACGTCCCCCTCCTCGACGAGCGCACCGTAGAGGAGATTCTCCGCGCCCCGACCCTGATGGGCCGGGACGATCTCGTCTATGCCCATCACCTCGGCCGCTGCCTGCTTCAGGTCGGCGAAGCTCCGACTGCCGGCGTACGCCTCGTCACCGCGCAGCAGCGCGGCCCACTGTGCGTCGCTCATCGCGCCGGTGCCGCTGTCGGTCAAGAGGTCGACGAACACGTCCGCCGCGTCGAGATTGAACACGTTGTAGCCCGCCGCCGCCAACCGCTCCGAACGCCGATCACGGGGCAACAGTTCGACCGCTTCGACCACCTTTGAGCGGTAGGTTCGCATAGAGACCCGTACGACTGCCCGGACGTTCAAACTGATCGACGAACTCGGTCCATCGTCCTCGGGAACCGTCCATCGGCGGACGGATCTGTCGCTCATCGACACCAATCGGCCATGGGCGTCGTGACCGATCGGCCACGGATGCTGTGATCGACAGCCTTGTGCCCGGTCGGTCCGTCCCGACGGTCGATGCGGGTCGAGACGATCGGAGCGGACAGTCGCACGGAATCGCCGTCGGTCGCGGTCGTCGCGGGAATCCACGGCGACGAACCGTGCGGCGTCCACGCCGTCGAGGAACTGCTTGCCGATCCGCCGGCCGTCTCCCGCCCGGTGCGGATCGTGATCGCGAACGAACGGGCGGTCGAGCGTGGCGTTCGGTACGTCGACGAGGATCTCAACCGGTCGTTTCCCGGCGATCCGAACGCGGAGACGCACGAGGGTCGGCTGGCAGCCAGGCTGTCGGCGGAACTCGCGGGTTGTACCACGCTGGCGCTCCACTCGACGCGCTCGCATCCGGAGCCGTTCGCGGTCGTCGACGAACGGACGCCACTGGCCGATCGGCTCGTGCCGAGGCTTCCCGTCGTCTCGCTCGTCGAGACCGGAACGCGAGTCGAAGGCCGAATCTTCGCGTCCGTGCCGCGGACGATCGAGGTGGAGTGCGGTCGACAGGAGACGCCCGACGCAGCCGAGAACGCTGAGGAACTGGTCGAGGCGTTTCTCGCGGCGACCGGCGTGACCGACGAGTCCCCCGTCGGTGACGGCGACCGAACGGACGGAGAGCCGCTCCCCGTCTTCCGACTCCGCGAGCGGATCCCGAAACCCCCGGCGAGCGAGTACGCAGTGACTGGACGGAACTTCGAGCGCGTCGAGCGAGGGGAGGCGTTCGCTCGCGCGGACGACGAGATGTTGTCTGCCGACGAGCCGTTCTATCCCGTGTTGCTGTCGGCCGATGGCTACGAGAACGCGTTCGGGTACGTCGCCGATCGGGTCGGAACGCTGTAAGCGGTTAGCCGTCGTTCGGATCGAACTCCACGAGCGTTAGCTCCCGGCCGAGCATACAGAAGTCGTGGGGTGGATCCCCGATCACGGTGTTGATCCGGTACTCCTCGTCGAAGGCCGCGCCCGTGGGTTCACAGTATTCGTGGCTCGGGCACTCGGTATACGGACAGGGACCGTCGAGGCGCGCGCGGCTGCCCGCGTAGGCGTTGCGCGATGGCACGTTCGCCCGGATTGGAGCCGGTTCGACCTCGACGGCTCGGACGCCCTCGTCGTGGACCGCACAGTCGAGCAGTGGGGCGTTCTCGCGGACGGAGACGACCCGATACCGAACGCCCGCCGTCAGATTGAGACACTGATTCCGGTAGGGACAGCCCGCACAGGCCTCGGCCTCCCCGGTATAGACGAACTCGGTGTCGACCTCGGCCAGGCGGGTTCCGATGAGCGTCAAATCAGCCATGAGCAGGGTAGCGCCTCCGTGCGGTTAACCTTCACGTCCGGTTAGTTCGTCGAGCCGATCAAGGTATGCCTCGCGCGGGAGCTGATACCACTCGCGGTAGTCGATCGCACCGTCGGCGAACCGTGCCGCGAGGTCGATCGCTGCCTCGACGGCCGCCTCCCTGGAGGAGTGTTTCTCCTCGGGCGATCCCACCTCGGGTTCGAGAAAGAGCGCGACTCGCCACGTGCCGTCGGCGTCCCCACCGGGAACGGCGCTCGGCGGACGCCGACGATGGATCGGTTCGCCGGAGAGGTAGATCGTCGGGAGACAGGCCGCCGGGTACGCTGCGGAGTCGAACACGTCGGGGCGATACGTCAGAATCACCCGCCCGTCCGCCTCCTCGTTCCAGACCGTCCAGCCGTCGGAGAGGTCCTCGAAATCGCTCACGGGGTTCCTTCGATTCGGATCGACATGGGTTCCCCGGTTCGTCGTCGATGGATTCCCCAGTTCCCCACCCTCGAAACCCCGTAGTCAGCACTGCCCACGAACACCGGTCCTGGTCCGCCGGTACGTTACTGGATCGATTCCGCCGGTACGTTACTGGATCGATTCCGCCGGTACGTTACTGGATCGATTCCGCCGGTACGTTACTGGATCGATTCCGCCGGTACGATACTGGATTGTATCTGGTACAAAATACGGATAAATTGGACGATTTAGCAAAACTCTTATAGTGGTGTGGCTCTCTCTAATTAAATTGTTCGGTGTCCGCCCACAACTATCGCGGCATCCGTTCCGCGGCCGGCCTCCTCATCCGTCGAAACCGAGGCGTGCCGGAGCGTCGCGGAC
The DNA here is from genome assembly GCA_007122875.1 of Salinarchaeum sp. Taxonomy (GTDB): domain Archaea; phylum Halobacteriota; class Halobacteria; order Halobacteriales; family QS-1-68-20; genus QS-1-68-20. Next base: position 18,137 of record SKSS01000092.1, on the reverse strand, counting down.
GAAGGGGGTCACGTGGAAGCACATGTCACGAACCGAATTCGAACCGGTCGGCCTGCCGGGGGGCAGGACGACCACAGCGCGGTTGGGTCGCCCATATGGAGACCAGCGACGTGGCCGATCACGAGATGACCAGCCACACGACCAGTCACGAGATGGTCAGCCATATGGCCGGTCACGAGGCTTCCACGTTCCACCCCCGTCCGCTCGCGTCCGACGATGGACGGCCCGTCCACCGATGCCGCGGGAACCGCGACGGCGTGACCCGGAGAGCAGTCATTCACAACCATGACAGGTGACTCGAACACCCTCGAAGCACTCAGCCAGCAGTACCGAGCGTCGATGCCGGAAGACCTCCGCGAGACCCGGTCGTTCGACTGGTATCTCGACGCGGTCCGGGACGATCCCAAGATCGCCCGGAACGCCCATCAGCGCGTCGCCGACATGTTCGATCACTACGGGACCGAGTACGACGAGGACCGTGGGCTGGTCGAGTATCACCTCGCCTCACGGGATCCGCTCAACGACGGCGAGAACGCCTTCTTCGGGCGAGTGGTTCACGAGGCGATTCACGAGTTCGTCAACAAGGTCAAATCCGGCGCTCGCGGGCTTGGTCCCGAACGTCGGATAAAACTGCTACTCGGGCCCGTCGGATCGGGGAAGTCAGCGTTTGACGCGACCGTTCGCCGCTACTTCGAGGATTACACGCTGAGCGACGACGGGCGGATGTACACCTTCCGATGGACAAACCTCCGGGACGTCATTCCCGATCAGGACCCCGACGACGACGTGGTCCGGTCGCCGATGAACCAGGATCCGCTCGTCCTGCTGCCGATCGAACAGCGACGAGTCGTCATCGAGGAGCTGAACGAACGTCTCGACGCCCCGTACACGATCCGCAACGAACAGAGTCTCGATCCGGAAAGCGAGTTCTACATGGACCGGCTGCTCGCTCACTACGATGAGGACTTAGAGGCCGTCTTGCGGACCCACGTCGAGGTGACTCGGCTGGTCGCCGACGAGAACAAGCGTCAATGCATCGAGACCTTCGAGCCGAAGGACAAGAAAAACCAGGACGAAACGGAGCTTACGGGCGACGTCAACTACTCGAAACTCGCCGTCTACGGCGAGTCCGACCCGCGGGCGTTCGACTACTCCGGCGCGTTCTGTAACGCCAACCGCGGCATCTTCTCCGGCGAAGAACTGCTCAAGCTCCAGCGGGAGTTCCTCTATGACTTCTTACACGCCACCCAGGAGCAGACGATCAAGCCGAAGAACAACCCCCGGATGGACATCGACCAGGTGATCGTCGGCCGGACGAACATGCCCGAGTACCGCGATAAGAAGGGCGACGAGAAGATGGAGGCGTTCAACGACCGCACCAAGCGCGTCGACTTCCCGTACGTGCTGTCCTACGACGACGAAGCCGAGATCTACCGCAAGATGCTCGGCAATGCCGACGTCCCGGACATCCACGTCGAACCACACGCGATGGAGATGGCCGGACTGTTCGGCGTACTGACCCGAATCACCGAGCCCGATTCGGAGGGCGTCGACCTCCTCCAGAAGGCGAAGGCGTACAACGGCGAGGACGAGGACTTAGAGGACGTTGACGTGAAGAAACTTCGCGAGGAGGCCGCCTCGTCGACCCCGCTCGGCGAGGGGATGGCCGGCATCTCGCCGCGCTTCATCGGCGACGAGATCGCCGAGGCGATCATGGACAGCAAACACCGCGGGCGGGACTTCCTCTCGCCGTTGATGGTGTTCAACTTCTTCGAGGTGAACCTCGAAAATCACGGCTCGATCGACGAGGACGCCTTCGAGCGCTACTACCGCTACCTCGAAACCGTCCGCGAGGAGTACCGCGAGCGCGCCATCGAGGACGTGCGCCACGCGCTGGCGTACGACATCGAGGAGATCCGCCGGCAGGGCGAGAAGTATATGGACCACGTGATGGCCTACATCGACGAGGACACCGTCGAGGACGATCTCACCGGCCGGGAACGCGAACCCGACGAGACGTTCCTGCGATCGGTCGAGGAGGAACTCGGCGTCCCGGAGGACCGAAAGGAGGACTTCCGCCAGGAGGTTTCGAACTGGGTGTCCCGCCGGGCCCGCCAGGGAACGTCGTTCAACCCCGAGGACAACGAACGGCTCCGACGCGCGCTCGAACGGAAGCTCTGGGAGGACAAAAAGCACAACATCAACTTCTCGGCGCTGGTGTCGGCCGGCGAAACCGACGACGACGAGCGCAACGCCTGGATCGAAGCGCTGGTCGAGCGGGGCTACTCCCGCGAAGGGGCGAAGGAGGTGCTCGAATTCGCCGGGGCCGAGGTCGCCCGGTCGGAGATGGAGACGTGATCATGGACGAGCACCGATCTCCCCACGCGGGCGACGGGAACCGGCCCGTCCGCTCGGGCGACGACTACCTCGACGAGGCGGATCGGGCGCTCGAAGGGGCCTACGAAGAGCCGACCCCGCTGTCAGCGTTCGTCGAGCGAGCGGTCGAGCACCCCGCCGCGGTCGCACACGCCTCGAAGTATCTCCTGTCGGCGATCGAGTCGATGGGGACGCGGACGGTCGTCGAGGAGGGCGAAGAGCGCGAGCGCTATCGCTTCTTCGACGATCCGCACAACGGCGGCGAACACGCCGTCCTCGGCAACACGGAGGTGCTCAACGCCTTCGTCGACGACCTCCGTTCGATCGCCGCGGGACGGGGAAAGGACGAGAAGATCGTCTGGTTCGCCGGGCCGACCGCGACCGGCAAGTCCGAACTCAAGCGCTGTCTGATCAACGGGCTCCGGGCACACTCGAAGACCGAGGAGGGGCGTCGCTACACGATCGAGTGGAACGTCACGACGGCGACCGGCGGCGGCGGTCTCTCATACGGCGACTACGCCGATCCCGCCCCCGAGGAGGACGACTGGTACGAGAGTCCGGTTCAGGTCAACCCGCTGTCGGTGCTGCCCCGCGAGGTGCGCGAGCGGGTGGTCGCCGACCTCGACGCTACCTACGGCGATCACGTTCCGACGCAGGTTCCGCCCGATCTCGATCCGTTCTCGCGGGAGGCCTACGAGTATCTGGAGGAGGCATACCGCAGACGGGGGGTCGAGGACCTGTTCTCGTCGATCGCCGACGAGCGCCACCTCCGGGTGAAAAACTACGTGATGGACGTGGGACGCGGGATCGGGGTGCTCCACTCCGAGGACGACGGCAGTCCGAAGGAGCGACTGGTCGGGTCGTGGATGGCCGGTATGCTGCAGGAACTCGACTCCCGCGGCCGGAAGAACCCGCAGGCGTTCAGCTACGACGGCGTGCTCTCGCAGGGCAACGGCGGGATCACCGTCGTCGAGGACGCCACCCAACACGCCGACCTGCTCCAGAAGCTCCTCAACGTTCCCGACGAGGGAGCGGTCAAACTCGATAAGGGAATCGGGATGGGGATCGATACCCAACTGATCGTCATCTCGAACCCGGACCTGGAGGCGACGCTGACCCAGCACGCCGAAGCCGGTGCGGATCCGCTCCGGGCGTTGCGACGGCGGCTCGATCGCCACGAGTTCCGCTACCTGACCAACCTCAGCCTGGAGACGGAGCTGTTGCGCCGCGAACTGACCGGCGAGACCGAGGTGTGGACCGCCGAATCGTACGACGAACTCGAAGCGCGGATTCACGAGCCAGTTCGCCTGTCGATCCGGGACCGGAGCGGGGCGGTCAGAGAACGCGAACTCGCCCCGCACGCGATCGAGGCGGCCGCGCTCTACAGCGTCGTCACTCGCCTCGACGACGACACGCCGCCGGGGCTGGATCTGGCGGACAAGGCGCTGTTGTTCGATCGGGGCTATCTGGAGGACGGAGACGCGATTCGCGACATCGACGAGTTCGATCTCCCCGACAACGGTGAGGACGGACTGCAGGGGATTCCAGTCACCTACACCCGCGACGTGCTGGCGGAGTTGCTCGCGGGCGAGCGAGACCGATACCACCCGGAGCTGGCGGTCGAGGACGTGATCCTGCCGCGGGACGTGTTACACGCCATGGTCAACGGGCTCTCGACCGCCCCCGTATTTTCGGCGGCCGAGCGAGTCGAGTACGAGAACCGCGTCGTGGACGTGAAAAATCACGTGTTCGAACGACAGGAGGAGGACGTGCTCGCGGCGATGCTCCGGGACCGCCGGGTGAACGAGGAAACCGTCGCGGAGTACGTCGAACACGTCTACGCGTGGGCGACCGACGAGACGATCGAAAACGAACGGGGGGAGGAGACCGCCCCGGATCCGCTGTTGATGAAGGTATTCGAGACCGAACATCTCGGGCGGTTTGACACCACCCACTACGACGGGGAGTCCCCGTCGCCCGCGGTGACGGAGTTCCGCGAGGACAAGGTCATCACGGCCGTCAACCGCCACGCCTGGGAGCAACGGACCGAGGACTTCGAGATCGGGACCGTCGACTTCACGTCGATTCCCGTGATCCGGGCGGTGCTCGAACGACACGATTGGGAGGACGTGGCTCGAATCCACGAGGACTTCGACCCCCGACAGTGGGAGGATCCGCCTGCGGACACGGAGACCGCCCAACTGAAAGAAACGACGATCGAGAACATGACCGAACTGTTCGACTACTCGGAGGAGTCCGCCGAGTTGACCAGCGGACACGTTATGGGACAGGTGGCCTACCGATGGGACTGAACGGGGTGACCGACCGATGGGGCTGAACGGAGTGACCGACCAATGGGGTTGAACGACGACCTCGACCGGTTTCGCGAGGTGGGCGAAAAACGCCGCGAGGATCTCGCCGACTTCATCCAGTACGGTGATCTCGGTAAGAGCCTCCCCGACCGGGTTCGCGTTCCGATCAAGATCGTCAACCTTCCGGAGTTCGCCTACGATCGCCGGGATGCGGGTGGCGTCGGGCAGGGGGACGCGGACCTGGGCGATCCGGTCGGGCAGCCACAACCCGGTGACGGCGACGAGGACGGCGAGCCGGGCGAGGAGTCCGACGAACACGAGTACTACGAGATGGACCCCGAGGAGTTCGCACAGGAACTCGACGAGGAGCTCGGACTCGATCTCGAACCGAAGGGAAAGGAGGTCGTCGAGGAGAAAGAAGGCGACTACACCGACCTCACCCGCTCCGGGCCGGACAGCACCCTCGACTTCGATCGGCTGTTCAAAGAGGGACTCAAGCGGAAGCTGGCGATGGATGTCGATGAGGAGTTCCTCCACGAACTGCTCCGTGTCGAGGGTGTGGGACCCGACGAAGCGTTCGAGTGGGCCAGAGAACGGCGCGTACCTGTGTCGTACGCGTGGCTCGCGGATGCCCACGAGAACGTTCCCGAAGCCGAGCGTGAACGCTGGGAGAGCGTCGACGAACTCGAAGAACACGTCCAGTACGAGCCCGCAGCCAGGCGGATCCGTCGGGAGGGATTGCGTCACATCCCGTTCCGACGCGACGACGAGCGCTACCGCTACCCCGAGGTGATCGAAGAGCGTGAGACGAACGTCGTGGTGGTGAACATTCGGGACGTGTCGGGGTCGATGCGCCAGGCCAAACGCGAACTCGTCGAGCGGACGTTCACCCCGCTCGACTGGTACCTGCAGGGCAAGTACGACAACGCCGAGTTCGTCTACGTCGCTCACGACGCGGAGGCGTGGGAGGTTGACCGCGACGAGTTCTTCGGCATTCGGTCGGGTGGCGGGACGCGCATCTCCTCGGCGTACGAACTCGTCGCGGAGATCTTAGCGGAGCGCTATCCCTGGCACCAGTGGAATCGCTACGTGTTCGCGGCGGGCGACAGCGAGAACTCGAGCAACGACACCCGCGAGAACGTGATCCCGCTGATGGAATCCATCGACGCCAACCTCCACGCTTACGTCGAGACCCAGCCGAGCGGCAACGCGATCAACGCCACCCACGCCGAGGAGGTCGATGACGCACTCGCCGACGCCAACGACGTGGCGGTGGCGTACGTCACCGGCAAGGAGGACGTGGTGGACGCAATCTACGAGATTCTCAGCACGGAGGACGAATCATGAGTTCAGAGGTGACCCCAGGACGATGAGCGTCGATCGAATCGAGGCACAGCGGATCGCTGCGGAACTCGAAGAACCCGTCAGACAAGCCCGGGCCCTCGCCGAAACGCTGGGGCTGTCGCCCTACGAGGTGAACTACTGGATCGTCGATCACGACGAGATGAACGCTCTTATCGCCTATGGCGGGTTTCAGCACCGGTATCCGCACTGGCGGTGGGGGATGGCCTACGATCGCCAGCGCAAGGAGCGCCAGTTCGCTGGAGGAAAGGCCTTCGAAATCGTCAACAACGACGATCCCGCCCACGCGTTCCTCCAGCAGTCGAACGCGATGGCCGACCAGAAGGCGGTCATCACCCACGTCGAGGCCCACGCCGACTTCTTCGCCAACAACGAGTGGTTCGGGCTGTTCGCGGACGACCTTGACGCCGCGGCCATGTTGGAACGACACGCCGAGCGGATCGAGTCGATCATGTCGGATCCGGAGGTCGACCGTGAGGCCGTCGAACGCTGGATCGATCACGTACTCTGTCTCGAGGACGTGATCGACCAGCACACCGAGTTCGTCCGCACGGTCGAAAGCGAGGTCACCGAGACCGACCCACTCGCCGACGAGATCGCGGCGCTCGACCTCAGCGACGAGGTCCGTCGAGAGGTGTTCGACGACGAGTGGCTCGAACGGATCGAGGAGGAAGCGGGCGTCGAGGGACCGGCGGTCGACCTGCTGGCGTTTCTCCGCGATCACGGGATGGCGTTCGACGAAGACGAGGGGAAGGCGGTCGAGTTCGAGGAGTGGCAGCGCGAGGTTCTCGACGTTCTACGGACGGAGGCGTACTACTTCGCCCCCCAGCGAATGACGAAGGTGATGAACGAGGGGTGGGCGGCGTACTGGGAGTCGATCATGATGGCCGGCGAGACGTTCGCCGGCGACGATGAGTTCGTCCGCTACGCCGATCACCAGGCGCGCGTCCTCGGATCGCCGGGGCTCAACCCCTACAAGCTCGGCAAGGAGCTCTGGGAGTACGTCGAGACGGTCGCCAACCGCCGAGAGGTTGCCGGGAAACTGTTGCGCGTCGAGGGCGTGAGCTGGCGGAACTTCCACGACGTGATCGACTTCGACGACGTGCTGTCGGCGCTCGAACCACCACCAGAACTGGATTCGATCGCTCCGAATCGATTGGACGACCTCGCCGAACGCGATGATGGGACCGTCGACCACGAGGCGATCGAACGGGCCCGTTCGGGCGATGCCGACATCGAACGGTATCCATGGACGGTGCTCACCGAGGACGGAATGGCCCGCCGACACTTCTCGCTCGTCAAGCCACAGCACAGGGGGGCACTCTCCCGAATCGGTCAGCGTGAACTGGAGCGGCTCTCGCGGTACATGTTCGACGAGGATCGGTACGCGACCGTCGAGGCGGCGCTCGACGACGTGGACTTCGGGGCTGGCTGGAACCGGATGCGCGAGGTCAGAGAGAGCCACAACGACGTAACGTTCATCGACGAGTTCCTCACCCAGGAGTTCGTCGACGAGCATCGCTACTTCACGTACGAGTACGTCCACGCCAGCGGCGAGAACCGCGTCACCAGCACCGACTACGAAGACGTAAAACGGAAACTCCTGTTGCAATTTACGAACTTCGGCAAGCCAACGGTGGCCGTCGAGGACGGCAACTTCCGCAACCGTGGTGAACTGTTGCTCGCACACCGGTACAACGGGGTGATGCTCGATGTTAAGCAGGCGAAGCGGGTGCTCGAACGGATCTTCGAGCTCTGGGGCCGTCCCGTTCACCTCAAAACGATCGTGAAAGAACTCGACGACAAAGACGTCGAGATCGCCCGACGCCGCAACCGCGAACCCGAGCCGAAAGAGCGCGGTCGACTCGTCTCCTTCGACGGCGACTCGATCAGTGAACAGGAACTCGCGTGGGCCGAAGTCGAAGACATTGCGGCCGACGACGTCGACTACGATACGAAACCGGAGGAATGGCTCGCCTGAGCGGTCTCGGCGAAAAATACCTCCACTTTATTCGTTACCGTATCATACAATAATTATATATTAACCGATACTACTATCGCTGATCCGTGACTTGGTACGTTCGATAGTGTGAGCCGGCACGAACGGATCGTACGGGTCCCCCCGATTCGAGCGGGCAACGCCGCGGTGTGGGTGAGACCGTGACCGAGGCGGAACTCGACGAGTCGACCGTCCACGACGTTCTCAGAAACGAACGTCGCAGGGCCGTCATCGAGCGCCTCAGACGGAACGGGGAGCGACTCGACCTCAGGACGGTCTCCGAGCGGATCGCCGCCGAGGAGAGCGGCGAGTCACCGCCCCCCAGAAATCACCGCCAGAGCGTCTACGTGTCGCTCCATCAGACGCACCTCCCGAAACTGGACCGTCTCGGAATCGTCGACTACGATCGATCGTCGAAACGGATCCGGTGTGACGACGGGATCGACGCACTCGTTCCGTACCTCGACGGGCCCGAAACCGGGCGACGGTTCACGCCCACGAGCTACGGCCTCGCCACCGGGATGGGGCTGTTCGTCGTCGGTGGGGTGACCGTCGCGCCCTGGACGGGCTACCGTGAAGGGCTGGTGACGGCGATCCTCGTCCTGCTCGTACTGCTCGGGTTCTCGGTCGTCCAGCGGTCTCGAATGGCACGATCGGGACGATAGTGACCGCCGTCTCAGGAGTTATGAGTGTGTCGCCCAACGTCCGATTCGAGTCATGGTTCGGTATCTGATCTCGGACCTCCACCTCGGTCACGAGAACATCATCGAGTACTGCGATCGGCCGTTCGACACCGTCGACGCGATGGACGAGACCCTGATCGACAACTGGAATGGGACGGTCGACGACGAGCACGACATCGTCTTTTTTCTCGGCGATCTCGGTGCGTTCGCGGACGAGAGCGAGCTTCGGGAGTTACTGGACCAGTTGAACGGACGCGTCGTCTTCGTCGAGGGCAACCACGACCATCCGACCCGGTACGTGGACGGGCTCAACACCCACCAGTACTACATTATCCAGCGCGGCGACCGACAGTTTTGCTGTTCACATCGACCGGAGAACGTCCCACGCTGTTGGGAGGGGTGGATCCTCTATGGCCACCACCACGACAACGACCTCGACGAGTATCCGTTCCTCGACCCGGAGCGACAGCGCGTGAACCTCTCGGCCGAACTGATCGGATACGAGCCGCTCTCGCTGGACGACCTCGTCGAGCACATCGACCGAGGAGAGCGGATTCGCCGGCTTCGGTGATCCTCGGTCGCTGATCCGCCGACCGTTCCTCGACGTCGATACTTAAGTGTCGCCAACCCAACCGTCGGCTATGAGCGGGGAGACGGACGCGACCGACCCAGCCGACGGGACGCCGGGGACGTTCGACACCTATCGACAGTTCTTCGCGTTGGAGCGCGACGTGCTCGTGCTGTCGGTGGCGATGTTCGCGTTCAGCCTCGGGTTCCAGATGACCAACCGGTACGTCCCCGAGTACATGGCGGTGCTCGGGGCGGGCGGAATCGCCATTGGCCTGTTCGGCACGTTCGGGAACGTCATCAGCGCGCTCTATCCCTACCCCGGCGGGGCGTTCTCCGATCGCGTCGGTTCGCGGCTCTCGCTGACCCTGTTCGGCCTGGCATCAAGCGTCGGCTTCGCCATCTGGTTGGTCGCCCCCTGGCTCGGAACGGTCGATCTCGGAGCGGTCGTCCTCGAACCATGGATCTGGATCTTCGTCGGCCTGCTCTTCGCGCAGGCGTGGAAGTCGTTCGGACTCGGGGCGACGTTCGCCATCGTCAAGCAGGCGGTCGAACCCTCCAGGCTCGCCCGTGGCTTCGCCAGCACGGAGGTGTTCCGCCGGAGCGCGTTCCTCGTCGGCCCGTTGATCGCAGCCGGGGTCCTGTACGTGGCCACCGACTTCGCCGCCGGCTTCCAGTACGTGCTGGCGATCGCCGTGGCGTTCGGGCTTGCGGCGACGCTGGCACAGCACTCTCTCTACGATCCGAGCGGGGACAGTTTCGGGAAGGAGTTCGAGGGGATCAGTCAGATTGCCGGCGACCTCCGAGCGCTTCCGGAGCCGCTCAAACCGTTGCTGGTCGCCGATACACTCGTCCGGTTCGCCAACGGCATGGTGTACGTCTTCTTCGTCCTGGTCGTCGTTCGCGTCCTCGAAGTCGATCTCACGGTGTTCGGCTACTACCTCAGTCCCGCGGTGTTGTTCGGCGTGCTGTTGGCGATCGAGATGGTCGTCGCGCTGGTGTCGATGCCACCGGCCGCGAAACTCGCCGAGCGCGTCGGCTTGAAGCCGATCGTCGCCCTCGGGTTCGCCGTCTATGCGATCTTCCCGGTGCTCCTGATCAACGCCCCCGATAGCGCCCTCGCCGTGGGGCTGCTGTTCGCGTTCTCCGGCCTCCGATTCGCGGGGCTGCCGGCGCACAAGGCGCTGATCGTCGGTCCCGCCGAAGCCGGTGCCGGCGGGCGCGTCACCGGCTCGTACTACCTCGTCCGGAACGTGATCGTCATTCCGAGCGCTGCGCTCGGCGGGCTGCTCTGGGAGGGCTTCTCGAATCCGTTGACCGGAGCCGAACTCTTCGCCGGAAGCCCGACGCTCGCGTTCACGCTGGCGACGGTGATCGGGCTACTCGGGACGGGCTACTTCCTCGCGTTCGGGCGGGAATTCGAGCCCTACGCACGATCCGCGTAGCTGATCGCTCGCATCGGTGTCGTCTCAGACCCGGATCCCCCCACCCCCCGCAGAATGTCGATGGTGGCGGACGCCACGCCGAACCCACCGATGGGCTCGTCGTCCTCCATCTGTTGGCACGACCAGCCGCCTCCCCCGAGGACGGCCAGCGGCGTCACATGGAGGTACAGAAGTGATGTGCACCATGCTAAAGGAGTGTTATGCCAAAACAGTTAGGTAGGAGTTCGATCAGATACGAATATCAGTGAATCCTATATTTAGTTATGCGTATTTAAATGCACGTGGTTCGATGACGTCAACCTCTATGTCGGTCCGTCTCTATCGACGATCATGTACGATGCCATTCTCGTCGGGACCGACGGTAGCGAGGGCGCTCAGGCAGCCGTAGAACACGCGATCGACCTCGCTCGGTTGAGCGAGGCAACCGTCCATGCGGTCTACGCGATCGAGACCCGAACGGCGTACGACACCGCGATCGTCGATCCAAAGCGCGTCGAGGCGGCGCTGACCGAGGAGGGTGAGTCTGCGCTCGACGACGTTCGAGCACTCGCCGGCGACGAGGTCGAGGTCGTCACCGCCATCGAGACCGGGCCCCCACACGAAGTCCTGCTGACGTACGCCGCTCGCCACGGGATCGACCTCCTCGTGGTGGGAGCACACGGCCGCTCGTCGTTCAAGGAGCGATTGCTGGGCAGCACCGCCGATCGCGCCGTCAGGGAATCGCCGATCCCCGTGTTAGTTGTCGAGGGGTGAGGTCGTTCGACCGGAGTGAGGAACGAACGTAAGGTCGTTCGTGGAGTACTCCCGATGGGGGAAGCCATGTTCGAACACAGAACCGACGCGGGGCGTCGGCTGGCGGCAGTCGTCCGAGAGCGCGCGAGCGATGCCGACATCGTTCTCGCGATTCCCCGGGGTGGGCTGCCGGTCGCCCATCCCGTGGCGGCGGAACTCGACGTACCGCTGTCAGTGGTCGTCGCCCGGAAGCTGGGGGCACCGAACAACCCGGAGTTAGCGATCGGGGCCGTGGCCCCCGACGGGAGCCGGTGGCTCCACGAGGACCTCGTGAAGCGACTCGGCGTCGACGAGGCGTACATCGACCGCATCGCCCGTGAAGAGGCGGAGAACGCCCGAGAGAAGGAAGAACGCTACCTCGGTGGTGACGAACCCCCACTCGACGGGGCGACGGTTGTCCTCGTCGACGACGGGGTGGCGACCGGCGCGACGGCACACGCGTGCATCGACCGTCTCCGGAGTGTGGGAGCCCACCGAATCGTTCTTGCGGTCCCGGTTGGTCCCCCGGAGAGCCTCGAACGCTTCGAGCGCGAGGTCGACGAGGTGATCGCACTGTCGCGACCGGCCGCGTTCGGGGCGGTCGGCAGTCACTACCGTTCGTTCGAACAGGTCAGCGACGACGAGGCCCTTCAGTATCTGGATCGCTGACCCAAACGCACGCAACCGCCGATCCGAACGCACATCTACCCGCGACCGCGGCCCGTCCGTCACCGGACGACCGTCACGGGTATCGGCGAGCGTCGAACGACCATCTCGGCGACGCTGCCGAGGAGCACGCGGGGCGCTCCCTCCCGTCCGTGGCTTCCGATCACGACCGCGTCGAAGTCCCCGGACGCACATCGGTCGACGATCGCCCGAGTGGGTGTTCCGATGGTCTGTTCGGTCTCGATATCGACGCCGTGCTCGGCCGCGATGTCGCGAGCGGTTTCGAGAATCGCCTCGCCACGCTCCTCGGCTGCGGCCTGCAGATCGTCGTGTGCCCAGGAGAGTCCTGCGCCATCGACGTACCCGCCATCGGTGATGTCCACGACGGTGAACACTTCCACCGTCGAGTCGGGGTACGATTCGAGGGCGTAGGTCAGTGCGTCGACCGCCGGCTCGGAGTCGTCCATCGGCACGAGGATGCGTTCGCTCATGCACGGGCTATGTCGTCAATGGGCTTAACGCCCCGGCTCACGACAACCGAGAGTCGTTTTCCGGCCGATCTCCACGGTCGGTGACGTTCGTTACGGTCGGTGGCTCGCGTCTGAAAACAGTTAATGTTTTGGGCTGTCATATCAGCACATGGATGTTCGAACCGTCTTCTTCGGCGTGCTGTTGGCAGCGCTGGCCATTCTCGCCCTGTTGATCCTCCAGCCGTTTCTGGTGTACGTGCTCGCAGCGGGGCTGCTGGCGTTCGTCTGTCTGCCGATTCACGATCGGCTCGCACCACGGATCGGGGCCCGTCCGTCGGCGTTCCTGCTCGTCGTCGGGACGGTGATCGCAGCGACCGTTCCGGTTGTCCTCCTATTCGCCGTCGTGATCAACGACGCGATCGAGTTCTCCCAGCAGCTCGGTCAGCTTCCCGAACTGACGACGTTAGAAGCCGACATCGAGGCGGCTACCGGCGTACAGGTCGATCTCGTCTCGCTCGTCAGGGAGTTGCCCGAGCAGTTGCTGAACGTGCTGATCGGCGGTGCGACGGACCTGTTCGCCGTCGCCGTTCACACGTTCCTCGGCGTCATGTTGCTCGTGTTTCTCCAGTTCTATCTGCTCGTCGACGGACGGGCGCTCGTCAGCTGGCTCAAACGCATGACGCCGCTCGAATCGTCCGTACAGGATCGGCTGCTGTTCGAGACCAACCGAATGACGTGGGCCGTCCTCAAAGGCCACGTGTTCGTCGCGATCATCGAGGGGCTGCTCGGTGGGTTCGGGCTCTTTCTCGCCGGCGTGCCCAACGTCGCGTTTCTGACGGTCGTGATGATCGTCCTCTCGTTTCTCCCGGTCATCGGCGTAGCGCTCGTGTGGGTGCCGGCGGTCGGCTACCTGGCGATGATCGGCGATCCGGTCTCTGCGCTCTTTCTGTTCGTCTACGGCAGCACCGTCATCACGTTCTCTGACAACTACCTCCGGGTGCTGATCGTCGAGCGCGACGCGGACCTCCATCCGGGCGTGATTCTAATCGGTGTTCTCGGCGGGATCTACCTCCTCGGCGCGCTCGGATTGTTCCTCGGGCCGATTCTGCTCGCGGTGTTCAAAGCGACCGTCGTCACGTTCCACGACCACTTCGAGTACAATTCGTCGGCCTGAGACCGAGGACAATTCGTCGGCGATTCGTTCACGTCCAGAGCAGGTCCTCGACGAACCGGCCGTTGAGGACGATCCGTTCGAGCGCGTCGGGATCGAGCAGTGTCTCGATTCCGTCGAGCGGGTTCTCGTTCAACACCAGCAGGTCCGCGCGCTTTCCCTCCTCGATCGAGCCGAGTTCGTCCGCCACGTTGAGCGACGCGGCGGCATCGAGCGTCGCAGCGCGGATCGCCTCGGATTCGCTCATTCCCCAGTCAACCATGTACACGGGGTCGTGAGTGTTGTCGCCGTACCGCGTGTACGGCATCCCACTGTCGGTTCCCATCACCATCGTGACGCCAGCGTCGAGCGCCCGTCGGAAGTTCGGCTCCGTCTCTTCGAGCACGCCAGCGCTGCTCGACGGGCGGTTTCGCTCGTCGCGGAACTGCTCGATCGGATCGTCGGCCTCCGTGTGTTCGGCCGCCCGGTACACCGTCAGCGTCGGCGCGAGCGCGGTTCCGGTCTCCAGCATCCGCTCGATATGCTCGTCGGTCAACGACTGCCCGTGGACGATCACGTCCACGCCGGCGTCGAGCGCGTTCGTGATCCCTTGTTCGCCGTAGCAGTGGGCGTGGACCGGCCGGCCGACCTTGTGTGCCTCCTCGGTCGCCGCCCGCATCTCCTCGACGGTTAGCTGTGGATCCCGTGCGCCCGTGTGGGGACTCGACAGCGCGCCCGTCGCCGCGAGTTTGATCAGATCGGCGTGATGGTAGAGCAACAACTCTCGGGTCCGTTTTCTCGCCTCGACGGGACCGTCGACCTCGATGATGCTTCCGGACTGCTTGCCGTCGGTCGCTCTCCCGCCGGTGACGGCGAGCATGCTCCCGCAGGCGTACACCCGTGGTCCGAGCGTGACCCCGTCTCGAATCGCGTTTCGGAGCGCGAACGTCGTGTTGCCCTTCGCCGCGACGTCGGCGACCGTCGTCACCCCGACGGCGAGCGCACGGCGCGCCATTTCCGCACACCGCAGGGTCAGATACTCGTCGGACAGCCCCGTGAGATCGAGGTCCTCGGGTTCGCCCGTGTACATCAGGTGTACGTGGGCGTCGATCAGCCCCGGCATGACGACCCGGTCGGTGAGATCCAGCACCTCCTCGTAGTCGCCGTCCGGTCCACCCGGCGTCACCTCGACGATCCAGCCGTCCTCGATCCCGATCGTGCAGTCGTCGAGTGTCGATCCGTCCCCGACGATCACCGTTCCCGCTCGCAGCGCGTGCCTCGGCATGCCATCGTGTGGCGTGCCGTCGACAAAACTCTTTGTCCCACGGTCGGTCTCGTCCGACAACTGTCCCCGATGGGAATTTCACGCGCCTCGGACGAGGGTTATTCCCCGAGAACCGCGGCCAGCGCGTCCATCGTCCGGTCGACCAGATCGACCTCCGCGGCGTAGCCCATGTGGCCGATCCGGATCACGTCGTCGGCGTGCTCGCCGAGTCCAGTTCCGAACAGGATCCCGTGTTCGTCGGCCACCCGCTGGTGGAGTTCCTGGGCACTCTCTTCGACGCCGAACGCGGTCACCGTCGGAGACAGGAGGTCCGAATCCGCAGGATAGGGCGTCAGATCGAGTTCCGCCCCGCGTTCCAGACAGCGCGCGGCCGCTGCCTCGTGACGGTCGTAGACGTTCTTCAGTCCTTCATCGAGGATCCGATCGAGCGAGGCGTCGAGTGCGTACAGGTTCGACACCGAATGGGTGTACGGCGTCCCGACCGGTCCCGTGGTTGGCTCGACATCGGCCCACGGTTCCAGACTGGCGTAGAAACTCCGTTGATCGACTGCGTCGACGCGGTCCCACGCGGCGTCGCTCACCGAGAGCGTGGTCAACCCCGGCGGTGAACTGAAACACTTCTGGGAGGCTCCGAGACAGATGTCGATGTCGTCGGTCGGAACGTCCGTTCCGCCGAGCGACGAGACGGCGTCGACGATCGTCAACACGTCGGCATCGGACAGCACGGCGAGAATCTCCTCGAGATCGTTCAGCAGGCCGGTGGGCGTCTCACAGTGGATCATCGTCGCCGCAACGTACTCGCCCTCCTCGGCGAGTGCCGCGACCTCGCTCGGATCGAACCCCTCGTCGTCCGGCACCTCGTGGATCGTCGGTGTTCCGCCGTGCAGTTCGACGAGATCGGCGAACCCCGCCCCGAACAGGCCGTTGGCGAGACACAGCACGCGGTCACCCGGCTCGATCACCGACGCGACGCTCGCTTCCAACCCAAGCATTCCCTCGCCCGCGAGGACGTGGACGTCGTCGCTCGTCCCGTAGACGGTCTCGAGTTTCTCCAGCAGCTTGCCGTAGAACTCGGTGAACCCGGGTTCGATGTCCGGGTTGTGGATCGGCCGGGCCATCGCCTCGCGGACCTCGGGTGGGACAACCGTCGGTCCCGGCGTCATCAGCGTCGTGGATCTCTCGTCTGTGAGCGAGCGCTCGCCGCCGTCAGTGGATCGACCCTCGCGTTCGTCCATGTGTCGGACACGCGAGACGGATACAAAACGGTGGGTGCTTCGACGGGCCGGCGTTCCGATCCGGACGAAGGAACGTCGGGCCGCGGAGAGTGGACCGAACGTCGCACCGGGTGGCGGCGTCGGAGAAACTGTTTTCGGTTACACAACACGGTGGGCTAGCCGATTCTTTAAGGGTATTCACCTGCTACGGGGTGCCATGGAAACCCTGGAGGACGCGTTCGGCCGGGAGGTGACCGGCGTTCGCGTCTCGCTGACCGACCGGTGTAACTTCGATTGTATCTACTGTCACAACGAGGGGTTGGGGGACACCCGGGGTCCAATGGAGCCCCAGGACGACGAGATGACGGCCGATCAGGTGGTTCGATTCCTGGAGGTCGTCCGCGAGTTCGGCGTCGGGAAGGTGAAGTTTACCGGCGGGGAGCCGATGCTCCGGGAGGATCTAGAGGAGATCATCGAGCGGACACCCGATGGAATGGAGGCGTCAATGACGACAAACGGGACGTTTCTGCCGGGTCGCGCGGAAGGACTGGTCGAGGCCGGGCTGGAACGGGTGAACGTCTCGCAGGACGCCCTCGACCCGGAGGCGTTCGCGGAGGTGACCAAGAGCGGGGCGTACGATGCGGTGATGGAGGGCGTGCAGGCCGCCCTCGACGCCGGACTCGATCCGGTGAAGCTGAACATGGTCGTCTTCGAGGCGACTGCGGGGTACGTCCCCGAGATGGTCGAGCACGTCGCCGAGAACGGCGGTCTCCAGCTTCAGCTGATCGAGTACATGCCGGAGCTGACAGGAAAGCCCGAGTGGGCGATCGACATCGAGCGGGTCCACGGCTGGCTGGAGGAACAGGCCGACGAGATCGAACGGCGCGAGATGCACGGACGACGGCGCTACTGGATCGGGGGCGGAACGGGCGAGGGTGGGATGGTCGAGATCGTCGATCCCGTCGAGAACGCCGAGTTCTGTGCGAACTGTCACCGCGTTCGGGTGACCCACCAGGGCTATCTGAAGGGCTGTCTCAACCGAAACGACGACCTCCGACCGATGGGCGAGATGACCAAACCCGAGATCCGGGAGGCGTTCCGTGAGGTCGTCGCGAACCGGGTGCCGTACTACGGCGAGTACATGATCCGGGACGACGAGGGCGAGTGGGTGTTCAACGAGGAGTACGTCGGGGTCTGATGCCTGCCGACGAACAGATCCGCGTCAGCAGACGGGTAAAACGTGAAATCGAACGACGGAGGCGGGCGGGCGAGAGCTACAACGATGTCCTCGAGCGGATGCTCGACGAGGACGACACCGGCGACTTCTACGACGGGTTCGGCCGGTGGTCGGACGAGGAGGCCGAGCGCGTCCGCAAGGGGCGTCGAAAGGCGAAGGCAAAACGAAAGCGTCGGATGCGCGAGCGGATCGAGGACACCGCATAAAGGTCCTCGACGCCCCGGTGGTCTCGGCCGACAGTGACCTCACGCACCCGGCAACCCGGGATGTCGTCGAGGTCGAGGAGTACTGAAGTCTCAGCCGTCGCCATCACGGCGAGCGTCGGGTGTCCCGTCATGAACGTCGGTGTACCCGTCGAACCGCGAGATCGAGAGCGGGCCGTAGAGGTCGGTCGGGTCACCCTCCACGAGCTGGCGGGCGATCACGTCACCGACTTTCGGAGCCAGCTGGATGCCGGAGGTGTGAAACGCCGCGATCGAGAACCCATCGAGGTCCGTCCAGCCGACGATCGGGTTCCCGTCGGGTGTCATCGACCGAACCCCGACCCACTCGTCGACGATGTCGGCGTCGAGCAACGACGGCAGCAACCGGTCTGCGGTC
>SKSS01000018.1 GCA_007122875.1 Salinarchaeum sp. | reverse complement strand
GCGTCGCGGTAGTAGCGTTCGACGGGGAAGTCTTTCACGTAGCCGTAGCCCCCGTGGATCTGAATCGCCTCGTTGGCGACCTCACGGCTGATCTCGCTTGCGTACAGCTTCGCCTGTGCCGCATGTTTGATGTAGTCTTCATCGCGAATCTTCCGGTCGGCGGCCCGATGGGTGAGCATCCGCGCGGCCTGCACCTTCGTGTCCATGTCCGCGAGCTTGTGCTGGATCGCCTGAAACTCCCCGATCGGCCGTCCGAACTGCTCGCGCTCTTCGACATACTGTAGGGAATCGTCGAGGGCCGCCCGCGCGATTCCGATCGAGCGGGCCGCGATCGTGATTCGCCCGCCGTTGAGCGTCTTCAACGCCTGTACGAAGCCGTCACCCTCCTCGCCGAGTCGCCGATCCGCCGGGATTCGACAGCCGTCGAACCGGAGTTCGGCCGTTGGACACCCTTTGTCGCCGAGTTTGTCCTCGGTGTTCTCGACGTGGAAGCCGTCGTCCTCGGCGGGCCGGACGACGAACGAGGAGATGCCGCGGTTGCCCGCGTCGGGATCGGTCTTTGCGAACACCGTGACCGTCTCCGCGACCGATCCGTTGGAGATCCAGAGCTTTCCGCCGTCGATGACGTACTCGTCACCCTCCCGTTCGGCGGTCGTCTCCATCGCGGGCACGTCGCTGCCCGCACCGGCTTCCGAGAGCGCGAATGCGCCGACGTCGTCGCCCCGAGCGAGCGGGGCGAGATACGTCTCCTTTTGCTCCTCGGTTCCGAACTCGTAGAGCATGTTCCCCGCGAGGCTGATGTGTGCGGCGACGACCGTCCCGAGGCCGCCGCTGCCGCGGCTGATCTCTTCAAGCCCGATCACGTAGGAGTGATAGTCGAGACCGGCCCCGTCGTACTCCTCCGGAAACGGCATGCCCATCAGGCCGAGATCGCCCATCTCCGAGACGAGGTCTCGTGGAAACTCGTCGGTCGCGTCGATCTCGGCCGCCCGGGGAACGACCTCCTCGTCGACGAACTCGGCGACCACCTCGCGGATTTGGCGCTGCTCCGCGGAGAAGCTGAAGTCCATACGTGTAGCGCTCGCGCGCTCCGAACTTTACTGTTCCCATCGATTTGGAGGAGAAAATGCGAGACAGCGCCGACGTGTTCTTTCGCAGGCGACGAGAGCGTCTTGTCCGATCGAGTCCCCTATCCTTTTTTATTACTGGGCCGTTAGCGGGCACCAGCGAAATGTCTGGCCTGTCACGGAACCGAGAAGAACTCCCTGCGGACGAGGCCGACCTCGAGTGGTGTCACGACGCCGTTCAGGGCGTATCCCGGACGTTTGCCCTGACGATCGAGGTGCTCGACGAGCCGATGTCCACCTACATTTGCGTCGGCTACTTGCTCTGCCGCGTCGCGGACACGATCGAGGACGCCTCGCACATCCCGCCGGACGAACAAGCCCAGCTGCTACGGTGTTACAATCGCGTCCTCGATCCGGACGACGAGACGACGATCGCAGACTTCGAGGCGGCAGTCGAGGAGTGGCTCCCGCCCGAACCGGAGCGCAACGAAGACTGGACAGTCGTCGCCGAAACGCGGACGGTCGTCCACAGCTTCCGGGCGCAGCCCGACGGGGTTCGGGAGGCCGTCCGCCCACCCGTCCGCGAACTCGTCCACGGGATGGTCATCTTCGTCGAGCGCTACGCCGACGAGGGGGGACTCCGACTCAAAGACAGAGAGGAGTTAGAGGAGTACTGTTACTATGCGGCCGGAACCGTCGGCCACCTGATCACCAACCTCGTCACCAGAGGCGACGTGGCGGACGAAACCGAGCGAACCCTCTACGGGACCGCCGAATCCTTCGGCTTGCTGTTACAGCTGGTGAATATCGCCAAGGACGTGTACGACGACTTCCGCGAGGAGAACAACGTCTACCTGCCGGCCGCGTGGCTCCGGGAGGCTGGCGTCGATCAGGAGGCCGTCGACGACCCCGAGAACCACGAGCGGGTCGCCACGGTCGTCCACCGAACGACGGACCACGCGCGCGGCTTTCTCGACGACGCACAGCGCTACCTGGAGGTCGTCCCGGAGACCGACGGCAACCGGCTGGCCGCGTGGGCGATCCCGTTCTTGCTGGCGGTCGGGACCCTTCGGGAGCTGTCGAGTCGACCGGAGGACGCCGTCACGGGCGACGGTGTGAAGATCTCTCGCCAGGAAGTCGCCGCCATCGTCACCGCGATGGCCGGCGAGCGCGACCGGGACGCGTTAGCGGACCTCCGGCGGACGATCGCCGAGGAGCCGTTCCACCGGGCCGAGGGGATCTAACCTACTCGAACGATTCCGGCGACTCGTCGTCCGACCGCTGATACTCGACGAATCGAACGCGAACCGTCACCTCGTGGTCCGTGGCCTCGCCGATTCGATCGTCGAGCGTTCTCGCCACCTGTGGCGGATCGCCGTCGTCGGTCCGGCTGACGGTGACCGTGACGGTCTCTGGCTCACCAAATGGGCCAGGACCGCCGTACTCAACCCGTACAGACACCGGATCAAGCTCCTCGTAGTCCGGATCGTCGAACACAGCATCGATCTCGGCGTTGACCGTCCGATCGAAGACGACTTGCTGGGCGGACGCCGCCCCGACCAGCCCCACGATAGCGATGAGCGCGACCGCCGCGACGATGGCAGCCTGTTTCCGGGCGGTTGGACCGGACGAGAACAGCCACCCCTCGTCGCTCGGTCGGTACTCGAGTCCCCAGAGGACCGCAAACGCCGCCACGTTGATGAGAATCATCGTGAGTATCAACAGCAGCAGGGAGCCAACCGCGATCCGCGGTTCACGCCACGCGACGGCGATTCCCGTGGTGGCGGCCGTCGGGATCAACGCGGCCGCGATCATCACGCCGATGACCGATGTCGGTCCCTTCGTCGCCAGCCCGATGGCACCGGCGGCACCGGCGGCGAGTACGACCACGACCGTGAGGGGATCGGGAGCGAGTCGCAACGCGATCAGTTCGATCGCCGTGATGTCGAGCGTCCGGGGGACGAACTGCCCCGTCCTGAGGAGGAGGCTCAGGCCGGCGGCACCGGCGACGGCGACCGCGAGGCCCGCCACTTGTAACCCGAGGCTCCCGAGGAGCATCTCCCGATCGCCGGTCGCCGCGCCGACCGTCGCGGTCAGCACGGGTCCGACGATCGGCGCGATCACCATCGAGCCGACGACGATCGCCGGCGACTCGACGAGGAGTCCAGCGGTCGCGACGACCGCGCTCAGGAGGATCATCACGAGAAACGATCGGGTGTCCTGGCTCATATCGCGGGCCTTCGAGCGGAGTTCCGGACGCGTGAGTGGATCGAAGTCGGTGGCGAACCGTTCGAAGAGCAGTTCCGTGTGCGGCGTTCTCGCGGTTTCGGCGCTCACGACGACGGTGTATCGCCCTGCGTCTACGCCAGCGTCGTCGAGCACGTCGAGGACGTGACCGACGGCGTCGGCCGGAACCGGGGCTTCGATGAGCCACCCCTCTTCTCCTTCGGACCACGCCCGCTGGCGGACGAAGTCGATCTGCTCGCCGTCGAGTGCCTCGGCGACCGCCTCGCATCGATCCTCGGAAACGTGGATCCGGATGAGCCGCATACCCGACGCACCATGCCGATCGAAAAAAGGCTGCTGTGGCGTTCGGGGCGTCAGTACTCGTAGAACCCCCGTCCCGTCTTCTTCCCCAGGTCGCCCGCTTCGACCTTTCGCTTGAGCAGGTACGCCGGCTGGTATCGATCCCCGAGTTCCTCGTGGAGCGTTTCGGAGGCGTGGAGACACACGTCGAGTCCGATGTAGTCGGCGAGTTCGAGCGGTCCCATCGGGACGTTCGTGCCCAGTTTCATTCCCTGGTCGAGGTCTTCTCTGCTCGCGACTCCCTCGTCGTAGGCGCGAATGCCCTCGTTGAGCCACGGCATGAGGATTCGGTTGACGACGAACCCAGGCTTGTCGTCGGACTCCCACGTCGTCTTCCCGAGGTCCGCTGAGAACTCGTGGGCGAGCGCGACCACGTCGGCATCGGTCCGTTCGCCGACGACCACCTCGACGCCCTCCATGATTGGGACGGGGTTCATGAAGTGGAGACCGACGACCCGTTCGGGGGCGTCGGTCGCGGCCGCGATCGAGGTGATCGAGAGCGTACTGGTGTTCGTCGCCATGACGGCGTCGTCGAGGCGGTCGTCGAGATCGGCGAACACGTCGCGTTTCACGTCGAGGTTCTCGACGACTGCCTCGACGACGAGGTCACAGTCGGCCAGGTCGTCGAATTCGATCGTCCCCTCGATCCGATCGAGGACGGTCCCCGGCTCCTCATCGAGCGCGTCACGGTCGGCGAGGCGAGTGAGGCTGTCGGTCATCCGCTCGAAGCCGTCGTCGACGAACGACCGTTCGATGTCCCGAACCACGACCTCGTATCCGGCCGTCGCGGCCACCTGTGCGATACCAGCACCCATCGTTCCCGCGCCGACGACGCCGACGCGGTCGATTGATCGAACCATGTGAGAGCGTCCGCGCGACCGGATCGTAAATCCCGTGGACTCGCTTCGGGGGTGTCACAGCCCCGCGTTCGTACCGTAGCGCCCCACAACCTCCACGTTCGAACCGTCGTCGACGGGTGCGGTTCGAGAACCGCGGGGCAGCAACATTCAAGGCGGTGGGGTGGGAACGCATCGACATTGGTGAACGGTGCGTGACAGGTGAGGACAACTCCGGCGGCGGTGAGGACCGTACCGATCCGACGGACATCCAGTTCGTCGGCCCATCGACAGCGGAGGTGCTCGAGGAGGCCCCCTTCGATGCGGATGGGATCGCTCGGAAGTCCGTCTCCTACGAGATGCTGGTCGAGGCTGGCGTGAACCCGGGCGTCGCCGGGAAGTTGCGGCGCGAACACTCGCTGGCGTGGTCGCTCGGTACGACCGAGGACAACGATGGTAGCCTGCGCCGACGATCGGATCGCGTCCGCGGCCTTCAGGACGACGAGCGTGCCTGGGTAGCCGCCAGCACCGGCGACTGGGAGGAAACCACGGATCGGACGGCTGCCGACGAGGCAGTAGACGACGAGACGGCGGAGGACGCCTGGCGCGAGCAGAGCGCGGGCGTGGGGGCGACCGATGTCACCAGCGCCGATCAGGAGGAAGAGGCGGCCTGGCGCGAGCGAAGCAAACCCGAACCCATCACCGAGATCGAGGGGATCGGTGAGGCGTTCGAGACCAGCCTCGCCGAAGCCGGTATCACGTCCGTCCGGAGTCTGGCGACCGCCAACCCGGACCGGATCGCCGAGGCGCTCGACCTCGATGCAGAGCGCGTCCGCGAGTGGTGTGACCGGGCCGAAGAACGACTGTGAGACGGGTTTCGAAACGATTTCTCTGCGTTTAATTCACTACACCAGTAGTAACTGAGCGCTCGCTTTCGGTGTTCTCGGGACTCAACCACTAGTTTCATGTATCACGTTGTCGCAGGTTCGAACCGAATGCCCCAGATCGGTGACGACGCGATTAGCCGAGACGGTAAGGTACTGATCCTGGCGATGGACCACGGTCTCGAACACGGGCCGGTGGACTTCGAGCCAGTGCCGGAGACGATCGATCCGTCGACCGTGTTCGACGTGGCGACGCACGACGCCGTGACGGCCATGGCCGTCCAGAAGGGCGTCGCCGAGCGGTACTACCCATCGTACGAGGACGACGTGGCGCTGCTGGCAAAGCTCAACGGCACGAGCAACCTCTGGATGGGTGAGCCGTACTCGCCGAAGAACTGGACGGTCGACTACGCGGCCGAACTCGGCGCGGAGGCGGTCGGGTACACCGTCTACTCCGGCTCGAATCACGAGCCCGAGATGTACGAGGACTTCCGCGAGATTCAGGAGAACGCTCGCGCCCACGGCATGCCGGTCGTGATGTGGTCCTATCCGCGCGGCCAGGGCGTGAAAAACGACACCAAAGACGACGTGATCGCGTACGGCTCGCGAATCGCGCTCGAACTCGGCGCGGACGTTGCGAAGGTGAAGTACCCCGGCAGCAAGGAGGCCATGGAGTGGGCCGTCGACGCCGCCGGGAACACGAAAGTCGTGATGAGCGGGGGATCGAAGGTCGACGACCTGTCGTTCCTCCGGAGCGTCGAGGCCGTCATGGAGGCCGGTGGAGCCGGCCTCGCGGTCGGACGGAACGTCTGGCAGCGCGAGGAGCCGGAGCGAATCCTCGACGCCCTCGAAAAGGTGATCTACGAGGGCGCCGGCGCGGAGGAGGCCCTCGACTAAATGTCGGATCTCGCCCCCGGAACCGCTGGCGCGGTTCTCGATGCCGTCGCTCGCACCGCACCCGCCATCCGAGCGGGTCTCGACGAGCGCTCGGTGGCTGACGAGGACAGCGAGAACCCGAGCGGCGAGACCCAACTGGCGGCGGACGTGCGCGCCGACAGGCTGCTCGAAGAGCGCCTCGGGGCCATCGACAGCGTCGGCACCTACGCCAGCGAGGAGCGCGAGGATGCCATCGACTGTGGCGAGGGCGTGTCGGTCGCCGTCGATCCGCTCGACGGCTCCTCGAACCTCGAAACGAACAACCCGATGGGGACGATCGTCGGCGTCTTTGACGGCGACCTTCCGGCGGGCGGCGACGACCTGCTCGCGTCGGCGTTCGTCCTCTACGGTCCGATCACGACGATGACGGTCGCGGCCGACGGTCGCGTCGACGAGTACGTGATCCGCGAGGGAGCCGACCGCGCGGAGATCGTCCGCCGGGACGCGGACGTGACGCTTCCCGCTGAGCCGACCGTCTACGGCTTCGGCGGACGGGTGCCCGACTGGCCCGACGAGTTCGCAGCGTACGTCGAGGAGGTCGAGCGCGAGTTGAAGCTTCGATACGGCGGCGCGATGGTCGCCGACGTGAACCAGGTGCTCCGGTACGGCGGGACGTTCGCCTACCCCGGCCTGACGGACCGCCCCGAAGGGAAGCTTCGGCTCCAGTTCGAAGGCATCCCGATGGCGCACGTGATCGAGAGCGCGGGTGGGTCGTCCTCCGACGGCGAGCGGTCCTTGTTGGAGAAGGTACCGGAGGAGCTACACGAACGGACACCCGTTCATCTCGGAAACCGGGAACTGATCGAGCGGTTGGAAGACGCGCTGGCCTGACGTTCGGAGACGTCGCCGCGGTCGCGGACGACGCGCTCGGACAACAGGGCCGAACGATCTTGGTCGTTCAGCGAGTACGTACGACCATGCCGTTCCCGTCCGTGAGCCGTCGGAGCGTTCTGGTCGGGATTCTCGCCGGAACCGGTGTCGGCGTTGGAGTTCATCACCTGTCCGACATCCTCCGCCCCGACGGGCACCGGCACCTCGGGATCACCAACGAGACGATGGAGTCCCGTATGGTGGCCGTCCGGTTCGAGGAGGCTGACACCGGCGAGATTGCGTACGAGGGTGAGTTCGTCGTTCCCGCGGGTGATTCCGACCGCTACGGGCGCAAGCGTCCGGGGTACGTCCTGCCGGGAGGGGACCTCGTCCTCTCCGTCCGGCTCGACGACGACCACGAGGAGACGACCGACCTCCCGGCGTTCTCGACGCTGGTGGTTCACGTCATCGCGGAAGACGAGTTGGAGGTGCGGCCGGATCGGAGAGGGAACGGGGCGGGGTGATCCCCCACGACGTGGTGACAGCCGCCCACCATCACCGGCATCGTTTATATCAGTTCGAGACCGAACGGACGGCATGGGCGAGGAGTGTACCTTCTGTCGAATCGTCGCGGGAGAGAAAGACGAGCACGTGGTGTACGACGGCCACGACGTGGTGGCGTTTCTGGATCGGAACCCGGCGGTCGAGGGGCACACGCTGATCGTTCCCCGGCCGCATCGGACGCATCTGCTGACCGACGACGACCCGATCGCGGTTTTCGGAGCGATCCGGACCGT
>SKSS01000124.1 GCA_007122875.1 Salinarchaeum sp. | reverse complement strand
GCGTTCGACGTTGCGCCCGAACGGTTCGTCGAGACGAAGGAGGCGCTTGACGAGGTGGGCTACGGCTACAGCGAGTTCGATCGCGGAATCTTCCACTCGCTGTACACGCGAGATCACAACGGACTGACGATCGAGCTTTCGACCGACAAGTACGGGATTCCGGACGACCGCCGCGGGGAGGTGCTCGCCACGGCTCAGCGAATCCGCGAGGAGGACGGTGCGGAGTTCGCGGAAGAAAAACACCTCGCTGCCGCGCTTGACGAACTCGGGATCGACTCCGAGCGGTACGACCTTCCCGACGCCCCGACCGGAGCCGGAATCTGAGGCCCTTCGAGGTGGCGCGACGGGGTATCCGCCGAGTACCGTCAACTCAGCTCTCGTCGCCGGTGGACTCGATCTTCTCGACGATCGCCCTGGCCTGCGATCCGGCGCCGTCCTCGGCTCGATCAGCGGGGATGAGGACGGACTGGACCTCCCAGTCGTCGGTTCCCTCTCGCTTTCCCGTCCGAACCTCGCTTCCCTCCACCACCGACTCCGCCGGAGTCTCCGCCCACTCGGGCGTCCTGATCTCGTCGTACCGGTCTGGATCGCGAAACCGGACGTGAACGTAGTCGTCGCCCCGCTCGACCGTCTCGACATCAGGTGCGTCTGTCATGGGATTTCCCGCGACCTCCCCGGTAAAGAGACTGGTTCCGACCCACTGACGGATAGCTCGTTCTGAGAACCGGCTCCGAACGAGTACGTGTCCACACGCCAACCGAGGTGTCCAGTTTCACCGGAGAAACAAGGTGTCCAGTTTCACCGGAGCGGTCACGGACCGACGACCGACGATCCCACCGAAACCGATTTTTTCTAGGCGGTTCGATAGCTTCCGATGGACGACCTTCACGGCCGGATCCGTGACGCGCTCGGTTCCGCACCCGTCTCGGTGACCCGCCTCGACGGCGGTGAGATCGGGACGGTTCGACGAGTCGACCTCGACGACGGCCGGACGGTCGTCACGAAGACGGGATCGACCCCGCTGTCGATCGAGGCGGACATGCTCGATCACCTCGCCAGGCGGAGCGAACTGCCGGTTCCCGACGTGCTCTACGCGGACGACGACCTCCTCGTCCTGACGTTCGTCGAGGGGACGCCCGTGAACGCAGTCGACACCGACGGAGGCGTATCGGCCGCCGTCGAGCGCGAGGCTGCCGACCACCTCGCGGCGCTTCACGGCGTCTCGGTCGACCGGTTCGGATTCGGCTGGGATACCCTCGACGGCCCGATCCCTCAGCCCAACCCGTGGACCGACGAGTGGATTCCGTTCTTCCGCGAGTGTCGGTTGCGCCACTGCGCGGATCTGGCGGTCGACGGCGGCGACATTCCGCAGGGACTCTCTCGACGGATTCGCCTCCTCGCCGCTGATCTCGACGACCGACTCACCGAACCCGAGCGGCCCGCGCTCTTGCACGGTGACGCCTGGGGCGGAAACGTCCTCGTCGACGACGGGCGAATCACGGCGTGGCTCGATCCCGCGATATACTACGGACACCCCGAGACCGACCTCGCCTACGTGGCGTGGACCGACACGTTCGGCGAGCCGTTTTTCGAACGCTACCGGAAGCGCCGCGGCATCGAGGACGGCTTCTTCGAGGACCGGGTCGACATCTACGCCTGCCATCCGCTGTTGGTCCACACGATCGTCTTCGATGACGACCGATACGTCCGGGAACTAGACCGGACGCTGGCGAGGCTGGGGTACTGAGCCGCCGTCGTCCGCCCGCCGAATCGCTCTCACCGGACTGTTTTCGACTCGATCAGATGATCCGGTTGATCATCGCATCGAGTTCGTCGGCGACGAACGCCTCATAGTTCTCGACGATGATGTCTCGCCATCGTCCGTTCTTGTGTGGGGTCGAACCGGCCATGTGCGGCGTGATGAGGACGTTCGAGAGGTTCCACAGGGGCGACTCGGACGGAAGCGGCTCCTCGGAGAACACGTCGAGGGCCGCTCCGCCGATCCGACCGCGCTGGAGCGCCCGGATCAGCGCCTCCTCGTCGATCACGTCACCCCGCGCGATGTTCACGACGACGGCGTCGGACGAGAGGAGTTTGAACTCGGGCGTCCCGATCAGTCCTTCGGTCTCGTCGGTGAGCGGGCACGCGAGGACGAGATAGTCGACCCGTCGGAGGAGTTCGTCGAGTTCGTCCGGTGGGTACACCTCGTCGAGCGCCGCCGGGGCGTCGTCGAGGTTCCGTTTCGTGCCGAGAACCTCCATGCCGAACGCCCCCGCGAGTTCCGCGGTCCGGGTTCCGATCGCCCCGACGCCGACGATGCCGACGGTCTTGCCGCGAAGCTCACCGCCTGCGACCCGTTCCCAGACGCCGCGAGCCTGGTTTCGAGCGGACTGATGGAGGTTTCGCTCGAACGTCAGCATGTAGCCGAGCACCTGCTCGGCGATCGGTTCGGCGTGGGTGCCCGACGCGTTGGTGAGGACGATGTCGCGCTCTCTGAGCGTCTCGTGATCGTAGCTGTCGACGCCGGCCGAAAGCGCCTGCACCCAGCGCAGATTCTCGGCGACGTCGAGCCACTCGTCCGCGACGCCCCACGTCGCCATCGCTTCGACGGTTCGAACCGCTTCAAGCGACTCCTCGGGGGTTTCCGCGACGATCACGTCGCCGGCGATGGCTGGATCGAGCACGGCAGCGAACTCGTGGGCGATCTCGCGGTCGACGTGGTGGGGCAGCAGTACGGCTGGTGCGTCCATGTGAGTCCGTCCGACCGGCGGACGGTAAACCCGCCGACTCCCGTCGGCGTTGCCGCGACTCGACCGATCCCGACTCACCGCCGAACGATCGCACCGTACACCGCGCCGACGATCGCCCCGTAGAGTAAGTGCCCGAGCAGGCTCTCGACGATCAGGTCGGGCATCACCGGTACGTCCGGATCGCCGACCATCCCGATCCACAGCGGCATCACGATCAGCGGGAGCACGGCCCAGATCGCGAGTCCGAAGACGACGCCGAATCCCGCCGTTCGAAGCGGAGCGCCCGCGAACCGCAGTGCCTGCGTCTCGACGTCCGCCTCGAGATACGTTCGAACGATCCGTCGCTCGGTGACCGCGGCGAAGACGAGCCCGATGATCGCCCCGTGGAGTAGATGGAGCACCCAACCACCGACCGGAGTTGGATCCAGTCCGTACAGCGCTGGAATGCTCGCCTCGACGATCGCTGGCTCGGCGAGCCACAGGAGCACGCCCAGCACGAGCGCACCGGCGACACCACCAAGTGCGCCACCGATCCAGGGTGTGACAGTCGAGCGGGCGTGTGACGCGGATTCGCCGGTGTCGTGGGTGGATTCGCCCATCGACGAAGCACCGACGCCCCACGGCAAAACGGTTGTTTCGGATCGCTTCGTGATGCCGACCGATACGTTCCCCGTGCATTCGGACACCGATCGTTGCTTGCAGATGCATGTGGTATGCTACCGCTAGAGTTATCTAACCCGGCCATAACCGGTCGGCTGATGCCTTCACGGAACACCGACGGACGGCCGAGCCGACGGGAGGTGTTGTCGCTCACCGGCGGCGTGGTCGGCTCCGCCATCGGCGTCAGCGGAATCGCCTACGCGGCCGATCGGTCGTTCACGGACGAAGACGGCGACGGTATCCCGGACGAGAAGGAACGCTCCGAGTCGTTCCATCGCCGCCTGCGTGGGACGTTCGGCGATCGGTTCGACGGGCTGGATCCCGATCGACGCGACCTGTTGATCGACGCCCGGTACGTCGGCGAGACGAGCGTCACCGACGGGACGAAAACACGGATCGAGTCGATCTTCCGTGACCACGGAATCTTTGCCCAGTGGCTCGACCATCCGGTCCGGTACGACCGGGAGCTCGTCGAGGAGCGGTACGGAACCACCGATCAGGACATCCTGTGGACGCCCGATTCGTTCTATCACGACGTGATCGAAGACGGGTTGAAAGACGTCGCGTTGCAGGTCATCGTCGTCCCCGGCCGTCCCGAACCGCCCGGCAAGGGTCGGATCTACAGCCCGTGGATTCAACGAGCGGGTCCCGGTCCCGAAAGCGGCTACGTCAACGGACTCAGCGTCGGAAACCGGGCCGTCGTCACCCAGCAACGCGACCCGGAGACTGAAGCGAAGTTGCTCCTACACGAGATCGCTCATCTCGTACTCTGTCACGACGACGACCCTAACAACCGAGGGGTGATGGGAACCGGAGCGGAGTTCGACCTGACTGCCGAGGAGTGGGAGCGACTTCGTGATGGCCTTCCCCGGATCCGTGATTCGACGGGCTTCGACGTGGGATTGCGTCCCTGCCTGTGGGACGAACATCTCCGAACGACGTTCTGAGTTCCCGTCAAACGTAGGCCAACCCTCCGATCGTCCGAACGACCCCCCGACCCGCGAACGTTTTTGTCGGCCGTCCATCTACGTCAGTCGATGATCGAACTCGACGGCTCCGACGGGGGCGGTCAACTCGTTCGCTCCGCGCTCACGCTCGCCGCGGCCACGGGAACCGCCTTCGAGATGGAGGACATCCGCGGCTCACGCCCGACCCCCGGCCTCCGCCACCAGCACCTCGCCGCGGTCGAGGCAGTCGGCACCCTCTGTGAGGCCGACATCGATGGTGCGGACATCGGCTCCGAACGGCTCCGATTCGAGCCGCGCTCGCTCTCACACGGACAGGTCACGGTCGACGCCGGCACCGCGGCGAGTACGACGCTCGTCTGTGACGCCGTGTTGCCGCTCGCGCTCGTTTCGGACGGCCCGATCGATCTGACCGTTCGTGGCGGCACCGACGTGAAGTGGTCGCCCCCACTCGACTACCACCGGCTAGTGAAGTTCCCGCTTCTCCGCCGGCTCGGTCTCCGGGCGTCGATCGATCTCGACCGCCGTGGGTTCTACCCGGCGGGGGGCGGGGAGGTCACCCTTCGTCTGGCCCCGTCCTCGCTGGCGCCGATTGAGCTGACGACGGCCGAGCCGGTCGAGAGCGCTCGCGTGTACTCGACGGCGACCGAAGGGTTGGCGGACGCGAACGTGGCCGAACGACAGATGACGGCCGCGGTCGAACGGCTGGCGGAGCGAGCCGTCCCCGTCGTCGAACGCTCGACCACGTACGTCGACGCCGACTCGCCCGGATCGGCGGTCGTCGTCCGACTCGATCGTGGGACCGTCACCACGGGAGCCGACGCCCTCGGCGAGCCGGGAACGCCCGCAGAGGAGGTGGGCGAAGCGGCTGCAGAGCGCGCGTTGGAGGTGGTCGACTCGACCGCACCGGTCGACCGCCATCTCGCGGATCAGCTGATCGTCTTTCTCGCGCTGTCCGGCGGCGAGATCGCCGTTCCAGCGGTGACGGATCACGTCGCGTCGAACGCGTCGCTGATGGCGGCGTTCGACCGGCCGGTGAGAATCGAAGAGGGAGATCCCGTCACCCTCAGACGTTCCCCGTGACGTTCGTGCTACCGCAATCCGGACACCGCGTCAGGCTCCCGAGCACCGGATCGTCGATCGCCTCCCAGTCATCGCCCGGAGCAGCCGTAAACCCACATCCACCACAGGAGAGCGCCGTGCGCGCCATGGTATCACGAATCGACTCCCCCATCGGATAAAAGTGTTCGTGGGACCGGCGATCAGTCGGCTGTCGGGTTCCAGAACGCCGCGAAGTCGCTCGGACTGGGGATCGCACACCCCAGCCAGCCGAGCGCCGCGGCCGTCACCGCTGGATGGCCGGTCGTGGGGTCGGCGAGCACGCCCGCGAATACGAGGAGCCCGGGCGTCGCGAGCGCGAGCGGCGCGAGTGCGGCGAGCCGGATTCCGAGCGAGGACGCCTCCCGAGTGATGGTCCTGGGGGTGACCGTCGCCCACGTTCCGAGCGCAGTTGCTCGAACCAGACCCTGGTCGCTATCGGGGAGCCACTCGATTCGGAACGGAATGGCGAACGCCCACAGCACGGCGGCGTGGCTCAGCTCGTGGGCCACGGTTCCGACGCCGACCGCGAGCGCGAGCGCGACCAGCGCGAGCGCAAGTTCTTCGACGGGTAGGCTCACCGTTCTACCGCCGACTCGCGAGTAAGGCTTCATTAATCCACCGATGTGGGACCACCCGGCCGTTCCAATTCCGGCCGCCCACGACCGTTCGGTTTCGTCAGCGCAGTCGGGTGAGCGACCGACCGGAGAGCAGCATCACGGCGACGACGAGCATCAGGACGCCGATGCCGACCCGAACCATCGTTCGCTCGTAGCCGAACAGACCTACGTCGAGCGCGGTGCGCGCATCGACGAAGATGATTACGCCGCCGAGTGCCGTGATAGCGAGGGTCACCACGATCAAGGCTCGCATCGCCCTGTCGATCATCCGTCAACTCTCATCGCACCGCCCGCATAAACGTATCGGGTCAGGACGGTCGGGCCGTCCGGTCTCAGAACGGCCACTCCTCCTGTCGCCAGGCGGCATCCCAGAACAGATACTCGTAGCGTGCGGAGGTAAGAAACAGCCGCCGGTAGCGCTCCCGCTCGGCGTCGGTTGCGGCCGCGGCCACGTCGTCCATCAAATCGAGACACCACCGGGCGAGTTCGGTGAACTCCTCGCTCGAATACATCGCGATCCAGTCGGCGTACAGTTCGTGGTCCGGCAAACCGCCGGCTTCGAGCCGTAGCCCCGTCTCGTTGAAGCCCCACATACAGGGCAACAGCGCGGCGATCAGGTCGCCGAACGTTCCGGTCGCCGCGGTTCGAACGAGGAAGTCGGTGTACGCCCGCGTCGTCGGCGAGGGATCGGTCGCTTCCAGCGCCGCCTCGCTGATGTCGAACTCGGCGGCGTACGATCGATGGAGGTCCATCTCCGTGTTGATCGTTTCGTCCAACAGCTCGGCGAACGTCCCCATCCGGTCGAGATCCGGGGCGTTCGCGGCCCCGAGCGCGAACACCCGCCCGTACTCGACGAGATAGACGTAGTCCTGTCTGACCCAGTACCGAAACGGCTCCTCGTCGAGCGTTCCGTCTCCGATTCCCTCGACCATCGGGTGTGCACAGATCGTATCCCACGCCGTCTCGGCGTCGTCGGCAATCTCGTCGGTGAACGCCATACGCGAGCGGTCGGTCGCCGACGAATTAAGTATTATGATTGGGTGTTATAACCAAGTTATACGGAGGAATGGCGAGCGCTCTTCAAGGTGTGATGGCAGACCTCGCCGGGCGGACGGAATCCAACCGTCCGTGACGGCCGGAGGAACGGAGACCGCTACTCGCTCCGGAGGCTGGGCACGTCCGCCGGGGTGTCGAAGTCGTGGAAGTGTTCGCCCTTCTCCTTCGAGAGGATGGAGAGGGCGGCCGCCCCGCCGTCTCCGGCGGCAATCACCGCCTGCCACTCCTGATCGCGGACCATCGCTCCCGTCGCATAGGCGTTCTCAACGCTGGTCTCCATCGACAGATCGACGTCGACGATTCCGTCGTCGTCGGTTTTACACCCCAACTCCTCGGCGAGGTCACGGTTCGCACCCGTGGCAAGGACGACGTAGTTCGCCCCGTACTCCTCGTCGTCAGTCGTCACGTGGAATCCGTCGTCGGTCATCTCGATGGTGGTCACCTCCTCGCCCACGCGAACCTCCCCGCCCCGATCCTCAACCTGCCCTCGAGCGACCGCCATGAACTCGGAGCCGCTCAGGCTGCGAATCCCGAGGTAGTTGAACAGGTGTGCGCTGTGCATCCACGTCTCGTCCGTGTCGAAGACGACCGTTTCGAGGCCGTTTTTCGCCGTAAACAGCGCGGCGCTCAACCCGGCAGGACCGCCCCCAACGATGGCCACTGATGCCATGTGATAGCAACCATCACCTACCGGGATAATAGTTCGCGTCACGGAATCTACTGGGTAGATCGCGGAGGCGATGGAGTCGTCCCGACCCGGTCTGGTCAGCACGACACCATCCAAAGATATATTTATCAGCATACTTACTGCATACAGTATGAAAAAAGAGGGCGAGAACTGGAGTCTGACGTACGAAGAGGGGGTCGTGATCGGCGAATTTGGTGAGGAGATGAAGCTGGAGGCGTTCGAAGAGGAGGTCTATCCCGCATTCGAGGACCTCCTGGCCGTCTACGAGCGCGACATCGTCGCCACGGCCGACTACGTCCGGATTTCGGATCCGTTTTCGCGGGACATCTTCGACGTGTGGGAGGCGGCCGCCCGGGAGTCCGCGATGTTGCCGAACTACGAGCGCGCCGCGCTGACTGCCGAGGGGATCAAGGCAATCTCGCTCCGGGGAAAGTTGTCGGTCCCCGGAGCCGAGTTCCGGGCGTTCGACGATCACGAAACCGCCATCGAGTGGGCACGCACCGGACGAGTCGAATAGCACCCACAGCGAGTCGAACCCCGACTACAGCGGTTTCGCGACCATCTCGCCCCAGTGTTCGAAGCCGTGACGTTCGTAGAACGCACCGGCCCGGTCGTTCTCGCGGTCCACGTCGAGAACGAGTCGGTCGAGCGGGAGATCCTGTACACTGGCGAGTTCGACGGCGGCATCCAGCAGGTCGTCGGCGACGCCCGTCCCGCGGTGGCTCTCACGGACGTAGATCTCGTTGAGGACGGCGGCGTCCCAGATCATCGCCAACGACTCGGGGAGGACGAAGGCGTAGCCGACGAGGTCGTCGCCGTCGTCGGCGACGGTCACGCTGTGAGGCTCGTCCGTGACGCACCGATCGACCCAGTCGAGATAGCGTTCGCGGTACGCGTCGGTGAGCTTTCCCTCGTAGCGTTCCTCCTTGCCGTCGTCACCGGTTCCCGTTCCGAGTTCGAGTTCGAACGCGCGTTTGAGTTCCCAGAGGGCATCGGCGTCGGTCGGCTTGTAGGGCCTGACGTTCATGCCTGGAGGTGTGTGAGGAACGTCGTTAGCGCTTCGGTTCCAGGAAGATCGCACCGACCGGACGACGATCCTCGCCGGGCGAGCGGAGTTTCGGACTGGGCGCTCAGCCGTCGTCGCGGTCCCGACGAACCTGCCAGAGTTTGATCGCGACCACAGTGTACCCGACGACCGTCAGAAACAGGTGTTCGCCGGTTTCGGCGAGGGGAAATCGCCGCTCGATGTCCTCCTCAATTCCCGGATCGTCGGTGGGACTGACGCCCGTCCCGTACTGCACGTCCTCCGTGGTTCCCCGCTCGGTGTCGCCGTCCTCACCGAGGTCGACGAACGACTGGTCGATCCCCTCCTGGTTGGAGAGCCACAGATCCCCATCGAGGTCGTAGAACTGGTCGTGGAGCGGCCAGAACAGGTTCGCCCCGTTGTAGAAGGCGTCGTGGAGGATGTGGACGATCACCCCGAGGGTCGCCACCCACCAGACCCGAACCCCCCACTCGCCCCACCGGTTGAGGACGAACGACTCCTCGCGCAGGTGGACGTCCCACGCCAGCACCGCGAGTGCGATCGCGGGAAACACGAGGTTGTGAAACAGCGCCCGATGGAGTCCGGGATACCAGATGTCGACGATCGTATCGAGATCGATCACGGCGGCGGCGAGCACCACGATCACGATTGACTTGAGCCCGAAGTGCTTGCCGAGCAACGCCGCACCGATCAGGGCGGCGATCGCGACGTGGACGGTCGTCGGGGGCATCGTTGAGAACCGTACTCGGATGCGGACGGATTAGCTCTTTCGCCCGCCCCGACGCCCTCACCCAGTCGTCGTGGGTTCCGACACGCTTTTAGCACCTGCCGGTACAGTCAGTTCCATGACGGGATCGGACGACGTCCGGCGTGATCTCGCCGAGAAGATCGCGGGAGAGATCACGCTCAGCGAGGAACCGGGTGCGACGCTCAGAAAGTGGCGCACCGATTTCGATGTCTCCCAGACGGACCTGGCGGACGAACTCGACGTCTCTTCGTCGGTGATCAGCGACTACGAGAGCGGCCGTCGGCAGAGCCCCGGCATCGGCGTGATCGGCCGGACCGTCCGTGCCCTCCTCGACATCGACGAGCGTCGTGGTGGTGACCGGATTCGCCAGTATGAGCGCGTCCTCTCGGCGGGGTTCGACAGCGATGTCGTTCGGGAACTCCGGGAGTACGACACCTCAGTCCCGCTCTCGCGGTTCTACCGGGCGATCGGCGCGACGGAGGTGGCAAACGGCACCCACGACCACGTCAGCGGCCACACGCTCATCAACAGCATCGAGGCGATCACTCGCCTCTCCAGTGACGACTTCTTTCGGCTGTACGGCCAGTCGACCAGCCGGGCACTGATCTTTACGGGCATCACTCGTGGGGAATCGCCGGTCGTCGCCCTCCGGGTCGTCAATCCAACCCCGAACGCGGTCGTCCTCCACGGAATCGACGAGGACGACCTCTGGGAACATGCCCCCGATCTCGCCTCCATCGACGGCTTCTCGCTCGCCATCACCCAGATGAACATCGACGAGATGGTAACGGCGATGCGTGAGCTTCCGTGACAGACTACGGCATGGGACCTCATACTTCGATCTCCGCGCGCCTGAGAAGCTGTGCGTTGATCGCCACGATGACCGTACTCGCCGACATCAACACGGCACCGACCGCGGGCGAAAGCAGGATACCGACTGGCGCGAGGATACCGGCCGCCAGCGGAAGCGCGAACACGTTGTAGCCGGCTGCCCAGACGAGGTTTTCTTGCATCTTTCCGTAGCTCTTCCGGCTCAATCGAACGAGGCTCACCACGTCTCGCGGATCGTTTTCAACGAGTACGATGTCAGCGGACTCGACGGCCACGTCGGTTCCCGAACCGATGGCGATCCCCACGTCCGATCGGGTGAGCGCTGGCGCGTCGTTCACGCCGTCACCCACCATCGCGACGAGCCTCCCTTGATCCTGCAGTTCGACGATCGTTTCGTCCTTGTCCTCGGGGAGGACTTCTGCAAAGTAGGTCTCGAGGCCGAGTTCTTCCGAGACGGCACGGGCAACATCCTCAGAGTCACCGGTCAGCATCGCGACCTCGATTCCCATCTCCGTGAGCGCACGAACCGCCTCGTCGCTCTCCTCGCGGACCACATCCGCTAACGCCACCGCTCCCGCCACGTCAGCATC
The DNA here is from genome assembly GCA_007122875.1 of Salinarchaeum sp. Taxonomy (GTDB): domain Archaea; phylum Halobacteriota; class Halobacteria; order Halobacteriales; family QS-1-68-20; genus QS-1-68-20. Next base: position 12,583 of record SKSS01000124.1, on the reverse strand, counting down.
ACGAATCAGGTAGACCACGCTCTGTCCACGGGAACCTGCCTCAGTCGCGAACCGTTCGAGGTTGTCGTCAGGTTCGATACCGAGCTGACGGAGGAGGTTCGGCCCACCGACGTAGATCCGGTCTCCGTCCCGGATTTGTTCCCGGCCGCCACCAGCAGTGGTCGTCGCTTCCACCTCGACGGTTGCACGGACACCGCGTCCTTCGAGCGCTTCGAACTCCCGCACGTCGGGGACGGATACCTCCCGTTCCCGAGCCGTCTCGCGGATTGCCTCCGCGATCATGTGTTCGGAATCGCCCTCCGCAGCGGCCATCAACGCGAGTACGTCGTCCTCGGTCCACGTCCCCGTTGATGCGACATCGACGACACCCTGTTCGCCTTTCGTGAGGGTTCCGGTCTTATCGAAGACGACGGTGTCCAGATTGCGTGCCTGCTCCATCGCGATTCGATCACGGACGAGCATCCCGTGACTCGCGGCCATCGACGTGTTGATCGCGACGACCAGCGGGACGGCGAGGCCGAGCGCGTGCGGACAGGCGATCACCAGCACAGTCACCACCCGTTCGACGACCGGCAACCCGAATCCCACGGCGACCGTCCACGCGACGGCCGTGACGGCCGCGACCGCTACTGCGGCGTAGAACAGCCAGCCTGCTGCCCGATCCGCGAGTACCTGCGTACGAGACCGACTCTCCTGGGCCTGCTCGACCAGCCGCATGATCCCTGAGAGCGTCGTTTCCTCGTCCGTCGCGGTCACGCGAACGCGAAGGCTTCCATCACGGTTGGTCGTCCCACCGATCACCCGATCGTCGGCTGTTTTCTTGATCGGGACCGACTCGCCGGTGATCATCGACTCGTCGACGTTCGATTCACCCTCTTCGACGACGCCGTCGGCCGGAACGTTCGCTCCCGGACGAACCAACACCAGATCGCCCGTTTCGAGGTCGTCGATACGAACGTTCTCGATCTCACCGTCTTCAGTCACCCGTTCGGCGGTGTCGGGTAGCAACTCGGCCAGTTCGTCGAGCGCGCCCGACGCCCGGCGGACGCTCCGCATCTCGATCCAGTGGCCGAGCAGAAAGATCACGATGAGCGTCACCAGCTCCCAGAAGAAGGGTTCCCCGATGCCGAACAGCACTGCGGCGAGGCTGTAGACGAACGCGACCGTGATCGCCAGCGAGATGAGCAGCATCATTCCCGGTTCGCGGTTGCGTGCCTCAACCGCCCCCATTCGCAGGAACGGGACGCCACCGTAGACGAACACGACCGTTCCGAACGCTGGACCAACGAGCCCGCTTCCGGGAAACGTGACCGCAGTGTACCCGAACCACTCCTGCAACATCGGACTGAAGTAGAGAACGGGAATCGAGAGAACGAGACAGACGAAAAATCGCTTTTTGAACAGCTCTTCGTGCCCCGCATGATCGACGTGTGCGTCGTGCTCGTCGTGGGTGTCGTGTATATCGTGCTCGTCGTGGGTGTCGTGTATATCGTGCTCGTCGTGGGTGTCGTGATCGTGTTCCGCGTCGCCCTCGTGTTCCCGACGGTCGCGCTCGTGTTGGTCACGCGGTGCGTATCGAACCGCATCTTCCCCGTGCCCTGCATCCTCCCGCGCCGAATCGTCGTCCGCCGCGAGCGAGAGCGTACACACCCGGCAACACGGACAGCGTCGGTCGGTCGGCCGACGGGGGTGATCGGTCATCGGTCCCGAACGAGCTGCTCTCGGCGCTCCTCGAACTCCTCTCTGGAGAGGTCACCGCGGGCGTATGCCAACCTAAGTTCCTCAATGGCGGGGTCGGTCGATCGGCCGTCGGAGCTAGCGACGGATCGATAGAGCGCGTATCCGACGCCGCCGATCACGACCAGCATCAGCAACCATGGAAGGAACCACCACCACGTCCCATCCGCGGTCCCGTTCCACATGTGACCTCCACCCATCATCCCCATCATCGGAACGGCGAGCAGCATCATCAGGAAGGGGACGAGAAGGACGATCGCGACGACGATCAGGACCGTCCGTACGAGCGTGTCATCCGTCGTCATGAATCTAGCTACGATCGACTCGTTCACGTCGGTTTTCCCTTCGATCGTTCGGCGAAGCGGACGCTTCGCCGAACGATCTGTCCCCCGACCTCGTCCCCAACCGAAAAAGAGTGCCCCACTCAGGCCGCAGTCAGCAGCTTCCGGAGCACGTAGTGCAGGATGCCGCCGTGTTCGACGTACCGGACGGCCGCTGGCGTGCCGACCTGGGCGGTCACCGGGAACTCGATGGTCGAGCCGTCCTCACGCTCGGCGGTAACGGTGAGTTCGGCGTTCGGTTCGAGACCGTCCTCGAGACCGTCGATCGAGAACGTCTCGCTTCCGTCGAGGTCCAGTTCCTCCCAGCCGTCGCCGTCGGCGAACTGCAACGGGAGGACGCCCATCCCGACGAGGTTGTCGCGGTAGATCCGCTCGTAGCTCTGGGCGATCGTGGCACGAACTCCAAGGAGGTCCGTCCCCTTCGCGGCCCAGTCGCGGCTCGATCCCGTGCCGAACTCCTCGCCGGAGAGGACGACCAGCGGCGTCTCCTCGTCACGGTAGCGCTCGGAGGCCTCGAAGACGGTCGTCTCCTCGTCGGTCGGGTGGTGGATCGTGTACCCGCCCTCCGTGCCGTCGAGCATCTGATTCTGGATGCGGACGTTGGCGAACGTCCCACGCATCATGACCTCGTGGTTCCCCCTCCGCGAGCCGTACGTGTTGAACTCCCACGGCTCGACGCCGCGCTCTTTGAGCCACTGTCCAGCCGGTAGGTCCTCGCTGAACGGTCCCGCCGGGCTGATGTGATCGGTCGTGACCGTATCGCCCAGGGTCAGCAGACAGCGCGCCTCATCGACGTTCGACACACCGGGTTTCTCCAGCGGGAAGTCCTTGAAGAACGGCGGTTCGCGGATGTACGTGGACTCGTCGTCCCACTCGTAGACGTCCCCCGTCGGTGCGTCGAGCGATTCCCAGCGCTCGTCGCCCTCGAAGATGCTCGCGTACTTCTCCTCGAACATCTCGGGCGAGACGTTGTCGTGGATCGTCTCGCGGATCTCGTCGGCGTCCGGCCAGACGTCCGCGAGGTACACCGGCTCGCCGTCGTCGTCCGTTCCGAGCGCCTCCTCCTCTAAGTCGATGTCCATCCGCCCCGCGAGACCGTACGCGACGACCAGCGGCGGGCTGGCGAGGTAGTTCGCGCGGATCTTCGGGTGGATTCGCGCCTCGAAGTTGCGGTTGCCCGAGAGGACGCTCGTTGTCCAGAGGTCGTATTCGTCGATCGCGTTCTCGATCGGCTCGGCCAGCGGGCCGGCGTTGCCGATACAGGTCGTACAGCCGTAGCCGACGACGTGATAGCCGAGCGCTTCGAGGTCGTCGAGCAGACCGGCCGCTTCCAGATACTCCGTGACGACCTTGCTACCCGGCGCGAGGCTCGTCTTCACGTACTCGGGAACGTCGAGTCCCTTCTCGACGGCGTTTCGCGCGAGCAGTCCCGCCGCGATCATCACCGACGGATTCGAGGTGTTCGTACAGCTCGTGATCGCGCTCATGAGGACGCTGCCGTGGCCGATCTCGACCTCGGTGCCGTCCTCCAGTTCCACGGGTACCTTCTCGTCCAGGTCGAGACCGTGGTCGGCGACGAGCGCGCCGTCACCGGTGTCGATGTCGGAACCGGCAGCGGCTCCGTCCGAACCGATGACGTCCTGCTCTTCGAGCAGCGCCGGGAAGTGTTCGTCCAGATCGCCCATCGGGATGCGGGCGTGGGGCTTCTTGTGGCCGGCGAGACTCGGCTCGACGTCGCCGAGATCGAACTCGACGACCTCGGTGTACTCGGGCTCCTGTTCGCCGAACAGCCCCTGTGCGTCGAGATACTCGCGGACGAGTTCGACGTGCTCGGGGTCGCGGCCGGTGAGTTCGAGGTAGTCGAGGGTGGCCTCGTCGGCAGGGAAGAGGCTGATGGTCGAGCCCTGCTCGGGCGCCATGTTCGAGATGGTTGCCCGATCGGCCACCGAAAGGGTCGAGACGCCGGGACCGAAGAACTCGACGAACTTATCGACGACGCCGACCCCACGGAGCTTCTCGGTGATGTGGAGCACGAGGTCGGTGGCGGTCGCGCCCTCCGGCAGTTCGCCGGTGAGCCGAACGCCGACGACCTCGGGGAGCGTCATCGTGATCGGCTGGCCGAGCAGTGCCGCCTCGGCTTCGATCCCGCCGACGCCCCAGCCGACGACGCCGATCCCGTTGATCATCGGCGTGTGGCTGTCGGTCCCGACGAGCGTGTCCGGATACAGCCACTGTTCGCCGTCGACTTCGCGGTCGTGGACGACCCGTCCGAGGTGCTCTAAGTTCACCTGGTGGACGATGCCGGTGCCCGGCGGGACGACGTTGAACTCCTCGAACGCCTGTTCGGCCCACTTGATCGCGCGGTAGCGCTCCTCGTTGCGCTCGTACTCCAGTTCAACGTTCTTCTCGTAGGCGTCCTCGCTACCGAAGTAGTCGACCTGCACGCTGTGGTCGATCACGAGGTCACAGGGAACCTCCGGTTCGACGACGGCTGGGTCGACACCCTTTCGTTCGGCTGCCGAGCGGAGCGCGGCGAGGTCGACGACCGCGGGAACGCCAGTGAGGTCCTGGAGAACCACCCGCGAAACCGTGAACGGAACCTCGGTGTCCGGTACGTCTGGCTCCCACGCGGCAGCGTTTCGAACGTCCGCTTCGGTGATCGTTTCTCCGTCGACGTTTCGCAGCACCGATTCGAGGAGAATGCGAATGCTCACCGGCAGCCGGTCCAGTTCACACAGCCCTTGCTCTTCGAGGACGGTGAGATCCGCCATCTTGTACGTCGATCCGCCCACGTCGAGTTCGCGGACGGCTCCGAATGGATCGCTCTCGGCCATGGGGGGAGGTAGGGAGAGCCGGGGTTTCAATGGCACGGATCACCCCTCACATCGCTGGCTCTTCGGTTCTCCAGTCGTGAAGGGTTGAGAACCCCAAATTCTACGTTCACGGAGCGCTCGCGAAAATCGACGAGCGCTGCGGTTCACCGTCATGACGGTGTGAACGACACACCGAGTCCGAGAACTGAACCCCGGCGACGATCGTTACAGTTCGCCGAGTTTTCGCATCAGTTGTCCGCGGTACTCCTCGTCGCTGACGACGCCCTTGAGTTCGAGGACGTTTCGCTCCAGTTTGTCGATGGCGACGTGGAAGGCGTTCTTCGCCCCGTATCCCTCGCCGGTGCCGGCGATCTGACCGTGGTTGGTCCGCATCCGGATCTGACACTGGATCAACGGCGTCCCTCGGAGCTTCTCTTTGTGCTCCTGGAAGCGAACGTGGGCGTGCTGGACCTGCATCTTCTGGTACTTATCCGAGACCTCGGTGATCGCCTTGCGGATGTCCTGTCGGGTGATCGTATCGAGGAGGTCGATGTTCGTGATCTGGACGTCCATGTGATCCTCCTCGGTGAACGTGAGCGCACGGAGGACATCCGTCTTGGTGACGATCCCGGCGATCAGCCGGTCGTTCTCCTCGGGAGTGACGACAAGTCCCGCGTAGTCGTTGTCGAGCATCCGTTCGACGGCCTCTCGGACCGTATCGCCCGCCCGAATGGTCTCGACCGGACTCGACGTCACGTCGTAGACGGGGATGTCGAGCATCCGGTCGGTGTCGCCCGACCGATCACCCTCGCGGAGCCGTTGCTCGTTTCGGGTCACGAAGTCGACGATGTCGTGGGTGGTGACCATGCCGGTCAGGTACCCATCGTCGTCGACGACTGGCAGCCGCGAGATGCCGTGTTCGCGCATCCGGTTGATCGCCTGGCCGATCCGGCTGTCGTGGGGGATGGTCACGATCTCTTCGGTGTGGATCTGCTCGACCGTGAGTGCTTCGAGGTTTTCGAGGACGGCCGAGAGCAGCGCGTCCTCGGTGATGATTCCCCAGAGCCGGTCGTCTTCGAAGACCGGTGCGACCTTCGTGTCCGCCTCGACGAGCATTCTCGCCACCTTCCGAATCCCTTCCTCCCGGTCGATCTGCGGGGCGGACGTCGCGATCGCGCTCGCTTTCGTGTGATCTTCGAGATGCGACTGCAGGAGCTGCTTTTGAGTCACGACGCCGTCGTACTCGCCGTCGGACGTGATTACGATTCCCTTGGGGTTATCCTCCTCGAAAATAGACCGAATCTTTCCCAGACGCGTGTCGGACTCCACCTCGACGAACTCGTGGGCGGCGATGTCGGCGATATCCATCGTTCCATCCGGGAGTTATCGCGCAACGGTATTGAATGTGTCTCACGACAGCACTACACCGGGTCGACCGCGTCCGATCACCCGATTGAGCCGACGTGCGTAGTCCCGAGACGTTTTGCCGAATCGCGACGTTGTGGGAGCATGCGACCCGATATCGGCGTCTTCGGACGGTACACCTACCTCGTGACTGAACTGTTCTGGGGAACGATCGCGTACCTGCTGTTGCGTCGGGCGGGTGCCCTCCGGAAGGCAGCGGTGACGATCCTCGTTCTCTACCCGATCGCCTACGTCTGGGATCGCTATACCCTCGAGGTGGGAATCTTCTCGATCGAACTCGCCACCGGACGCGAACTCCTCGGCATCCCGATCGAGGAGCACCTGTTCGCGGTCGTCGTCCCTGGACTGGTCCTGGGGGTTCACGAACTCGTTCACGGCGAACGGCCCGACCGGGTCGAGTGATACCCCATCCCCAAGCCCAGCCGTCCGCTGGTCCTTTTCGGCGTCCTCGCTCGACGAACGCACGCGGAATACTCCCTCCGATCGACGTAATCCAGTCCGTAACCTCGTCCAAAACAGTTTGGAGCCGAGGTTAACGGGTCGTAGGGCCATCGTCCGAACACGATGACCACCGATCCACGCGATCGATACGAGGCCGCCGCCGATCCGAGCGACCGAACGTCTCCGAGAGGATCGACCCACTACGACGCCGGGCTTTCCCAGGACGACGTGTACGAGTTACTCTCGGATGCCCGCCGCCGGGCCGTGCTGGCCTGCGTCCACGACCGCTCGGAGTCGCTCGCGCTCGACGACCTCGCGGACCAGGTCGCCGTCGCGGAGGGCACCGACCGCGATCACGTCCGCATCGGGCTGCACCACGTCACGCTTCCGAAGCTCGACGACCTCGGGGCGATCGAGTACGATTCCAGGCACAACGAAGTGATGCCCACCGACGCCGTCGCGGACCTCGAACCGTATCTGCCGTGACGCCGTCCGAACGCGTTTTCGTCTCCATCCTTCCCGATCGTTGAAATACGTACTCGCCGAATGGACGGTATGACCCTCTACGCGATCGACAACCTCGACGACGCCGCGAGCGCGACGCGGGAGTTTCTCACGCCCGTCGATCCCTGGACGTGGATAAAACTCGCAGTCGTCGTGTTCTTCGTCGGCATTTCGGGTTCGAACGCGAACCCCTTCTCGTTCGGCTCACCCGGCGGTCCGTCGCGAACCGAGGAGACGCCGACGGAAACGACCCCGGTTCCGGAGATCGGCCCGGACGTGTGGCTGCTCATCGGCGCTGTCGTCGGGTCAATACTGCTGCTCGCGCTGGCATTCGCGCTCGTCAGCGCGATCATGGAGTTCGTCCTCATCGAGTCGCTTCGGACCGAGCGGGTGAGGATTCGTCGGTACTGGAGCGGTCGCTGGCGGCAGGGCGTCCGTCTGTTCGGCTTTCGAATCGTCCTCGGGGTACTCGGAATCGGTGTGAGCGTACTGCTGATCGGTCTCGTCGCGCTTCCGGCGATTCTCGATCCCGGCATGGCCGGAGTCTCGATCGCCCTTGCGCTGGTTCTCCTGCCGGTGTTGCTCGTCCTTGCCGTCCTCGTCGCGGTGATCGACGGCTTCACGACCGCCTTCGTCGTCCCGATCATGATCCTCGACGACTCCGGCGTCCTCGACGGCTGGCGGCGGCTCTGGCCGACGATCACCGATCAGTGGAAGCAGTATCTCGCTTACGCGGTCGGCGTGTTCGTCCTCGCGATCGCCGCCGGAATCGTCGTCTCGCTCGTCGTCGCGTTGCTCGCGTTCGTCCTCTTGCTTCCGTTCGGTCTCCTCGCCGCCGTTGGCGTGTTCATTCTCACGGTCGCTGAGCCGGTCGGGATCGGGCTGCTCGTCCTTACGGTCGTCCTGTTCGCCCTCTCGGTGTTGGCCGTTGCCGCGGTTGCGCAGGTGCCGGTCGTGGCGTACCTGCGCTACTACGCCCTCCTCATCCTCGGGGACATCGAAGCGGAGTTCGATCTCATCCCCGACCTCCGGACGACGGTTCGGGAGTAGGAGGGTCGTAGGTTTGCGGGCCGAGATGTGAACCGCGCGAGACGGTCGCTCCCTCCGGAAGAGCTGAGCTCTTCCGTGCCCCCGTTCGCTCCGCTCACGGGAACTCTGGTCGCGCTGCGTCTCGCTGGCTCAAATTCGGCGTTCCGCATTCGCGGCTCGCGGAAAGCGAGCGACACGCTCCGCGGTCGCTCGCTGTATTGCTCGCTGCAGAAGTGCGCTGGCCGAGATTTGAACTCGCCCGGACGTACTCGCTCCGCTGCGTGCGTCCGGTCTGCTCAAATCTCTCTGTTCCGCATTCACCTCACCAACGTTGCGAACGGCAGCTGTGCTGCCGTTCGCAGGTGAGTTCAGTAGAAGTGCGCTGGCCGAGATTTGAACTCGCCCGGACGTACTCGCTCCGCTGCGTACGTCCGGTCTGCTCAAATCTCCCCGTTCCGCATTCGCGGCTCGCGGAAAGCGAGCGACACGCTCCGCGGTCGCTCGCTGTATTGCTCGCCGCAGAAGTGCGCTGGCCGAGATTTGAACTCGGGTTGCGACCGTGGCAGGGTCACGTGATACCACTACACTACCAGCGCCCGTTCGCATTCAGTTCTTCACCGTGAGACAATGATAAGGCTTGCGGATCCGGGTCGGTTCCGGTGGTTGTGACCGGTTCGTACCCACCATCCGCTCCGTCCGATCTCCCGAAACCGACACGTGCGAACGCCTCTCACCCGGACTCGGGATCGCTAGCCTTTTACGGGGGGCATCCATTGCATTCGCTACAGTCTAGTGGCGAGGCGTCGAAGCGTCACGGCATGCATGTCAGCGTGCTCGTGCCGTCGTCTCTCGTCCGGGAAGCCACCGACAAACGCGAGGCAACTCGCAAACTCGGGTACGTCGCCCGTGCGGCGACGGTGTTCCGGGCGGATCGCCTGATCGTCTTTGACGATCCCGAAGGCGAACGCGGAACCCGCTGGGACGGCGGGTTCGTCGAAACCGTACTCCGGTACGCCGCGACGGCCCCATACCTCCGAACCGAGGTGTGGGACGAGCGGGACGAACTGGAGTACGCGGGCGTGCTGCCGCCGCTCCGCGCCTCACCACAGACCGGCTCCGGATCGACCGATTCGGGGTCGTTAAGACAGGGAATCGTGACCAGGGTCGGACCTGAGGGGCGCGTTCGGGTCAATTGCGGCTTGCAACACCCGATCTCGCTCGTCGTCCCGCCGGAAATGGCGGTCGATGAGGGGGAGCGCGTTACCGTCAGGATCTCTTCGCGACGACCGGTCCGTGCACGCCTCGTCGACGAGGCCCCACCCGGCTATCGGGTGGAACGTGCGGACCTTCCGGATGTCCTCGGCCGTGAGGATGCTGGCTTCCGGGTGGCGACGTCACGCCACGGTGTGGCGCTGACGCCATCGCTGCTCGGACGGCTGGCCGGGAGAATCGCCGACGACGGACTCACCGTCGCCTTCGGCGCCCCCGACAGAGGACTTCCGGAGATGGAGACGGTCGGGACCGACCGCGAGTCGGTCACCGAGTACGCGGCAGAGGTCGATGCCAACCGGGACACCCCCGGACGGTTCGACTGCTGGCTGAACGCGATTCCGAACCAGGGCAGCGAAACCGTCCGAACGGAGGAAGCGATGTTCGCGGCGCTCGCGACCCTGACGCTCACGGAGACGTGATACGATGCCACAACCAGACAGACCACGAAAAGGCTCGCTGGGGTTCGGTCCCCGAAAGCGCGCGACCAGTGAGGTCCCGCGCTTCGGAACCTGGCCGGACGACGACGGTCAGCCGTCGCTCCAGGGATTTGCCGGCTACAAGGCCGGTATGTCGCACGTGGTGATGATCAACGACGAGACCGACTCTCCCCGGGAGGGGATGGAAGAGACGGTGCCGGTGACGGTCGTTCAGACCCCCGCGATGCGCGCGGCCGCTCTCCGGGCCTACGAGGACACGCCGTACGGGCTTCGGCCCCTGACGGAGGTGTGGGCCGACGATGTCGACACCGACCTCGATCGCGTACTCGACGTTCCCGACGGGGACGACTTCGAGACGCGGGCCGAGGAGCTTCGCGACGCGGTCGAAGCCGGCGAGGTCGCCGAGCTTCGCGCGATCACCCACACGCTCCCGTCAGAACTGCCCGGCGTCCCGAAGAAGACGCCCGACGTGATGGAGACCCGGATCGGCGGCGGCTCGATCGAAGAGCGCCTCGACTACGGGCTTGACCTCCTCGAAGCCGGCGGCGAACACACCGCGACCGACGTGTTCCGCGCCGGCGAGTACGCCGACATCAGCGGCGTCACCAAGGGACAGGGCCTGCAGGGCCCCGTCAAGCGGTGGGGCGTCCAGAAGCGCAAGGGCAAGCACGCCCGTCAGGGATGGCGGCGGCGGATCGGCAACCTCGGTCCGTGGAACCCATCTCGCGTGCGATCGACCGTTCCCCAGCAGGGACAGACCGGCTACCACCAGCGCACCGAACTCAACAAGCGGCTGCTCGATCTCGGCAACGGGACCGACGTCACGCCCGACGGCGGCTTCATCAACTACGGTGAGGTCGACGGTGAGTTCGTCCTGGTGAAAGGATCGGTTCCGGGACCGAAAAAGCGCCTCGTGCGCTTGCGCCCGGCCGTCCGTCCGAACGACCAGCCGCGCCTCGACCCCGAGGTTCGGTACGTCAGTACGGGGTCCGACCAGGGATAACCCATGAAGGCAACAGTGAGAGACCTGGAAGGCGAGAGTGCGGGCGAGATCGACCTGCCGGCGCCGTTCGAAGCGCCGGTTCGAGGCGACCTCATCAAGCGTGCCGTCCTCGCCGCCCAGGCCAACCGACGACAGGACTACGGTACCGACGAGTACGCGGGCAAGCGGACGTCCGCCGAATCGCCGGGAAGCGGACGGGGCATGGCCCACGTCCCGCGGGCAAACGGGCGCGGAGCCCGCGTCCCGCAGACGGTCGGCGGCCGGCCGGCACACCCGCCGAAGGTCGAGACCGACCGCACCCGCGACATCAACGACAAGGAGCGCGCGAAGGCGATCCGAAGCGCGATTGCCGCGACCGCGGACGCCGACCTCGTCGCCGAGCGCGGTCATCAGTTCGACGACGACGTCGAGTTGCCGCTGGTCGTCGACGACGAGTTCGAGGACCTCACGCGCACGAAGGAGGCCGTCGAGACGCTCGAAGCGCTCGGCGTGTACGCCGACGTCGAACGGGCCGACGACGGCCGCTCGATCCGCGCAGGACGAGGGAAGACCCGCGGTCGAAAGTACAAGAAGCCGCGGTCGCTACTCGTGGTGACGAGCAGTGAGACGGGCCCGTCGAAGGCGGCCCGGAACCTCGCGGGCGTCGACGTGGCGACCGCGACCGAGGTCAACGCGGAGGATCTCGCGCCCGGAACCCACGTCGGCCGGCTGACGCTCTGGACCGAGTCCGCGATCGAGGAGGTGACGGAGCGATGAGCCGCGTCGTCCACCACCCGCTGGTGACAGAGAAGGCGATGAACGACATGGACTTCCAGAACAAGCTCCAGTTCGTCGTCGGCGTGGACGCCACGAAGACCGAGATCGCCGACGAGATCGAAGAGCGCTACAACGTCGAGATCGTGAAGGTGAACACGCAGGTGACGATGGAGGGTCACAAGAAGGCGACGGTGACCTTATCGCCGGACGACGACGCACAGGAACTCGCCTCCAGAATCGGGGTGTTCTGACCATGGGACGACGAATCCAGGGACAACGACGCGGTCGCGGCACGCCCACGTTCCGGGCCCCGTCGCACCGCTATAAGTCCGATCTGACGCACCGCAAGCCCGACGGCGATGTCGTGTCGGGGACGGTCGTGGACATCGAACACGATCCCGCACGAAGCGCACCGATCGCCGCCGTCGAGTTCGAAGACGGCGAGCGTCGACTCGTGCTCGCTCCCGAGGGAATCGCCATCGGCGACGAACTACAGGTCGGCGTCTCGGCCGAGATCAAGCCAGGGAACACGCTTCCACTGGCGGAGATCCCGGAGGGGATCCCGATCTGCAACGTCGAATCCAAGCCCGGAGATGGCGGGACGTTCGCCCGCGCGGGCGGCGTGAACGCCGACCTGATCACCCACGACCGCAACGCGGCGGTCGTCCAGCTTCCCAGCGGTGAGGTCAAGCGTCTCGATCCGGAGTGCCGTGCGACGATCGGCGTGGTCGCCGGCGGCGGACGGACCGAGAAACCGATGGTGAAGGCAGGAAACAAGTACCACAAGATGCGCGCCCGGGGCACGAAATGGCCGCGGGTTCGCGG
>SKSS01000020.1 GCA_007122875.1 Salinarchaeum sp. | reverse complement strand
CCCTGGGTCACCTCGACGGGGACAGCGAACGTCTTCAACAGCTCGTAGCCGTCGAAGAGGTCGCCGTCGACGTCGCTCGGTCCCGGAAGGTAGTCAGGCCCGAACAAGCCGTGTTTCTTGTCGAGATTCGCCTCCAACTGGTTCATCAGCGGCTCCGTGGTATGCTCCGGACGCCAGTAGACGGCCGTGTCACCGCCGGGATGATCGATTCCGTACTCGTCACAGCGCCACGGCGGGATTCGGACGAGCAACCCGGTTCCCGTCTCGATCGTCCCCGTCGTTCCGGGTTCGCCAACGTCGGGCGCGAGCCCATTCAGATCGTCCACGTGAAACGGCATCTCGCCCACGTTCAGCTCCGGGTTCGACTGGAGGTCCGTCGCGACGTGCGTGAGCAGCTCCTCGTGTGGCGAGGAGACGAGCAGCGTCCGCCGATCGCCCGCCTGCAGATCACCGGGAGGAAACGGGTTCGAGTACGCGAAGCCCGGTGGATCGTTCTCGTCGTGTGTGTCGTCGAACTCGGTTCCCGACAGCGCCTGCCAGATCCTACCACGGAGCTTGTGGTGGTACGCGTTGTCGTACGCCGCGTCCATCCGAGCGGACAGTCGAACTAACAGTCGCAGAGGGGGTCACCCCCGTTCGCGGCTTCCTGTGAGCCATGCAAACGCAATGACATTCCGGTCACATAATTATTCGGGTGAAGAGGTGAAGAGAACGGAACTCCCACTACGGTTCATAAACTCCCGCTGTAGCTTCGTCTAAAACGCGGTCCTCGACACCTATCGTGCTCGGACGTGCACTTCGTCGTCGTCGTACGTGAGGCCTCGTTCCGCCGCTTCGTCCCGGATTCGCTGAAAGAGGTGCCCCCGGTCGCTCATCGCCTTTCGCTTCGACCGGGAGCGGTCCCGGTCCTCTGCACGGTCCGGCTTCCCCTCGTCGATCCGGTCGAGTTGATAGTCGAGCGCGCACAGCACGTATCGGACCTCGTCGACGCCCTCATCGGGGGCGTAGCGGAGTTCGACGTCGTCACCGTGGCGGATCCGTTCGGCCACGTCCTCGGGGTCGTCGTCGAGGGGAATCGTCTCGGCGTCGTCAGTCTCCGGGTGTTCCTCGCTCGCGGTGGCGAACTCCCGGATCGCCCGTGCGACGTGCGCCCGATCCTCGTGATCGAGTCCGTCGATCGTGATGCGCTCGTGGGACATGGCACCCGTCTACGTCGTCCAGGTGGAAAAAGACGGTGACGACGTTGACGACTCGCTCGACCAGCACGTCAGGCCTGCGGTCCCATCCCGGCCACTCGATACGCCCGCCCGGTCGAGGGTCGGCACTCGATACATTCAGGATACGATCGAATCCGTCAGTCCCCGTCGAGACCGTTCGGAACGCGCTCCGGGGCAGTCGGTCGTCTCGACCGATCTGTTCTCGCTCCGATGGGTCAGCACAGATTTATCTATGATTTCGTTGTTACGCCCTCCATGGCGCTCAAACGCCGCCTCAAACTGCTGGGAATCGTGGGGATCGCCGTGGGGACCATCATTGGGATTGGAAGACGGAGCGGGGGCCGAATCCGACGAACGTTCTCGCGGGGTGAGGACGACGAGGACCGTGCGGTCGTCGAGATAACGATCAAAGAACCCGAAAACGTCGAGACGCGGACGGAGATCGAAGAGCGGTGAACTGATCTCCGCCGGTGACGGGTGCCCTCCCTGGAATCGGTTCGCCGGCCACCCCTATTCTGCGCGTGTCGGCGCGATCAATTCGATCGGGTGAACGGGATCGCGATGGAGCAGTTCGTCGAGTTGATCGAGACAGGACGTGCCGCTCGCAACAACCGTCCGACCGGTCGCGTCGTCGGTCGTGAACTCCGCGACGAGATCCTCGCCAACCGCGACGCTCAACTCGTAGTAAGCGCTCTTGTAGCCGAAGCTGCCGGCCATCCCGCAGCACTCGACGGTCGAGGTCAGCACGTCGTAGTCGAGGCGCTCCAGCACGGCGGTCGCGTACCGATCGACGCCGAGCGTTCGCGCCTGACAGTGGCCGTGATACGCGATGCCGTCGGCGTCGTCCGCTCCGGACAGTACGGCCGACTCAGCGCCGTTCTCTAGAAGACCATAGACGTACTCCAGTACGTCGTAGCTGTTCGCGGCGAGCCGATCGGCGTCCTCGTCGGTTGCGAGGAGGTCGGCGTAGTCCCGCCGGAACGCAGCCAGGTCGCTCGGCTCGATCACGACCACGTCGCGACCGGCGTCGACGTGATCGAGTAACACGTCCGCAGTCGAGCGCGCGTTCGAGCGCGCCGTCTCGACCATCCCCTGTGAGAGCGGCGCTCGGCCGCTCTCGCCGACATCAGGGACGGTAACGGCGACGCCGAGTGCCTCCAGCGTCCGAACGGCGGCTTTGCCGCGCTCGACGTTCACGTGATTCGTGTATACGTCGGGGTAGAGAACGGCCTCGCGGTCGGTCTCCGAAGAGTTGAGTCCCTCTCGATCGGCCGCCCACGCTCGGAGCGTTCGACGCTGGAACGTCGGGAGATCGCGTCGTCTGTCGATTCCGACGGCGCGGTCGAGGACGAAGCGGACGGCTCGTGAATCGGCGAGCCAGTTCGAGACCGGCGCGAGCGCGCTCCCCGCTCGGGCGAGCGTCTCGATGTTGCCGAACAGGCGCTTGTCGAGCGGCAGTCCGCCGGGTTCGTTGTCGGGCGTCAGCCCCTCGACGAGGAAGTCAAATCCGTCTGGATCGGCGCCGCGATTGATCCGGTCGCGAACGACCGTGTTGATCCGCGGAATGTCGATGTTCACGGGGCAGGCGTCGATACAGCGCGTACAGCCGGTACAGAGGTCGTTGAACTCGGCCGCGCTGTCGATGCCGTGAACGCCCGTCTCCCAGCCGGTTGCGATCCCACCGGAGTACGTCTCGCCGCCGAAGGCGTGGCCGCCGACCTGCTGGAAGTTCGCACAGACGTTCGCACACGCACCACATCGGATGCAGTACAGCGTCTCCCGGAGGTCGTCGTCCTCGCGCATCGCCAGCCGCCCGTTATCGATCAGGACGAGGTGGAACTCGCGGTCGTCCGATCCGACCGCATCCCCTTCGAAGTCGATCGTCGGCGTCTCGACCGGCGGCGTGAGCAACGAGAGGTAGCCGGGCAGTGTCTGACCGGTGGCCGACCGGGCGATGAGTTCGGCGAACGGTCGGAGATCCGAAACGGTCGGCAGGATCTTCTCGACGCCCGTGACGGCAACGTGCGTGTCGGGAGTGACCGCGCACTTCCGGGCGTTCCCCTCGTTGGTAACGAGCGCCATCGTCCCGCTCTCGGCGATCAGGAAGTTCGCGCCGGTGATCCCCACGTCCGCCTCGCGGATCTGCTCGCCGAGGTATTCGCGGGCGAACTGGGTGAGTTCCTGGGCGGTTCTGGGTGGATCCCCATCGAATCGGTCCTCGAACTCCTCGGCGAACAGGTCGGCGATCCACTCCTCGGAGCGGTGCATCGCGGGACCGACGATGTGCGAGGGCGATTCGTCGGCGACCTGAATGACGAACTCGCCGAGGTCGGTCTCGAACACCTCCGCCCCGACGTCTTCGAGCGCGTCGTTGAGGTCGAGTTCCTCGGTGGTCATCGACTTGCTCTTGACGACCGTGTCGTCCGCGCCCACGAGGTCGGCCACGTACGCGTTCGCGTCGGCGGCGTCGTCGGCCACGTAGAGCGTCCCCCCGTTCGCCTCGACGCTGGCTTCGAGTTCGGAGAGCAGTTCCGGAAGCCGCTCGATCGCATCCTCCTTGATCGCTCTGGCCTCCCTGGTCAGTTCGTCGTAGTCGTCGAGGTCGGCCACCGCGGCCCGTCGCTTCCGGTTGAACCCGCCTGCGTTCTCGGAGACGGCCGGCCCTTCGTCCCGGAGGAGCCGTCGGATGTGGGCGGCCGTCGCGTCTCGATCGGCGCTCATCGGTCGACGATCACCACGCAGACCTCGCGCGGGCCATGGGCACCGAGAACGAGTTCGCCCATGTCCGCGGTCGCGCTCGGGCCGGTCGCGACGATCGCACTCGCCCGGTCGTCAGCCAGCCACGGTCCCAACTGATCGAACGCCGCGGCAACGTCCTCGACCACGTCATCGGCGTCGAGGACCGCGACGTGACGCTCGGCGAAGAGGCTGATCGGCTCGTCGAACGCCGCGGTCGAACGGATGGCGATCGACCCCGTGTCCGCGATCGCCATCCGTGCTGCGGTCACCCCGGTGCGTGCAGCGTCGAGGTCGGCGGGCGACGGATCGGTCTCGACGGTCGTCCCGTCGAGGGTGAGGTCGTCGAACGGAAGCGGCGCTCCGACCGCCGGTTCGACGACGGTCTCGGAGAGCGCGTCCTCGAACCCATCGGCGGAGGTCCGAACGGAGTCGACCTCCAGGGCCGCGAGCGAGTCCTCGAAGGTCGATACCGCGTCTGTCGTCATGACTACCCGTTGGGACCGTCCCCCTATGGGCATTGTCCTCACGGAAGGAGAGCTCGTCTGTGTCGTCGGTCAACGCGGTAGTTTTACCTCACCACGAACAAGAGCGCCCATCATGGGACTAGACGAAGACGCTCTGGAGTACCACGGGGCGGACCCGCCCGGAAAGGTCGAGATCGCGACGACGAAGCCGACGAACACACAGCGAGATCTCAGCCTCGCGTATTCACCCGGCGTCGCCGCCCCCTGTCTGGCGATCGAGGAGGATCCACAGGACGCCTACTCGTACACCGCGAAGGGGAACCTCGTCGGGGTCGTCTCGAACGGTTCGGCAGTGCTGGGTCTCGGTGACATCGGTGCCGGAGCCTCGAAGCCCGTCATGGAGGGAAAAGGCGTCCTGTTCAAGCGATTTGCAGACATCGATGTCTTCGACATCGAGTTGGATCACGAGGACCCGGACGCGTTCGCCTCGTGCGTCGCCGCGATGGAGCCGACGTTCGGCGGGATCAACTTAGAGGACATCAAGGCCCCGGAGTGTTTCCTGATCGAAGAGCGCCTCCGCGAGGAGATGTCCATTCCGGTCTTCCACGACGATCAGCACGGAACGGCGATCATCTCCGGGGCGGCGCTGCTCAAC
Source organism: Salinarchaeum sp. (assembly GCA_007122875.1). Lineage (GTDB taxonomy): Archaea > Halobacteriota > Halobacteria > Halobacteriales > QS-1-68-20 > QS-1-68-20. The sequence continues at coordinate 2,937 of SKSS01000020.1, read as the reverse complement.
GCCGCCGAACTCGCAGGGAAGCGTCTCGACGAACTGGAGGTCGTCTTCTCCGGGGCGGGGGCGAGTGCGATCGCGAGCGCTCGATTCTACGTCTCGTTGGGCGTCCGTCCAGAGCACATCACGATGTGTGACTCCTCGGGAATCATCACCGAAGCCCGAGCCGACGAGGTCAACGAGTACAAACGGCAGTTCGCCAGGGACGTTCCGGAAGGCGACCTCGCCGACGCGCTCGACGGAGCCGACGTCTTCGTCGGACTCTCCATCGGCGGGATCGTAAGCCAGGAGATGGTCCGGTCGATGGGCGACAACCCGATCATCTTCGCGATGGCGAACCCCGACCCGGAGATCACCTACGAGGACGCAAAGGACGCCCGTGACGACGACGTGATCATGGCGACCGGTCGCTCCGACTACCCAAACCAGGTGAACAACGTCCTCGGATTCCCGTTCATCTTCCGGGGGGCACTCGACGTGCGCGCGACCGAGATCAACGAGGCGATGAAGGTCGCCGCTGCGGAGGCGCTCGCCGACCTCGCCAAACAGGATGTTCCCGACGAGGTCGTGAAGGCCTACGGCGACGAGCCGCTCCAGTTCGGGCCCGATTACATCATCCCGAAGCCGCTCGACCCGCGCGTGCTGTTCGAGGTCGCGCCGGCCGTCGCCCGGGCGGCCGTCGACAGCGGGGCAGCCCGACGTGAGATCGACTTCGAAGAGTATCGTGAGGAGCTCGAAGCCCGGCTGGGGAAGTCCCGCGAGATGATGCGGGTCGTACTCAACAAGGCCCAGAGCGAGCCAAAGCGCGTCGCGCTCTGTGAAGGCGAAGACGAGAAGATGATTCGCGCGGCCTACCAGCTCGAAGAGCGCGGAATCGCCGAACCCGTGTTGATCGGTGACCGCGCCGAGATTGGGGCCGTCGCGGACGACCTCGGGCTGGACTTCAGCCCCGAAATCGTCGATCCGGACGATGGCGCGCACGACGAGTACGTCGATCGGCTGCACGAACTCCGACGGCGAAAGGGTGTCACTCGGAGCGAGGCCGAAGAGCGCATCCGAAAGGACCCGAACTACTTCGGGAGCGTCATGGTCGAACGCGGCGACGCCGACGCGATGTTGACGGGGCTGACCCACCACTATCCGTCTGCGCTTCGGCCGCCGCTACAGGTGATCGGGACGGCCGAAGATGCGAACTACGCCGCCGGGGTCTACCTTCTGACGTTCAAAAACCGGATCGTGTTCTGTGCCGACGCCACCGTCAACCAGACCCCTGACGAGGAGATCCTCGCCGAGATCACTCGACACACGGCCGATCTCGCCCGCCGGTTCAACGTCGAGCCTCGTGCCGCGTTGCTGTCGTACTCGAACTTCGGGAGCGTCGACAACGAGGGAACCCGAAAGCCCCGCGAAGCCGCACGCGTTCTCCGGAACGATCCGTCGGTCGACTTCCCAGTCGACGGAGAGATGCAGGCGGACACGGCCGTCGTCGAGGAGATCCTTACCGGGACCTACGAGTTCACTGACCTCGACGAACCCGCCAACGTACTCGTGTTCCCGAACCTCGAAGCCGGCAACATCGGCTACAAACTCCTTCAGCGCCTCGGCGGCGCTGAGGCGATCGGTCCGATGCTCGTCGGCATGGACAAGCCGGTCCACGTCCTCCAGCGCGGCGACGAAGTAAAGGACATCGTGAATCTGGCGGGCGTGGCCGTGGTGGATGCACAGGACGAGTAACTCCTGCAGCGTTTTTGGTGGAGATTTTTGCGCGAGCGGTGGGCGAGCGAAGCGAGACCACCCGAGCGGAAAAAGGTCCAAGGACATCGTGAATCTGGCGGGAGTGGTTGTGGTGGACGCTCAAGAGGAGTGACCCACGTACAGGAGAGGTGAACCGTTCTCCACCGCATTTCCGCGAGTGAGTTCATATGCGATTCGTTCTCCAACAAGTGGCGACTCGATCTGTTCTCCCGCGATCGATCGAGCAAAGCGAGGGAGCGAGCGGTTTGGGATGGTGATGTTCGCGCGAGCGGTGGTCTCGAATAGCGAGGCCAGCCGAGTGGAACAGGGTCGTGGTCACCGGCCGATCGGAACGTCGGTACGCTCGGCTTCGTCGTGTTCGATCTCGTCACCGTGCTCAACGTCCCTCTCGCGCAGTTGGCGAACGACGATTCGGCCGACCGCTGTGCCGATCGCGAGCGTGCCGACGACGAACAACAGCGAGCGAAGCCGTGAGCCGGATTCGTCACCGACTACCTCGTCCAGTTCGTGTCGACGCTCGGCTTCCTCATCGGTCGTCTCGTCGTCTGACGAGTCGCCGTCAGCGGCCTTCGTGGCCGGGGAGCCGAAGTGAACGCCGTCGAAATGCAGTTCGAACATGGTGAGCTTTCGTGCCATATCAGTGGAGACGCCTCGGAAGCACTTATATTAGTATTGATACGTGATAGCAGCGGGGTCGTTACCAGCGTTCCGCTGACCGACCGGACAAGATCGGACAAACCAGCGGTTGTGAGCGGTGAGCCGGCGAGCGGTGGTTGGAGAGCGAGCCGCGTGCGTCCGACGGGACTTTACGTGTACGCGGAGACCAGTAGACGTGAATTCTGATGAGATTCGTCGGGAGTGGGCGGAGCGGTCCGGAGCGTACTCGCCGGCCTATTACGCGTACTATGGCCCGGACGACACAAGCGAGGCGATTCGAAGCGTTCTCAGTCGATTTCTCGACCGGGACGCACGTGTGCTGGAACTCGGCTGTAGTTCGGGACGCCACCTCGCACACCTCTACGAAGACGGTTTCGAAACGCTCGCTGGCATCGAACTCAACGACGATGCGTTCGACGTGATGGCCGAACACTATCCAGACCTCGCCGACTGTGGAACGTTCTATCACGGCGCGATCGAGGATGTCGTCGACGAGTTCGATGACGGGCGGTTCGACGCCGTCTACTCGGT
>SKSS01000047.1 GCA_007122875.1 Salinarchaeum sp. | reverse complement strand
TCGGACTCCTCCTCGGTGAGTCCACGGGCGGCGGGTTGGGTGACCTCGCCTTCGACGATTTCGGCAGAACAGGCCAGACACATGCCGACTCGACACGAGTACTCCTGGACGATCCCCTCCTCGAAACAGCGATTGAGGATCGTCTCGGTTTCGGCGACCTCGACGGTTTCCCCGGTGCCGAGGAACTCCACCGTGTGCGTGGTCATACACTCGGGTATGAACGACCACCCCAAAACTCTTTTCAGGGAGTCGTGTCGTCGGATCGACGACGAGTTTGGGATTGACATCCTCCTGCGCCTGAATTTGCAGGAACCCTGAGCGGTGGGGGTTTCAGGTTTGCAACCATGACTCCGCCACTTCGCGGGAGTTCGCATCTACCCAGCCATCGTGGTCGGTGGCTGTCTGGCCATGCCAAGTGGCCGTTACTCCTATCCTCGGCGCCGGTGACTCCCACCTGTTGTTTTTGCCAGCAGGGAGTTGCTGACGCTTCGACGAACTCAGAGGTATCGTCGAGCTTGCTCGACCGACAGGCACAAGACGAACCGTTCGAGGATTCGCGTTCACCACGTCGGCGTTTCGGATACTGCCTCGTTGAGTGGGCGGGTAGACCGCCTCCGAAGGCCGTTCGGAATCCGCTCCGTTCCGACCTGACCGTACTGGTATCTAATGATTCTTGGAACTTGAACGTTCGCGTTGAAAACTCGGGGATGCTCTCATCGGTGGAACGTGGCATCGAGGGACGGCGCGTATCCACGCTGGGAACGACGTGGGAGTGCGCCTGCTCCGCATATAAAGAGTTTTCTCGTTCGGGCGGGTGTGGCGAGACAATGGCGACTCTCGACTCGGATACGGCCGACGGGACCGCGACGACCCGCACGTGGTCCGGCGACGTAGTGGTAGCCGGTGCGGGCACGGCGGGGTGTTACGCGGCGGCGACCGCCGCGAACGCCGGTCTCGATGTCGTGATCGTGGAGCGAAAGGACGAGGAGGAGGCGGGACACATTGCCTGTGGCGACGCGTTGAAGGGTGCCGATGCCTTCCCCGACGCGATCCCGAAGTCGAAGCTAGAGCCCGCGATGACCAACACCGACGTCGATCACGGTCGGTTCGAGATCCCACAGCACGACACGGTGCTCGAGATCCCGGTTCCTGGGGAACTCGCGGTGATCGATCGCTGGGAGTACGGCCGGACGATTATCGAGGGCGCGAACGAGGCCGGCGCTGAACTTCACTACGACACGCTCATTCAGGAGGTCATTCAGGACGACGACGGGCGCGTCGTTGGCCTGCGCGCGAAGCGGAAGGGTGAGCCGATCGAGTACCGTGGTGAGATCGTGATCGACGCCGCTGGCTCGCTCTCGCTGTTACAGGACAAAGCCGACCTCTCCGAGTTCACCTTCGACGAGAACGTGAACTACTCGCAGTTCTGCTCGGCGTACCGCGAGATCGTCACCGTCGAGGAACCGGTCGAGTGGCACGACGCGCTGGTGTTCAAGCCGACCGAGCGTGCCGCGGGTTACCTCTGGTACTTCCCGCGGACCGAGACGGAGATCAACGTCGGGCTCGGCTTCCAGATGACCGAGGAGCCGATGGAACTCGTTGAGGATCTCAAACGTGACCTCCGGAACCGTCCCGAGTTCAAGGGGGCAACGGTCGAGGACAAACTCGGCGCGGCGCTGCCCACGAGACGGCCGTACGACTCCGCGGTCGCCTCCGGATACGCGGCGATCGGGGACGCCGCCGGCCACGTCAACCCCACGACCGGCGGCGGGATCGCTGGCGCGGCCTATGCCGGCAAGTACGCCGCCGAGGCCGCGATCGCGGCGATCGAGGACGGCGAGGTCAGCGAGGAAGCGCTCTGGGGGTACAACGAGCGCGTGATGGACCACTTCGGCGCGCGCTATGCGGCCCTCGACGTGTACAACATCTTCTCGACCGCCGTAGACGTAGACGACCTGATGGGGCTGCTGGCCGTCCTCCCCGGCGACAAGATCGCCGAGTCGCTCTACTCGGGTAGCACGGACCTCGGACTCGGCTTGAAACTGAAGGTCGCGACGAAGGCGATCCGCCACGACGCCGGTCTCGTCTACGATCTCTACCGGACCAAGAAGGTCGCGGACGACCTGCTCGCTCACTACGAGGAGTACCCGTCGAGTCCGGACGGCTTCGACCGCTGGCAATCCGAGCGTGACGACCTCATGGAGCGAGTCTACGAGGTCACCGGAGCCGATCCGAAGTACTGATTGCTGGCTCCATCACTCCCCCGAGACCGCTGTCGCCCGCGTCGTACCAACGATTCAAGAGTCGGTGAATCGTACCACCTCCAAGGGATGTTTCGATGAGCCGTGGAGAGGAGACGCAGGTGACGGTCAAGATCAGACCGATCGCGGCGATGCTGTCCGTCGCCCCGGTACTGTACGTCTCCGGACTGGTACTCGCCCTCACGCTTCCGGAGGCCGGGTTGGCAGACCGCGCTCTCGACCCGCTCTGGCCGGTCGTCCAGACGCTCCACTTACTGGCGATGCTCGCACTCGTGCTGGGGGCGACGTTCACGCTCCACCGGCTCCACCGACTGCATCGTCCGATGGCGATCAAGGGGTTGGCCATGGGGTGGGTCGGAGCGGGAATCGGTGCCATCGCCTACGGTCTCACCGTGTACGCCGTCCCGACGTTATTGGGGGACGGCTCCGCGATCGCGGTCGGCCCGGAACATCACGAACTGGTCGAGAGTCTCTTCAGCTCGATCCTGCTGCCCACGATGCTATTGACGTACGCGATGCTCGCGGTCATGGTGATCGGGCTGGCCCACCAGCTTCGCGATGGGAAGCTCATCGGCCACACGACGGCACGTGCTGGATACCTCGCCGCCGGTCTGGTCGTCGCCCTCGCCGTCGGTATGCTCGTGATGCGACCATCGGTGGACGCCACTCCCGCCGAGTACGCCGCCACACTGCTGTTCCTGTGGGCCGGAGCGGTCGGCGTCCGTCTGTGGGGTCTCAGCGACGACATCGAGTCCGACCCGGCCACGCCGTCCGCTGCGTAGCGGTTAGACGGTCGTTTGATCGGCCGAACCGATGTGGTTCGTCTCCGCCGACCGCGGGATGGTCGCGGCTACGGTTCCGTTTCAGCGATCTCGAGCAGCGACTCGGTCAGCACCTCGATCCCGATTCCGAGGCTCTCCTCGTCCACGTCGAAGGTGCCGGTGTGGTGGCCGCCGGGATGGTCGGTTCCGACGCCGACGTAGCTCGCCAGCCCGCCCAGTTCCTGGACGCGGTTCATCAGATACGTCGCGTCCTCGCTGCCACCCAGATCGTCGTACTCCAGCGTGCTGGTGACGCCGTCGACGTTCTCGGCGACGGTCGTGACGATCGAGGCGAGTTCGTCGTCGCTTTCCGCGCCAGGGAGACCCGTTCGCGTTTCGAGGTCGACCTCACAGTCGTGCATCCCCGCGGCGTGTTCGACGACGGTCTCCGCCCGGCCGAGCATGTAGTTGCGGAGGTCGGTCGTATCGCCCCTGACCTCGGCTTTGATCCGGGCCTCCTCGGGAATGATGTTCGTCGCTGTCCCGCCCTCGACGACCCCGACGTTGACGCGGGTGCCACCGTCGCTGTGACGGGCGATTCCGTACAGATTCTGGATGGCTGCGGCCATCGCCTGGAAGGCGTTTCGCCCGTCCTCGGGTTTGCCTCCCGCGTGGGCTGGCTCACCGAGGAACGTCGCTTCGAGTCCGCCGGTCGCCAGAAATCCGCTGATCCCGCCGACGATCTCGCCGGTCGGGTGGTCCATCCCGACGTGGACGGCGAGGAGGTAATCGACATCGTCGACGACCCCGGCTTCGGTCATTGGTTTCGCCCCGCCGCCTCGCTCCTCGGACGGCTGGAAGAGGACCTTGAACGTCCCGTCGAAGTCGCTCTCGACGATCGCTTCGAGCACGCCGATGCCGATCGTCGCGTGCGCGTCGTGGCCGCACGCGTGCATGTAGCCGTCGTGTTCGGACCGAAAGCCCTCCGTCGCGGGGTAGTGATCGTCGTCGTCGGACTCCGTCCGCGGGAGCGCGTCGATGTCCGTCCGGAGCGCGACGGTCGGACCGTCGCCGGCTTCGTAGACGGCGACGGCTCCGGTGTTCCCGCCCTCGGTCGCGTCGAGTACGTCTTCGCGCGCGCCGGCCTCGCGGGCCCGTTCGCGCCACTCCTCGATCGTCCGCTCGTCCGGAACGCCCCTGCGTGCGTCGGGGTCGATCACGTCCCGTCCGACGTGCAGTTCATCGACGCCGATCCGTTCGATCTCGTCGACGATTCGGCTCGTGGTGTAGAACTCACACCACGCCGGTTCCGGGCGGCTGTGAAGGTCACGTCGAAGTGCAACGAGCGGGTCGGTGGCCTGTTGGCTCATGGCGGTACCAGGCACCGGAACGCCTTAATCCCGGCCTCTCCGGCGAGGTCTTCGCTCACCGACTGGACGGGGCGACGATCACGCCGAGGTGACCCGTTCGATCTCGACTTCGACGTGGATACCGTCGGGAAACGGTCCCGAGGCGATCGTGGCGGCGACATCGTCCCGGCCAACCAGTTCTACTTCCCGATTGTAGACGGTGTAGCGCCACGGCTCGAATCGGTCGCCGCCCCGTTCAAGCGCTCGATACTGCGGTGCCCGAAGGTCGGTCGGCGGGTGGGAGTGTGGTCCTTTCAGTTCGGCACCCTTTCGTTCGGCGGTTTCGCGTATCTCGTCGACCACGGCGTCCAGTCGCGCTCTGTCCCCGCTTTCGAGACGGAGACGCGTCACGAACGTCATTCTCTTCGGGTCGAACGTCCTCCGGTACTAAAAGACGTTCGCAACGCCGTCGCCGCTCGCGTGATCGCTCGAACCGTTCGACCCGCTCACTCGTGCCGGGAGCCGCCGTCAGTCGTCAGCGTTCCGGTTGGCGGTGGCGGTCGGTGAGGAACGGCGTCCACCGTGGACGAATCGACGCCACAGCCGCTGGCAATCGTGTTCGCGAGTTGCTCACAGCGCCCACGTTCGCCCGGCGCGTCGGCCCGCTCTCTGGCGTAGTGTCTGAGGGCGGTGACGACGAGCTGTGCGTCCGCGTCTCCAAGCCTGACGAGGTGTCCAGGACCGGCGCTCTTTCCTGTCATCTCCAGGTGACGAGAGGTGGTCTACGTGGATTGTTATGGACACGCTACGGACCGATCGGCTGGACGACTGGTCTCGAATCAGATCTGTTTGACGCAGGTCAGTCCTCTGCGTGGGATCAGGACCCTCCGGGTGGCAGTTGTCGTCGTTACCCTGGAAACGCCGGCGACTTCGGCATGGTCCGATATTCTCTTAACGGGGCACCGATTACGTTTCCAGTAGATGACGGTAGAGGCAACCAGCGCGGGGGCCATCCTCTTTCGGGATACCCGGGGCCGCCGTGAGTACCTCCTCCTCAAAAGCCGCCCCGGGGACTGGGAGTTTCCCAAGGGCGGAGTCGAGGGGGACGAGGAGCTACAGCAGACGGCGATCCGCGAGGTCGAAGAGGAAACCGGAATCAGCGACTTCCGGCTCGTCGACGGCTTCCGCGAGGACTACGACTACGTGTTCGAGGCGAGCGGCAGAACGATCCACAAGACGGTTCACCTGTTCATCGCCCGGTCCTTCGAAGCGAGCGCGGAGCTGTCACGCGAACATCGCGACCTCCAATGGCGCGACTACGAGCAAGCGATCAACACGATCACCCAGGACGGGCCGAGGGACGCGCTCCGCAACGCGCACGCGTTTCTCGATGAAATGGAGGCCACCTGATACGGGATGGTGGCCACCTGACGCGACAGCCCCGCGTCCGAACTGACGACCCACAACGCCGTTCAACGTACGAACGTACGTCGAGGGGGACCACGAGCCGTTGCTGTACCTGATAGCAAGATTCTATACCGGTCGTGACCCTATCCCGAGAGGATGCTCGAAGACGGACTCTCATACCCCGCTCGCGGCGACTGGATCGGCCGAATACTGATCGGTGGCGTTCTCGGGGCGTTCACGATATTTCTCGTACCGGTGTTCTTCCTGTTGGGCTACTACGTCCGCGTCCTCGAATCGACGATCGACGGCGTTGAGGACCCGCCGACGTTCGACGACTGGGGGGATCTCCTCGTCAAGGGACTTGTCGCGTTCGTCATCGCGACCGTGTATACGCTCGTGCCGACGTTCGTGTTCGGGGTCTTGTTCGTCGTACTCGCCGGGATACTCGGCGCCGGCGGAGCCATCGGCGGTGATGGCGGAGCTGCCTTCGCGGGACTCGGCCTGCTCGGGATCCTGGGATTGGTAGCGTTGTTCGTCCCCGTCATGCTGGTGGTCGCGTACCTCGTTCCAGCGGCGCTCGCAAACTACGCCCGGCACGGTTCGATCGGTGCGGGCTTCGACGTGGGCGCGCTCCGTCCGATCCTCCTGAGCGCCGACTACGCGATCGCCGTCCTGCTTGCGATCGTTATCGGGATGGCCGGGTCGATGGTCGCGAGCGTGGCCGCGGCCACGATCGTCGGAATCGTGTTGGCCCCGTTCATCCACTTCTACGCGAACGTGGCCATCCACCGGGTGATCGGCGTCGCGTATGCCGACGTCCACGACATCACGCCGATCGACCACGGCGACGCTCCGACGCCGACATCCGTCTGAGAACTCACCTGTCGCCCTCCGTCTACGTGCCAACTGAGCGACGAGACACAACGGCTATTCCTTTCGAATCGCTACGAACGGTCGTGACGGACGCCGATCCCGAGTTCACGTTCGAACTTCGCGTCTGCCGATGGGCCGAACAGCGGTGGCCCCCTCGGGACGTGCACCGAGCGGACACGGCCGTCCTGGTCGCCCGACAGCTCGGGACGCGCCGACGCCGCTGGGACGTAATCGTCGTCGAGGTCGACCGCGAGGCGCTCGCCGAACGTCGACGGTTCGGCACGCGCGGGATGGATCGGGACCTCCTCCGGGTCGTCCGAAACGCGCCCGCAAACTGGGAGTGGTATCGGGACGCGCTTCCCGACCCTGACTTCCCGTGGCGATACGTCCGCGAGGCCGTCCACCGCGCGGCGGACCGCGATCTCGTCGAGACGCGCACGCGTGGAAGGCGGATCGAACTTCGCCGGATTCGGCCGTATCCCGACTGGGTCGAACGAATCGTCGCCATCGAAAACAAACCCGATCTCGACGCGAGCGCGGCCCGACGGCTCCGCGATCAGGTCGAACACGACGTGGCGCTCGCGCTCGCCGACGAGGTGTGGATTGCAACCCGTGCGACCGGCGAGCGCGTCGAGCCTGCCCTCCTGGAGAATCTGCCGGTTTCGGTCGGCCTGCTGGCGTTCGATTTCGGTGACAGGGAGGCGACGACACGTCTCAGGGGGACCGGAACGACCCTCTGGCGACCGCGGTCGCTCGAGGTTGACGAGCCTGGAACGCGGATTCTCGACCGACCTTCCGGGGACGTGCACGATCGGTCGGCCGCGCGCTTCGAGTACGTCGATCCCGGAACCAAACGCGAGACGCGGCTGGCGATCGCCGAACGAGCCTACGAACGGGGGTGGCGGTCGTACCGGGAGACCATGCGCCCGGACTGCCGATCGTTCGAACTTCGACGGGACGGTGTCGTGCTGCTGCCGTGGTGTACCGCGACGTGTACCCACCAGACCCCATCCGAGTGTGGAAGCGGATGCCCGGCGTTCGCCCCCGAGCCACCAGGGTGGCGGACGAAGGGGTGGCCGATCGAGGGCGGCCCGGGCCGAGCGATCACGCGGTTGCTTGAGCGACGGCGTGAACGTGCCCGTCCGGACGATCCGTAGGCGACCGTGTTCCTCCCGCCTGCCTGCTACTCGCCCGGAACGTCCGCTTCGACCCGGTCACGAGAAACGGAGAGTCGGTATGTGGGAACGGTTCGCTCGACGGTCTCGACGACGCCCTTTCGGGACAGCGCCCGCACCGCCGACCGAACGTCCTCGACCGGCGGGTTGATGTCGTGGTCGTCCCGCAAGGCGTGAAGGACGGCGACGACGCTCGCGGACCGCTCGTCCGGAGCGGGGATGACGTCGAGGATCGTCGCTTCGAGGGGTGTCGCGTGAACGACGATGGGACCGTCCGGCGCGTCGCCGTCGATCAATTCGACTGCCTCCGGCGTCGCGCGGATGAGGCTGTTCTCGTCGCGATAGTAGTAGTCCCTGAGTTCGGATTCGAGGTACTGGTGGACATCGCTGCCGCCGTCTAAGTCCCACCGGTCGGCTAGCTCGGCGTTTTTCGTCGGCTGAAGCTCCACCACGTCGGCGAGTCGCGCTCGGGCCTCCTCCGAGAGTTCCATCGAACGGAGGTACGGTTAAGTGGTATTTTTCGGTTGCGGACCCGGATCGGACGGGGAGCCGGGTCACCGATCGGGGTCGGCCGCCACGACGCCGTTTGACAACGGTTAACCGGACGGTGCGCGTCGATCGAACCGACCATGAGCTGGGACACCATCCGACTGGATCGCGACGGCGGCGTGACGACGCTGACGGTCGATCGGCCGGATCGCCTCAACGCCCTGAACGTCGAGACGCTCGACGCGATGGAGGAGGCCCTCGACGAGGCGGCGGACGAGCGAACGCGCGTGCTCGTCCTCGCGGGGGCGGGTGACGATGCGTTCATCGCGGGAGCCGACATCGGCCACATGACCGACCTCACGGTGCCCGAAGCACAGGCCTACGCCGAACTCGGCCACCGGATCGCCCGCACGCTGGAGACGTTCCCCGCACCCACGATCGCGGCGATCGACGGCTACGCGTTCGGCGGCGGCTGCGAACTCGCGCTCGCCTGTGACTTCCGCATCGCCAGTGAGGACGCGCTTCTCGGCCAGACGGAGGTCGATCTCGGAATCGCCCCCGGCTGGGGCGGAACCCAGCGGCTGCCCCGACTCGTCGACGACGAGACTGCCCGCCGGCTGATCCTGCTCGGCGAGCGAATCGACGGTCGGGAGGCCGCCGAGGTCGGATTCGTCGGGGAGGCCGTCCCGGACGGCGAGGTCCACGATTGGGTTGCGGAGTTGGCCGATGCACTGGCGTCCCAGCCCCGCCACGCGGTCGTCGCCGCGAAGGAGGCGATCAATCAGGTGTACGAGGCTCCCCTGTCCGCCGGGCTGGCACACGAGCGACGGATGTGGAGCGGGCTGTTCGGCACCCACGACCAGCGAGAGGGAATGACGGCGTTTCTGGAGGACCGCGAGCCGGAGTTCGAGTGACTTCGGTGAGGACCGTTCGGACGCAACTGAACAGTTCGGTATGAACTCCATCTCACGGAAGACCGATCGTTGAGACAGGCGTGTCGCGTCGACCGATCGACGGATCGACCGGAGGGAATCGAGAATCCGGGACTCCGTTCGGACTCGTCGAACGTGGGCGGTCCTGAACCGTTCAGACCGCGAGTTCGTCGTGGGGATCGACGATCGTGACCTCGCTCTCGTCGACAATCTCCACGTCGAGCCAGTGGGGGACGTACCGCTGGTGAGCGTAGTCCTCGCGCTCGGTCTCGTCGCCGACGACACACCACAGCTGGATTCGGTCGGGACCGTGCCACTCCCCGTTGCGGTTGATCTGGAAGACGGTCAGTTCCTCGCCGTCGACCTCGACAACGGCGTTCTTCCGGATTCCCGGGTCGCCCATCACGATGAGCCGCTTCATGTCCGCGAGTTCGAACGGCCCCGAAGGTAAGCTTATCGAACCCTCAGTCGACGCCCGCAACGCGCGCGCTTGGGGTCTCCAACCGAACGAGCGCACGCAACGCGATCAGGACGATGAGGATCTCGAGGGCCCCGACGACCGCGAACGCGGTCACGTAGTCGTACGCTCCGACGAGCGTTCCGCCGAGGACGATCCCGGTCAGGAAGCCGAGGCTTCCGGCGACGTTGAAGCCGGCCATCGCCGCCCCGCGAGCGTCCCGATCCGCAAGGTCGGTCACCAGCGCCATCGTCGCGGGCGCGACGAGCGCGCCGAGAATCCCCACGAGGACCATCAGCGCCCGGACGGTCGTGAGCTCGCCAGCGAGTCCCACGGCGACGATCGCGAATCCGTAACAGATCGATCCGACTGCGATCGGTGGGACCCGACCGACTCGATCGGAGAGCGTTCCGAACGGATACTGCAACAGCGCGAACGGACCGAAAAACAGCGCGAGCGTCATCCCGGTTCCCACGGCGTCGAGCCCGAACACGTCCCGAAAGTAGAACGTTCCAGCGAGTGAGAAGAACCCCGCGGTCAGCCGGTCGACGAAGCCGAAGGCGTAGGGTACCGAGAGCGTGGGCGTGTCGGCGATCGACGAGAGCGCGGCCCGAAGCCGGCCGGTTGCGGCGGGAGCGCGGTCCTCGACGAGCGCCACGAGAGTGGCGGAGACGCCGATGAGGACCGCAGCGACGTACAGCGGCGCGAGCGGATCGATCGAGGTGAGAATGCCACCGAGCGGCGCACCGAGAGCGACGCCGCTGCCGATGGCGATCCCGGCCGCACCCATGTTTCGGCCGTGGCCGCCATCGAGATCCATCAGCATCGTCATCGACAGCGAGAGGACGCCGACGGTCGCCCCGCCCTGGAGGATACGGACCGCGAGGACGACGCCGAAGTCGGGGGCGAACAGCGCGGGAAGGGCGGCCAGCGCGAGATAGCATGCGGCGGCGAGACCGCCGGCGACGACGATCAGCGGGGTCCGCTTGCCGAGGGCGTCGCTGGCGGCACCCCACACCCCGGCGAACGCGACGTAGGCGGCGAACTCCGCGGCGAGAAACCACGTGCTCGCGTCGAGATCGGTCGTCGCGCCGAGCGCCGCAACGAGGTCGGGGACGCCCGGATAGAGCTGAACCTGCGAGAGCAACACCGCGAACACCGCGAGCGAGAGAACGACTCGGTCTCGATCGCTTCCGTGCACGCTGAGCAGTTGGAGTGGAGCCGGTAAAAGTCGCTTCACTTGGCGTCGGTGGCCGGTCCCGGTTCGTCCCCATCAGCGATGGGCCAGAGTCCAGCGGCGGCGAGCGAGAGACGCACGAACAGTCCGGCAGCGATGGTGACGGCGAGGAGACCGAACGGCGCGGCGAGCCACATCGCCCGGTTCGGCCCGATCACGAGCCGGGTGGTGCCCATCACCACGAAACTCGTCAGCGCGAGCCCAAACGCGGCGAGACCGAGGACGACGGCGGTGGAACGGTGCATGAGTGACACCGTGCACTGCGCACCGATAGGCGATGACGGTTTCGAACCGCTCACCGATGGGTGATGGTGGGTTCGACCCGGTGATCACAGCGATTCGTCGATCGCCTGCAAATGTGGCTCGACGTGTTCGAACGCGGGACGGAGGGTGAGACAATCCGAATCCTGATCGTAGGTGACGATCCCGGCGTCGACGAGCAGCGGTACGTGGGTGTGATACAGCGACATGTAGATCCGCTTTACGACCTCGGGGGAGACCTCCGAGAGGTCGGTGTTTCGCTCCCAGCAGGCCACCTCGTCGGCGATGTCGGGGAGCGACATCGGAGTATCGTACGTATGGAGGCAGTAGAGGACGCACCGTCTACGAGCGTCTGCGAGCACTGAGAACAGGACGTCCGGGTCAGTGGCATCGACTTCCACACCCCCGTGCCCGCTCGCGGTGGCGTCTTCGGGCATCACGGAAGTGGGTGACGCCCGGTCCCGACATGAGGGTTCCGATTCGTAAATGTGTTCGGACGGCGTACCTGTTAGCGTGGGGCTACGGGGACTGCCCCCCGCTCTGGGGATGTCCACGGGCGTTCGACGCCGACGGGTCGCGCGGAACCAAACGGGTTTTAACCGTCGGGAAGTTACGAGGCCGTAGGTAGATATCCATGGAGATGCCACGACGGTTCAACACGTACTGCCCACACTGCGACGGGCATCACGAGCACGAGGTACAGGACGTTCGCACCGGACGCCAGACCGGCATGAAGTGGAGCGAGCGCCAGCGCCAGCGTGCGACCGGCATCGGCAACGACGGCAAGTTCTCGAAGGTGCCGGTCGGCGACAAGCCGACGAAGAAGACCCAGCTGCTGTACCGCTGCAGTGGGTGTGGAAAGGGCCACCAACGCGAGGGCTGGCGAACGGGCCGACTCGTCTTTCAGGACTGATCACTATGGCAGGAAGCTTCTTCCGCGTGCGGTGTCCGGACTGTGAGAACGAACAGGTCGTCTTCGGGAAGGCCTCGACGGAGGTCGCGTGTGCCGTCTGCGGTCACACGCTCGCCACGCCGACGGGCGGAAAGGCCGACATCCACGGCGAGGTCGTCGAAACCGTCGAACATCGCACCGAGGCGACCGACGGGGCGACGGGATCGTCATGAAGTACAGCGGGTGGCCCGACCCCGGCGAACTCGTCGTCGGCGAGATCAGGTCCGTCGAGGACTTCGGCGCGTTCGTCGACCTCCAGGAGTACGACGACAAGGAGGGACTGGTACACGTCAGCGAGGTTGCCAGCGGCTGGATCAAGAACATCGGCGATCACGTCCGAGAGGGCCAGACCGTCGTCGCCAAGGTGCTGTCGGTCGACCGTGACGCCCAACAGATCGACCTCTCGATCAAAGACGTCAACGACCACCAGCGAAAGGAGAAGATCCAGGAGTGGAAAAACGAGCAGAAGGCGGACAACTGGATGCTGCTGGCCTTCGGCGATGACATCGAGGACGAGCGATACATCGCCGTCGCGAACGAACTCATCGCCGAGTACGGAACCCTCTACGACGGCTTCGAGGCAGCCGCGATTCACGGCCAGGAGGCACTCACCGGGACGGAGCTCGACGACGACGACGTGGCGGCGATTGTCGAGATCGCCCGTGAGAACGTCTCGGTTCCGTACGTCACCGTCACCGGCTACGTGGATCTCGAATGTGCGGCCACTGATGGCGTGGATGCCGTTCGCGAAGCGCTTTACGCCGCCGAGGGCAACGGCGAGGTCCCGGACGAAATCGAACTCGACGTGAGCTACGTCGGCGCACCCGAGTATCGCATTCGCGTCAAGGCACCGGACTACAAGACCGCCGAGGCCGAGTTAGAGGCCGCCGCCGATCGGGCCGCGAGTACGATTGCCGACCACGGCGGTGCGGGCGAGTACCACCGCGAGCGTCGGACGGACGACGAGTGAATAGGGAGCGTTCCCGTGAAAGCCGACATTCGAATCTGTGCGGCCTGGCGGGACGAACATCGCCGGCCGGTCTACACCCTCGCCGAAACCTGTCCTGACTGCGGTGGTCCGGCCGAAAATAGCGCCCCCGCTCCGTTCTCTCCCGAGGATCGATACGGCAAGTACCGACGCGCTCTTAAGCGCCGCGCCCGCGAGTAAGTCGCATGAACGAAGTCGAGATCGATCGGGTGGCGGATCCAACCCTCGATGAACCGGTCCTCGTCGAGGGGCTTCCCGGCGTCGGTCACGTCGGAAAGCTCACGGCCGAGCATCTGCTGGACGAACTCGACGGCGAACTCGCCCGCCGAATCCACTCGGTTCACCTCCCGCCGCAGGTCGGGATCGACGACGATAGCGTCGCCTCGCTCGCAGGCATCGAGTTCCACGCAGTTCGCGCCGACGATGTCGACCTGCTCGTCCTGACCGGCGATCATCAGGCTGGAGACAATCGCGGCCACTATCGGCTGACCGAGGGCGTACTGGATGTCGCCGAGCAGTTCGACGTAAGTCAGGTGTTCGCACTCGGCGGCGTGCCGACGGGCGAACTCATCGAGGAGTACGACGTGCTTGGAGCCGTCAACGACCCCGATCTTCGATCACCCCTCGAAGACGCTGGCGTCGTCTTCCGCGGTGGGGAGCCTGCCGGCGGGATCGTCGGAATCAGCGGGCTTCTCCTCGGACTCTCCACGCGACGGGACCTGCCCGCCACCTGTCTGATGGGCGAAACGAGCGGCTATCTGGTCGATCCCAAGAGCGCGCAGGCCGTACTGGAGGTACTCGAAGCGGTCGTCGGCTTCGAGGTGGACTTCGGGACGCTCGAAGAACGCGCCGACGAGATGGAGGAGGTCGTCGGCAAGATCCGAGAACTCGAAGGTGGTATGGAAGTTCCCGACGAGGACCTCCGCTACATCGGTTGAGGCTCAGCTTTCTCGTGGCGGGCGATAGTTCGAACCGCCGTTGCCGTGGGGTTCATGTCGGTGCCTGCCGTAACGGGTGCCGTGTTCGCCGACTTGGTTCGAACGGCTCCCGCGTGGTTGCTCGCCGGGATTCTACTCGCCGCCGTGTTCGGGTTCGCGGTCCTCGGAATCATGCTCGCCGGCCGACGACTGTTCCCACCCGCCCCAACGGCCAGTCGATCGGATTCCGCCGACGACAGACGGCGTGCGGAGATTCGGCGATATCTCGACGCCATCGACGAGCCATACGAGGAGAACGCGACCGTCGCGGGCCGCGAGGTTGCCTTTCACCTCCTCGAACGGGACGTCTCGATCACGTTCGATGCCCGCGCGTTCTTTCACATCGAGCGAACCGGCTCCGAGGCGGTGCTGGTCGAACACGAGATGCCCGCCGCCCATCTCGGTGGACGGCTACCGTTCGACACCCCGGATCTCGAACCCGGAGGCCGCGACGAGTCGTCGATTGAGGCCGCCTACGCCGTTCTTGGGCTTCCGTCAGGGGCTGATGACGACGCCATCGAACGAGCGTACCGCGAGCGCGTCAAGGAAGCCAATCCCGATGGTGGCGGGAGCACGGAGGCGTTTCGGCGAATTCAGGATGCCTACGAGACGCTGTCGGAAGCGACCCAGTCACCGCCGGCTACCTGACTGGGCGTCGAGACTTCTAGCGACCTGAACGTGCCTCGACACGCCAGTCACTCGATCCCCGAAACCTCGTAGGGAACGCCAGCGTCGGCGATCGTATCGACGATCCGTCCGACCGCGTCGACGCTCGTCACGACGACGGCGTCCATCCCGCGGGTGGCGGCATCGGCGGCGACATTTCCGGCGGCGTACGTCGTGGCAGGGTCGACGCCCGAACGCCGGAGTGCGACGATCGCTTCGACGCCAGCGGCGGTCACGATCACGTCCCCACCACACGCGGCGGCCAGGGCGTCGAAATCGACGGCATCGCTTCCTCCTGCTCGGACCGACGGAACCTGATACACCGTCACACGACCGGGTTCGAGGTCGATCACGCCCGTAAATCCGGTGACCCCCACGTCCTGTCCCGTCGTGGCGTCCGTGGTAGCGACGCCCGTCGCGGGACCGTCCGCGCCCGGGTCGGCGTAGAGGAGTCCATCGACCATCGAGAGGGTGACTGTGTCGCCTTCATCGATGGGCGCAGCGGCGACGGCGGCGTCCTCCTGGACGGTTCCGAGCACGTCGTCTGCGACGTGCTCGGTGAACCGCCGGAGATCACCCGTCTCCTGAAGGAGCCAGTCGACTCCCTCCTTGGTCACGCGGTAGCGCGATCGTGCTTCCTTCTCGACGAGGCCATCCTCGACGAGTTCTCGGATGTACTCGCTAACCGCCTGGCTGGTGACGCCGACCTCCTCGGCGATCTCACCCTGACTGACCGCCGGCTGACGGTCGGCGATCTCAACCAGAATCCGAAATCGGGTCGCCGATCGCTTGTCGTCGATCACCGTAGCCATGCTCCCGACTCGGTCCCGTGACGTAAAAAAGCCTCACGTCGACTGTCGTCGGGGTGCTCCCTTCCGTCGGTTGTCGTCAGACTGCTCTCTTCCGATGACTGCCGTCAGGTTGATTTCCGTCCGTCGTCGATCCACGGCCGTGCCCGTCGCCGAGCTCCGGATTCTGGACCGTGCTGTCTACCTCCCCGAGTCCGGTACGCTCGTGATCGCGGATCTGCACGTGGGACGAGCGGCGGCGTCGGAGGTCGACTTCCCCCTCGACGAGCGGGGCGATCTCTGCGGTCGGCTCGACACCCTCCTCGATCCCTGCCCGCCGGAAGCGGTCGTCATCGCCGGGGATATCCTCCACGCCTTCGATCGGGTTCCTCACGGCGTCGAGGAAACCCTCGATACGCTCGCCGCCACGGTCGAAGCAGCAGGGGCGACGCTCACGATCGTGTCCGGAAACCACGACGCCATGCTCGGGACGCTCGTCGATGGGCCGCTCAACTTCGAGCATCGCCTCGCGGACGGGACCGTCGTCTGTCACGGTCACGAGGAACCGACAACCGACGCCGACCGGTACGTCATCGGTCACGAGCACCCCGCGATCGAGATCGAAGGGCAGCGCCACCCGTGCGTTCTCTACGGCGAACGAGCGTACGATGGGGCCGACGTGCTGGTGCTCCCGGCGTTCTCGCGGCTCGCGAGCGGGATGCCGGTCAATGACCTTCGATCGACTGACGCGCTGTCGCCGATTCTTCGACGCGGATCGCTCGACGAGTACCGGCCGATCGTACTCGACGACGGAGAACCGCTCGCGTTTCCACGGCTCCGATCGCTTCGTGAGTTCCTGTAGCGGGTTGACCGCACGTAAGTTCCCGTTTCGACGTCCGCGAAAATCAGATCTCCAACACGAGCTCGAGATCGGTGACCTGCTCCCCGAACAGGTCGTCGGATACCCGTTCTCGGGTCTCGAACCCGCGGGATTCGTAGAACGCCCGTCCAACCTCGTTTTCGGCGAGCACGGACAGCGAGAGCCGCTCGAAGCCGTCCGCCCGCAGCGACTCGATCACCCGGTCGAGCAGTGCGGTTCCGATCCCGTCGCCCCAGTGTTCCGGCTCGACGTACAACCTGGCGAGGAGTGCCTCGTCGCGCTCTCGCGGTCCTCCCGTCGCGAACCCCACCGGCTCGTCGTCGATCTCCGCGACGAACGTGTGAACGTCGTCCCGTTTGAGACTCGCTTCGATCCCGTCTACGTCGTACCATTCGGTCATCGCGGCGTCGATCGTCTCCGATCGCAGAACGCCACCGTACGCCTCACGCCACGACGCCTCCGCAATCCGCCGGATGTCGCCGGCATCGTCGCGCGTCGCTCGCCTCACGTCCATAGGAAACGTTCGTATCGGACGACATAATACGCTGTGGTCTCGGCGTGCCGACGGACCAAAGGTTAGGTTCCCTCGGAACCAGCCCACCGCATGCACATCACCCTCCTCGGAACAGGAAGTCCGATACCGATCCCGGAGCGGGCCGGGACCGGCGTGTACGTCGATGTCGACGGCGAGCCGTTGTTGATCGACTGCGGGCCGGGCGTGGTCAACCGGATGATCGAGTTCGGGATCGATCCCGGACGGATCGAGACGCTGTTGTTCACCCACCACCACGTCGATCACGATGCGGACTTCTTCCAGTTCGCGGTCGTAAGCTGGTCGTTTGGCCGGGAGGAACTCACGGTGTACGGACCGGACGGCTCCGGACGGTTGATCGACGCCCTCCACGACCTGTACGCCGAGGACCTCGACTACCGCCGACGAATGGGCTATCCCGAGGGCGGAATGGCGATCGACCACGAGGAGGTCTCCGATGGACTGGTCGCTGAAACGGATCGCTGGCGGATCGAGGCCACGCCGGTCGACCACTCGATCGAGACCTACGGCTACCGGATCGAGGCCGTCGAATCCGGTGCGACGGTGACGGTCTCCGGGGACACTAGAGCGATCCCGGCAGTTGCCGACCTCGCGAGCGGGTCGGACGTGCTGATCCACGACTGTTGTGTCGCACCCGTAGCCGAGGACACGACGGCTGATCCGCCCCTTCCCGCACGGCTCGCGGAACCGCTCCCGTCCGATCACCGTGACGAACTCCTCCGAACCCATCCGACGCCCGCGGAAGCGGGCCAAATCGCGGCAGACGCGGGCGTCGAAACCCTCGTGCTGACGCACCTCCTTCCGTACCGGGATCCGATGGCGATCCACGAGGAGGCGTCCGCCGTGTTCGACGGCGAGGTGATCGTCGGTGAGGACGGGATGGTGATCGAACCGTGAGCCGGTGGGCGGGTTGGTCAGCATCGTCGACCTCCGCCCATTGGCCTGTCAGCATCGTTGACCTCTGCCCGTTGGCCTGTCAGCATCGTTGACCTCTGCCCGTTGGCCTGTCAGCATCGTTGACCTCTGCCCATTGGAAGCGGATGCTCGCTAATACGCTGGCGGGCAGCAACGTCCGTGGCCGAGGCGCCGGTCCACACGCTCACGAACGTGGTATGAGTATCACGGACAACCTCACGAAGGGAATAATCAAGTACTACTCGCCAGAGATGATACCGTTTCTCAATGGGGGGTGGAACCGGCGGAGACGATTCCGAGCCGTCGGACGAGTCGGTTCCGGAGTCTACGGACGAGTCGGTTCCGGATCCGGCGGGCGGGTCAGAGCGGCGATCCACCCGTGACCCGAATCGTGGGCCGTCGGATGGACCCACCCTCAGTGCCCCCTCACGAACGCTGCGCTTTCTGAGCGGTGCGGCGGTCGCTGGCCTGATCGGTGATCTCATTCAGGACGTGATCAGCGCGATCGTCGTCGAACTCATCGTCGGGACGTTTCTCGCGCTCGGGGCCGGACACTGGGTTCTGGAGTCGCGTCCGGCGGACCTTTCGCCGTCACCCGACCAACCCGCTCGGGGGACGCCGATCGAACCGACCGACCCCGTCAGTCCGACTCATCCACCGTTCGACGTGGGACGAACACCGATCGGGCCGACCGAACCGCACGCGCCAGCCCCACCGCCGGTCGACCCGACCCCAACACCACCCCCAACGGAGACACCGATTCCTGCCGACGCCGATCCGATCACGTTCGTTCCAACCGACGAGGTGCGAGTGCTCGGGACGCTGCTCGCCGTCGTCTTCGTACTGCTGATTCTCTGGACGCTCGTCCGACCGCTGGCGCTCTCGAGTCTGCATACCCGGACCGACGTGTCGGTCCCTGACGCGGCGTTCGCCGGACTCTCCGCCGGTATCCTCTTCGGCGCGCTCGGCGGGTGGATCACGGCCGCGGTTGCGGCCGTGATCGCCGCAGGTCTCGCGGTGTGGTTCCATAACGGCTCGTCGGTGTTACCGCGATACTGACGGAGGACGTTCACGTCGAGTGGGGGAGAGGGCTACTCCGGTCTCACAGAGCGCTAGTCGGATCCCTCGATCCGCTCGCGCATCCACGCGAACTGTTCCTCGACGCCCCGTTCGCCCGCGGCTGTAAGCTCGTAGATGTCCTGTAACCCCTCGGTTCGCGTCTCGACGTACCCACGATCGACGAGCGCGTCCAGCCGGCCGTAGAAGCCCCGCGGTTCCAACCGCTCGTCATAGTGCCGTTCGAGCCGCGTCTTGAGCGCCTGTCCGGACAGGCCGTCGGTCCCGTAGAGAAGCACACAGCTGTCGCGTCGGACTCCGCTTTCGAGCCAGCGTCCCATGAAAGCGGATGGACGGGGGCCGACACGTACGTTTCGGACGGCGGCATCACCCATAAGTAAAAGTTCTCTGATGAATACGTACGAATGAGGGACAAGCAGATGGCACAACTCGACACCGAGCGGACGATGGAGACCGATATGTTCGGCCGACGGGTGACCTTCGATTACTCGGAGACGTGGATCGGATACTCGGTACTCAGCCTGCGGGTGGTCATGGCGTACGTGTTCCTGTCGGCAGGACTCGAAAAACTGCTGGACCCGGAAGGGTGGTCGGCCGGTCCCTATCTCGATCCGCAGTCCGGCTTCGGCGTCGGCGAGGGGAACCCGCTCGCCGGCGTGTTCGCCGAACTGTCCGCAAGTGCTGCGCTCGTCGATCCGCTGGTGATCTGGGGGCAGATCCTGATCGGACTCGCGCTGTTGTTCGGCGCGTTCTTCCGGCTTGCGGCATTCTTCGGGGCGATTCAGATGCTGCTGTTCTGGCTGGCCGCGTTCGAAGGCGGCATCATGGCTGGCCTGCCTATCGAACACGGCTACCTCATCGATAGCTCGTTCGTCTACGCGCTGTTGCTGTTCGGCCTCGGCGCGATCGGAGCGGGTCGCATCCTCGGCGTGGACGAACGGCTGGAGGAAACCGACCTCGTCCAGCAAAACCCGTGGCTGCGCTACCTGTTGGGGTAGTCGACCGACACGTCCGTTCATCGTCGGACCGACACCCACCTTGGGCGGGATCGCTCGATCCCCGCCCAAGGATGGGGACACACGTGGGAATTGTCACGGAGCCGCCCGCTTTCGATCGCGAACGACCGTAGCGAACGTGTACCCCACGCCGATCAGGACGCCGAGCAGAAGCACCGCCGGGAATCCGATCGAGGCGCTCGCACCGGTCGGATCGACTGCGAACCTGACGATGAACAGTCCGGTTCCGGGGAGTCCGACATCGAGCGCGCCGCGCCCCGTCCCGATCACCCAGCCCACCGCCACGGCCATCGTCCCGACGACGAACGCCGTTCCGACGAGCGTGCCACACAGGAACGTCGAGACGGCCCGAACCGCCGGTCGACGGCGCGAGTCCCCCCGGTCACCGTAGATGCCGAGTCCGACGCCGCCGCTCGGCTCGTCGACCCGGACTGAGGGCGGATACTGGAGGAGGACGAGCGCCATCCACACGTCGCCAACACTTCCGGCGGCGTTCGCGGCGAGCGGAACGAGCAGCCAGGGCGTCGGGAACGCGAGCAACAGCGCGAAGCCGACAACCGAGATGACCACGAGCGGAGCGAGCAACACGATCAGCGCCTGGTTTCTCGTGTAGCTCGTCCCCATGCTTTCGGCGTACGCGTAGGGAAGGGCGACGTGGGTGACCCCGAGACCGTACGCCGGCGTTCCCCCGTACCGGGACATGACGACGCCGTGGAGCAGTTCGTGTGCGAGCGTCACGGCGACCATCAACCCGAAGACGACCACCAGACCGCTCACGAACTCGACCGGCGAGAGCACGCCGAACTCGGTGGCGGCGAGCGTCCGGCCGGTCAACCGCTCGTACGCCGCCGCGAAGAGGGGGACGAACAGGAAGAACCCCATCGAAGCGACGAGCGTCAACTGGACCGCGAGCGAACGCGTCAGGCGGATTTCGGCGACGAGTTCAGTCGACGGCGACGCCACCGTCGCCGCCTCGGATTCGGCCGCCGGTTCCATTCACGAGGGAGTGAACGGGTTCTGACATAGCCCTTTCGGGTGGAGCGTCCGTCCCGTCCGGTCGGTGTCGGGCGAAGCCGACAAGGTGGCGTCCGGCCGAAACCGACAGGTTGGCGTCCCCCCGGGAGAACCCGGTCGTATGCGCGAGACGACCGTCGAGGCGGACGGGATCACCGCACGCTACTACGAGACCGAACACGAACGTGTCCTCGTCTTCGAGCGCGACGGGCGGACCGCGACGGTGGCCCAGAACGTCGAGGGGTACGGGATGTTGAAGATCCGTCCGAAGCCCGGCGCACCGGAGATCGAGCGCTACTACGGCTTCGACATGGCGCTCGACCACGCCGCGGAACTGCTGGGTGTCGCACCGTCGACGCTCCCGATTCCCGAGCCAGCAACCGACATGGGAATGTGACGGACGGTCGGTCGAGTCGGTGACTGGAGGGTTGCGCTGTGTCCGATCGGATTCCGGCGGTTGGAGCCGATGCCAGTAGGGCTTAGTTCGGGGCCGCCCCACGGTCGCTATGGACACGACTGCGGCGTTTCTCGGACTGACGTGTGTCGACTGCGGGTCGTTCGTCGAGCCAACGGACGGTCACGGCCGCTGTCCCGACTGTGAGGGCATCCTCGATCCGACCTACGACTACGATGCGATCGATGTCGATCGGGAGACGTTCGAGGACCGCCCCTTCGACTCGATGTGGCGCTACGAGGAACTGCTCCCGTTCTCGCGAGAGACGGCGGTCTCGATGGACGAGGGCGCGACCGCGCTCGTCGAGTGCCCGGCGCTCGCCGAGGAACTCGGCGTCGGGCGGGTGCTGCTCAAAGACGAGGGGCGAAACCCGACCGGGACGTTCAAGGATCGCGGGCAGTCGGCAGCCGTCACGGCGGCGTCCCAGGCCGACGCCGCCGATCTCGCGCTCGCATCGGCCGGGAACGCCGGCCAGGCGGCCTCGGCGTACGCGGCGCGGGCGGGAATCGACGCGCACGTCTTCCTCCCCTCGCGTGCCGGATTCACGACCAAGGCGATGGTCAACGTCCACGACGGCGACCTCACCGTCGTCGAGGGGCGAATCGGGGACGCCGGAGCCGCGTTCTCCGACGCGATGGCCGAGCACCCGGACTGGTACCCCGTCCAGACGTTCGTCACGCCGTACCGCCACGAGGGCAAGAAGACGATGCTCTACGAGACCGTCGAACAGCTAGGGTGGGACGTGCCCGACGCCGTGGTCTACCCGACCGGCGGCGGCGTCGGTCTCGTCGGGATGCACAAAGCCGCCTGTGAGTTTCGCGACCTCGGCCTGATCGACGACGTTCCCGCGATGTACGCCGCCCAGTCGACCGGCTGTGCGCCGATCGTCGAAGCCGTCGAGCAGGGCCGTGACGTACACGAGGCGTGGGAGACGCCGGACACGATCTGTGGCGGTATCGAGATTCCCGATCCGGGGGCCAGCCCGCTCATCCTCGACGCGATCGAGGAGAGCGGCGGCGGTGCCGTGGCGACGACGGACGACGAGATTCTCGACGCCGCGATCGCGGTCGCGGTCAACGAGGGATTGGAGATGGGAGCAACCTGTGCGGCGGCCGCCTCGGGCGCGTGGAAACTCGCCGAGCGAGGCGACCTCGGCGAGGACGACACGGTCGTCCTGCTCAACACCGGCGCGGGCAACAAGGACGACGACGTGCTCCGCAGCCACCTGATGGGACAGGGCATCTGAGCGGACGGATGGAGACGTCGTCACGGCGGCGATCCGCCGCACTCTGTGGCATCGACGGCAACTCACTCGTATGACGACGGTCATCGTCTCGCTGGCGATCGGCGCGCTGTTAGGCCTCTCGTTGGCTGCGCCTCCCGGCCCGATGAACGCGCTCATCGCCAGCGAAACCGTCTCGCGGGGACCGGTCGCGGGCGTCCGAACCGGGGCGGGAGCGATGGCGTCCGACGCGGGATTCTTCGTGCTGGCGCTGCTCGGCGCGGCGACGATCGTCCAGAGCGCACCGCGAGCACAGGCAGTCATGCTCGGGGCTGGCGGCGTGTTGATGTGCTACTTCGCGTGGGGGACGGTTCGAAACGCCGGGGAGTCGTTCGGCGGGACAGCGAGCGACGAGACCCCAACGGGATTTCTGAAGGCGTTCGTACTCGGCGCGACGAACCCGTACCAGTTGGGCTGGTGGCTCACCGTCGGCGTGGGGCTGTTGACCGCTGATCGCGCCGATCCGCTGGCGGAACTCCCCCGCGTCGGCGATCGGTTCGCCGGGGCGGTCGTCGTCGAGACGGGCGTTCCGCTGATCGGCGGGTTCTTCGGTGGAATCGCCGTCTGGATCGTCGCGTTTCCGGTCGCGCTGGCCTGGGCCGGCGATCGAATCGACGAACTCGCACCGCTGGTGGCGTGGGCGTCGGCGCTGCTGCTCGCCGGGTTCGGCGTCCTCTTCTCGATCGAGTCGCTTCGGGCGCTCATGTAGCCGTCGGCCGTCGGACGGTCCGCCGTCACCCTTGCTGGTGCTTGATGTGTTCGGTACGCCGGAGATCGGTGCGCCCGGCACGCCGATTGGATGATCGGACGATCGACCATTCGTCAACGTCGGTCGCCCCACTCCCCAATAACGATTAGTGAGGTGACGTGTATGATTCACCATGGCATCTGGTTCCCAACAACGCCACGCCCTCCATCGTGGACGCGCGGATGCGAAGAGTCGCCATCGATCGGTGGAGAGCGACCGAAACGACGAGGACGATCCCGACGCCCTGCGCGAACGAATCGAGGAACTGGAGTCCGACCTTGACGACCGATCGGAGCGCCTCGCCGCCCTGGAGGCGGAGGTCGAGGAACTCGACGCCGAGGCGTCGGCGCTCCGAGAGTACCCCCAGGAGGTACACGAGCGGTTTCGCGAGATCGGAACGGCGGCACGGGAGTCGGTCGTGCTGATCGACACGATGAACGGAAGCACCGAGGGCCAGGCCACCGATTTCTGGCTCTCCAGTGGCTGGGCGTGCGGCGACGGGCTGGTCGCGACCGCCGTGAACACGAGTCCGAACCAGATCACGGTCGAGGAGCTGGATCCGCCGTGGATCGAGACCTACGACGGCGAGCGCCACGCCGGAACGACGCTGACTGCCGGGGAATCCCCCGATCCGCGGGTCGCGCTGATCGAAGCCCCGACCGACGGTCTCGATCCACTGTCGATCGGTACCGCTGACG
>SKSS01000028.1 GCA_007122875.1 Salinarchaeum sp. | reverse complement strand
GGTTTGATCCGTCACGATCCGATCCATCCAGGGTTTGATCCGTCACGATCCGATCCATCCAGGGTTTGATCCGTCACGATCCGATCCATCCAGGGTTTGATCCGCCCCTCCACGGTTCCAACCCAACTCCGCCGACCATGGTGTCACGTTCACTCGTTCGGTTCGAGCGGTAGCCGTCCACCCATCCGCTATGTGGGCAGCGCACGCTGAGCCGCGTTCGCTCACGAAGTGAGCGATGCGCGGCTCGACTTCGCGCGAGGCCTTCACAACTTCACGAGTGAACCCTTCGCAGGTTCACGAATGGTGGCTCGGAAGACGCCGCGTGTCTTCTATGGGCGGGGGACCGACCTCGGACGGCGCGAGGATCGCGCCGTCCGACAGTGAGCGAGCGAATCGGCTGGGGCGGCGAGTGGCCGGCGTCGCGCCCGAACGGGCACGTCTCGTGTCACTGTCGCTCGATGTCCCTGACGATAGTGTACAACTGTCGTGTCGAAAAACGCCTACTGTCCAGCGCGGCCGGCGTCGACGTCGATCGCGTCGACGGGACAGACGTCGACACAGAGCATGCAGTCGATGCACTGTTCCTCGCGGGCTGGATCGGCCTTGATCTCGCTTTCGGGGTGGCCGGGAGTGTCCACCCACTCGAAAACGTCGACGGGGCAGTCCTCCAGGCAGGCCCCATCCGCGAGGCAGATGTCGAAGTCGACGGCGACGTGCGTGCCGTGGATTCCGAGCTGTTCCGGCTCGTCGACCGGGCCCCAGACGGCGTGGCCGTTGCACTCATCAACCTGCTCGCGGTTCTCGTGAAACTGCGGATCGATCGCCATACTCGAACGGCACGAACGACAGCACCATAAATATCTCCCTGTCTGGGTGACCCCACCGTCGCTTCCGCCCCTCGACCGAACTCGTTTTCCGCCCCGGCTACCAGCCCCCTACCATGGCCGACCAGGACCTCATCGACGCGCTGCGCGCGGCGGATGCCGTCCGATTCGGGGAGTTCGAACTCTCCCACGGCGGGACGAGCGACTACTACGTGGACAAGTACCTCTTCGAGACCGATCCGGACTGTCTTCGGCTGATCGCCCGCGCGTTCGCCGACCGACTCGACGACGAGACGCTGGCGGGGGTCGCGCTCGGAGCCGTCCCCCTCGTGGCGGTCACGAGCGTCGAGACCGGTCTCCCGTACGTGATCGCCCGAAAGAAGGCCAAGGAGTACGGGACGGCCAACCGAATCGAGGGAAGATTGCCGGAGGGCGAGGAGGTCGTGGTGCTCGAAGACATCGCCACGACCGGCACGAGCGCGGCCGACGCGGTGGAAGCGTTGCGGGACGCGGGCGCGGTCGTGAACCGGGCGATCGTCGTCGTCGACCGACAGGAGGGGGGCGCGGAGACGCTCGCCGAACACGACGTGGAGTTAGAGGCGCTCGTGACCGCCGAGGAACTGCTGGCCGACCGGGAGTGAGGGCGCCGAGCTATCGGTCGATCTCGCGTTCGCGCTCGACCGGAGTCTCCGATTCGTCCGTCGGGTGGTCGGTCCGATCGGCGAAGACGTCTTCGAACGCGTCCTCGACATCGAAGAGTCGATCGAGGCGGCGTTCGAACTCCTCCTCGTCGATCTCGCCCGCGGCGTATCGACGCTTGAGTTCGTTCAGTGGGTCGTCTTCGGACTCCTCGACCTCGCCGAACACCGCCGTGGCGATTTCCTCGCCCCAGAACAGAAAGATCGGGGTGAGCAGGAACCATCCGATCGTGGCGATCACTGCGGTGAGCGTTTCGAACCCCGCGACCGCAACGACGCTGATGAGCGCGAACGTCACGATCGCGATCAGCAGCCAGAGGTCTTCGGCGACGAACGTCCGGATCCCGTCTCCCATGCGCTGAGAGCGGACCGCGACGATAGTAAGTGATTGCATCGAATCCGTTCTCCGTGCGATGAACGATCCGTTCGGGGGGGCACCGGGACACTCAATCCGTGCCGGTCAGGACTGGAAGCGGTGAAAGGTCGTCGGACGCTCACCAGACCGTTGACGACTTCTCGACGTTCCGCATCTCGATCGATGACGAGGGGCAGAACGCTCGGTCGACGGAATCGACCTGCACGACTTCCGTGAGCGACTTCACAAGGAAATCACGACGCGGGCGATCGAACCGAAGATGCTCGGATAGACGACGGTGCAGAGAGCGTCCACACACGTGGAACGTTCCCCTCTCCCCTCGATCGAAATACCCATCCTTGTGCAATCGTGAGAGGAGACATGAATCGTGCCGAGAAGGCCACCCTCCAGCTTCGGGCGGTGGCCGTCCTGCGGACGCTGAAGGAGACGCGGACCTACGACGAACTCGCCGACCTGACCGGACTGCCAGCCGGCGACCTCAACCGGTACGTCAACGGACACGTCCTCCCCGGCATCGACCGTGCCCGCGAGGTCGTCTCCGGGGTCGGACGGGAGGTGCTGTCGTCGGAGCTGTCCGCCCGCGTCCGCCTCGACGACGAGGGGTACGTCGACAACTCGGGAATCGTGTTCGACCAGCCGTTTCTCGACCTGATCGCGCCCGTCGCCGCCGAGTCGTTCGATTTCGATCGGCCCGACGTGGTGCTGACGGCCGCAACCGACGGAATCACGCTCGCCGCGGCGATGGCTCGTCACTTCGACGCGCGCTGTGCGTACGCGAAGAAATCGAAGGAGACGGCCGTCGAGGAGTTCATCGAAGCGCGCCAACGTCTCGAATCCGGCATCGAACTCACCTACTACCTGCCCGCGAACGCCGTCGAGGCCGGCGAGCGCGTGCTGGTGGTCGACGACCTGATCCGCTCGGGCGAGACCCAGGAACTCCTCTTAGACAGCGTCGAACAGGCCGACGCCCACGTTGTCGGCGTGTTCGCGCTCATCGCCGTCGGCGAGACGGGAATCGAACGGGCCCGCGAGCGAACCGATGCGCCCGTCGACGCGCTCTCGCGATTCGAGTGACGGCCGTTCGTACAAGAATGAAGCACAAACGTGTATAATCTCTTTCGGCACTTTTAAGCATCGGTCGGATATATCCTTGAACGTGGATAATGTCACCTGCTGACGTACTCTCCTCGTACTTCGGATTCGAGGAACACGACACCGACTACACGACGGAGTCGCTCGCCGGGTTGACGACGTTTCTCACGATGTCGTACATCGTGGTGGTGAATCCGCTCATTCTGAGCGTCGCGATCACGCCGGAGGGCGTCGAGAGCGCGCGCGTGCTCCAGATGCTCGCGGTCGTGACGATCGTCTCGTCGGTGGCGGCGATCCTGGTGATGGCGTTCTACGCGAATCGGCCGTTCGGATTGGCTCCCGGCATGGGGCTGAACGCCTTTTTTGTGACCGTCGTCCTTTCGCCGGGCCTCGAAGTGACCTGGCAGATGGCGCTCGCGGCCGTCTTCGTCGAGGGGCTTCTGTTCATCGCGCTCACGGCGGCCGGGGCGCGAGAGTACGTCATCAGGTTGTTTCCCGATCCGGTCAAGTACGGCGTCGGCGCTGGCATCGGAATCTTTCTCGCCATGATCGGGGTCCAACAGATGCGACTGGCCCTTCCCAGCGAGACGGATGGGCTGACCCTTAACCCCGTTCTCGCGTCTGATCCGGTGGCCATCCTCGCCGCGCTCGGGGTCCTGTTCACGTTCTACCTCTACGCTCGCGGCGTCACGGGCGCGATCATCGTCGGCATTCTCTCGACGAGCGTTGCCGCCTACGTCGCCAGTTGGCTCGGCTACTCCGCGTTCGACGGGGACCTCCCCGGCGAGGGGCTGACACTGCCGGACGCGACGCTCGCACCGGGCGTCGGCGACGTGACTTACAGTCTCGCAGCCTACGACATCCGACCGCTCGCGGGGGCGTTCGTCGAAGGGCTACGCGACATCGATCCCGTGACGTTCGCGTTCGTCATGGTGACGTTCTTCTTCGTCGACTTCTTCGACACCGCGGGGACGCTCACCGGACTCGGACAGGCCGCCGACATGACCGACGAGGAGGGCAATCTTCCCGAGATGGATCGGCCACTGATGGCCGACGCGGTCGGGACCACAGTCGGCGGGATGCTCGGCACCTCGACGGTCACGACGTACATCGAGTCCTCGACCGGAATCGAGGAGGGGGGCCGGACCGGGTTCACGGCGCTCGCGATCGCCGCGCTGTTTCTCGCCGCGCTCGCGTTCGTCCCGCTGATCACCGTTCTCCCGCCGTTCGCGCCCTACGTCGCGTTCCTGATCGTCGCGGTGTTCATGCTCCGGAACATCACCGACATCCGGTGGGACGACGTGACCCACGCGGTGCCGGCGTCGCTGACGATCATGATCATGCCGCTTACCAGTTCGATCGCCTACGGAATCGCCGCCGGGTTGATCTCCTATCCGATCGTGATGGCCGCCGCCGGCCGCCGGGACGACGTTCACCTCGCCCAGTGGATCATGGCGGCCGCGTTCGTCGCCTACTTCGTCGTCCGAACGCGGGCGCTCATCTGACCGATCGAGCACTCGGTTGACCGGACGGTTCGAACGATCGCGAGGCTACGTCGACGTGATCCGAACGAGCACGTCGTCGCGATCGGTCGGGAAATCGCCAGCCGCGCGGCCGTCCCGGTTGGACGTGATCGCATACAGGTCGCCGTCCGGCGACTGAGCAACGTGGCGAACCCGCCCGAGTTCGCCGTCGAGAACCTGGTGCGCCGTCACCTGATAGACATCGTCCATCCACTCCTCGTCGTAGCGTTCGCCCCCGTCAGCAGTCGGTTCGTCCGCCGCGTTGGGTGCGATCGTGACGACGAAGATCGTCTGTGAGATCAGCCCACCCACGAGGAACCGATTCTCCCACTCGGGGACCGCATTACCGGTGTAGAACGTCGCTCCCGAGGGTGCCCATGTGGTTCCTGGACCGGTGTTGACCAGCGGCGAGACGAAGTCGGATTCCGCGTAGTTTCCGTAGCTGTCGTCGTCCGGCCCGCCGCGGGCGTCGACCCACCCGTAATCGCCGCCCGGCGTGAGAACGCTCACCTCGTCGCGAGCCTGCGGACCGTGTTCGGTGATCACCGGGACGCCGCTGGGAAGCCAGTCGATCCCCTGCGGGTTGCGGTGACCGATCGTGAACACCCGTGGGTCGGCGTCGTCGCCGAAGTCCGGGTTGTCGGGGGCGGGATGACCGTCAGGGGTTAGCCGGAGTACCTTCCCGGCGAGCGAGGCTGGATCACGCGGGTTCGTAATGTCGTCGGAGTCTTCCTCACTGGCGTCACCGGTCAACACCCACAGGTTGTCGTCCGGGCCAAACGCAATTCGCCCGCCGTTGTGAATGTTGTGTGCCGGGACGTCGTCAAGGAGGACTTCCCGAGTGTCGGCCGGATCGTCGGCCGACACGTCGTATCGGGCGAGCCGGTTGACGATCTCGTCGTCCGCCTCGGCGGTGTAGTAGACGTACACGTACGACGGATCGGGATACTCGGGGTGGGTGGCGACGCCCATCGTCCCGCCTTCCCCGCCGGCGACCCACCAGGGTGAGGTGTCCTCGTCGTCGGGGTGGACGGCACCGGCGTCGATCGCGTCGGCGGGCTCGGCGACCGCCGCCACCTCCCCGTTGTCGAGTCTGAGAACGCGTCCCGTGCGCTCGGTGATGAACAGATCGTCGCCGCCGAACGCGATGTCCCACGGAACCTCGAGATTCTCGACGAGGACCTCGACCTCCACGTCGGCGTCGAGCGGCGATCCCTCGGCGGGACGCCAGTCGGGATCGTCGCTCGGTTCGGGATGGTCGTATTCAGGGTGATCGGACGTCGACGTGTCGGTTGGCGTCGGCTCATCGCCGTTCACGTCGTCGCCGTTGGCGTCCAGACAGCCAGCGAGGGTTCCGGCACCCAGGGCGGCGAGCACCGCTCGTCGCGTGGTCCGGTCGTGCATGGCCGGCGGTCCGAACCGCGCCGAAATAAACGATCCGGTCTCCCGAGTCGACGCTCGCGTCACCGGCTGGATCTTCCCCAGTCCGTTCACTTTTGGTCCGTCGCTCGCTACATCGTTCGATGTCGAACCTCACGCTGTACGAACTGCCCGGCTGCCCCTACTGTGCGAAGGTCACCGACGCGATCAAGGCGCTCGACCTCGAGTACGAGTCAGTCGAGGTGCCGAGCAGCCACGCCGAACGAGACGAGGTCGAAGCGATCAGCGGCCAGACGGGCGTTCCGGTGCTGGTCGACGAGGAGAACGGTGTCGACGGGATGGCGGAGAGCAGCGACATTGTGGCGTACTTAGAGGAGACGTACGGCGACGGCGCGGAGGCCTAGGGTCACCGACAAACGCTGATCGGTCAGCTACAAAAGACCGACTCGTCGCGATCAGGCCGGCTCGGTACCCGCCCGTTCGCGGATGATGGCGTCGAGTTCGTCCGCATCGGCGATCGATTCGGCCTCCTCACGCTCGATGAGCGCGGTTTCACCGACCGCGTCGCGGGCGGCACGATCGACGACGTACACCGAACGAGTACGTGCGACACGGCTGATCGACGCCATGATCCGGGCGCGTTTTTCTGCGGTTTCCGTGAACCGCGAGTGGCCCGTGAGCACGTGTGTGGCGTCGCCGTCGCGGTCCTCGCCGACGGCCGTGAACGGGGCCCGGCTGGTCGGGTGAACGGCGAGTCCCGCCCGCCGCAACACCGCGACGACGACGTCATCCTCATCGTCGACGGCGTGCTCGTCGGGACTTCCCTCGTCAGTTCCGACCTCGTCAGCGCCCTCGAACACCTCGACCGGGCGGGTCAGTCCCGACCCGAACAGCTCTTCGAGCTGGGTCGCCACCTCGATACTGGCGTTCATGCCGTCTTCGTATTTCGAGACGGTTCGACGGGAGACGCCGAGTTCTTCGGCGAGTTGACCGAGGCTCCAGCCACGCTGTTCGCGCTCGTCGGCCAACACGTCGCCGTCGATATTGACGTATAGCCCGCCGGGTGCGGCGTAGATCAGCGGCGGGAGGTCGTAGACGAACAGGTCCATCGCCGTGTCCGGGCTGAGGACCGGAACGCCGTGTCGGAAGTAGATGACGCCCTCTTTGAGCCCCTCGTCGCGAGTCTGCAGTCCGAGGACCAGCGGCGTCGCCCCCAAAAACTCGCCCAGTCGCCGCATCTCCAGGCCAGTCGCCGCATCGAACGCGTCGACGTTGCCCAGGATCTTCAGCAGCACCAGATCGTCGCCCCGGCGAGCCGCCAGGTCGAAGCTCTTGGGACGAATCGCACACCGGTCGCTCACCGTGAACCCCGCGTCTGCGAGCATCGCGGTGACGTTCTCGACCAGTGCTGATCGGCTCATTGCCTACCAAAACTAAGCGAGTCATCCCATATAGGTGTTGTGCCGACGCCAACTCGGTGCGGTCTGGCGATTCGCGAAATTGCCGGGAGTAGATTGATATACGACGATCGGCCCGGCTGGAGTAGATTGAGATACGACGACCAACCGGGAGCGAAACGTCCATCGGGTTCGGGTCGCTATCCCGTGCATGGTCGTCGTGGCGCTCGACGATACCGATTCCCGTCAGGACGGCGGGTGTACGACCTACCGGGCGGCGCGGATCGCCGACCGCCTCGACGAGCGCGGCGTCTCCGTCGACCGCCGGCTCCTCGTTCGGCTCAACCCCGCAGTCCCGCACAAGACCCGCGGAAACGCCGCGGTCGCGGTTCACGTCGATCGGTCCGCCGCCGATCTCGACCTCGACGCGATGTTCACCATTGCACAGGAGGAACTGGGGGCGGCCCGGACGGACGATCCGGACACCCATCCGGGGCTCGTCGTCGCCGATCACGGCCCCGTGGACGCCCCCGACACAGTGGTAACGTTCGCCCGGCGGGCCATCCGCGAACTGCTCGACCTCGACGAGGCGCGCTCGCTGATCGACGCTCACGGCTACCGGTATCGGGGGTGGGGCGTCGGCCGGGGGCTGATCGGCGCGGTCGCAGCAGTCGGCGCGTGGGCGGCGTTCGACGAGTGGACGTACGAGCGGCTCTCCTACCGCGAGTCCGAGCGCCGGGGAACCCAGCGGAGCGTCGACGAGGACTCGATATTCGACGCCGCGGACGCCGCGTATCCGGCCGTCTGGGATACGGTCGATCGAGAAGAAGGCGAGACCGTCTGCGTCCCGAACGCGCCCGGGCCGGTCCTTCACGGCATTCGCGGGGACGACCCCGCGGCTGTCGAGCGGGTCGCCGATGCGATCGAGAGTGAACCGGTCGAGCGCGCCACGACGTT